>DAHUZE010000027.1 GCA_027306755.1 Acidimicrobiaceae bacterium | reverse complement strand
GCAGCGTCCATCTTGTGGATTCCCCGGTTGGGGGCTCCTTGCAGACGTAGGGGAAGCAGTTCGCGGCTGAGGGTGGCGACACAAAGCGCGAATCACATCACGAGCACCCGCTGGTCGAGCCGCAGCTCGAGCACACGTAGCACGAACCGGCACGCTGCATCACGTTGCCGCAGCTGTAGCAGAAGGGGGCGTCCCGCTGCTCGGCTCGGAACAGGGTGGCCGCTGCGTCCCTTCCCGCTGCCCGGGGGGCGGGGCGCACCTCCGCCACATGCTCGGCCGCCGCCACACCGGCGTCGGTGATCCCGACCGACGGCGTGGCGCTCTCCTCCACGCCGGGCAGGGTCGGCTGGGTCCGCTCCGAGGTCGACAGCACCCCCAGGTCCAGCCGCTCCTCGTAGGTCAGGTAGTCCAGCGCCAGACGACGGAAGATGTAGTCGACCAGGCTGGTGGCGATGCGCAGCTCCGCGTCGTCGGTGATGCCCGCCGGCTCGAACTTGATGTTCGAGTACTTGCGGACGTAGGTGGCCAGGGGCACCCCGTGCTGGAGGCCCAGGCTGATCGAGATCGAGAAGGCGTCCATGATGCCGGCCAGGGTGGATCCCTGCTTGGACACCTTCACGAAGACCTCACCGGGGCGCCCGTCCTCGTACTCGCCCACGGTCACGTACCCCTCGCAGTCGGCAACCCGGAAGGCGAAGGTGTTCGAACGACGGCGGCGTGGCAGGCGCTCGCGCACCGCCCCCACCACAACCGGGGTGGCCTGGCGCTCGCGCTCGTGGACCAGTGCCTCCTCCAGCTCGGCGATCCTGGCCGCCACCGCCCGGTCGCGGGCCTCTGCATCTGACCCCGGAGGGGCGACGTCGCCGCCCTCCTTCTTGGTGGTGGACAGGGGCTGGGCGACCTTGCAATTGTCGCGGTAGACGGCGACCGCCTTGATCCCCAGTCGCCAGGCGTCGATGTGCAGCTGCTCCACGTCCTCCACCGTCACGTCCTCAGGCATGTTGACGGTCTTGGAGATGGCGCCGCTGATGAACGGCTGCACCGCGCCCATCATCCGCACGTGGCCCGAGTAGTGGATCGTGTTGTCGCCCATCGAGCAGGCGAAGACCGGCAGGTGCTCCCTCGAGAGGTGCGGAGCCCCCACGATGGTCTTGTGCTCGTCGATGTACGCGACGATCTGGTCCACCTGGTCCGCGCCGTAGCCGAGCTGGCGAAGCGCTCGGGGCACCGTCTGGTTGACGATCGACATGTTCCCCCCGCCAACCAGCTTCTTCGTCTTCACCAGCCCGAGGTCGGGCTCCACGCCGGTGGTGTCGCAGTCCATCAGCAGGCCGATGGTCCCGGTGGGCGCCAGCACGCTCGCCTGCGAGTTGCGCACGCCAAACTGCTCGGCCAGCTCCACTGCCTCGTCCCACGCCTCCTGGGCGGCCGAGAGCAGCTCGGGCGGGACCAGCTCCTCGTCAACCTTGGCCGCCTCCGCCTGGTGCATCCGCAGGACCTTCACCATGGGCTCGGCGTTGGCGTGGAAGCCGGCGAACGGCCCAAGGCGCCCCGCGGTGCGGGCCGAGGTGGCGTAGGCGTGACCGGTCATGAGCGCGGTGATGGCCGCGGCCCAGGCGCGGCCGCCGTCGGAGTCGTAGGGAAGGCCGTTGGCCATGAGCAGGGCGCCCAAGTTGGCATAGCCGATCCCGAGCTCCCGGAACTTCCGGGAGTTCTCACCGATGGCCTCGGTCGGGTAGTCGGCGTTGCCGACGATGATCTCCTGGCCCGTGAACACGACCGCGACGGCAGCCTTGAAGCCCTCGACGTCGAACCCGCCGTCCTCGCCGAGGAACGTAAGGAGGTTCAGGCTGGCAAGGTTGCAGGCAGAGTTGTCCAGGTGCATGTACTCCGAGCAGGGATTGCTGCCGTTGATCCGGCCCGCGTTCGGGGCGGTGTGCCAGGCGTTGATGGTGGTGTCGAACTGGATCCCGGGGTCCGCGCACTCCCACGCGGCATGGGCGATCTGGCGGAAGAGGTCACGGGCCTTCACGGAACGGACCACCGAGGCGTCCGTGCGGGCGGTCAGGGACCAGGTGTCGTCGTCAAGCACCGCCTGCATGAATTCGTCGGTCATACGCACCGAGTTGTTGGCGTTCTGGTACTGGATGGAGTGGCTGTCGGCGCCGTCCAGGTCCATGTCGAAGCCGGCGTCCCGCAGCACCCGGGCCTTGCGCTCCTCGATCGCCTTGCACCAGATGAAGTCCTCGATGTCCGGGTGGTCGGCGTCCAGGATGACCATCTTGGCGGCCCTCCGGGTCTTGCCGCCCGACTTGATCGTCCCGGCCGACGCATCGGCCCCGCGCATGAAGCTGACCGGGCCCGACGCCGTGCCCCCGCCCTTCAGCAGCTCGTGCGACGAACGGATCCGGGACAGGTTGACGCCGGCGCCGGAGCCGCCCTTGAAGATCACGCCTTCCTCGGTGTACCAGTTGAGGATCGAGTCCATGGAGTCCTCGACGCTCAGGATGAAGCACGCTGAGCCCTGTTGGGGCACGCCCCGCACCCCGATGTTGAACCAGACCGGCGAATTGAACGCCGCCTTCTGGTGGATGATCAGGTACTTGAGCTCGTCACCGAAGATGGCAGCCTCGTTGTCGTCCACGAAGTAGCCGTCCTTGACCCCCCACGCCGTCAGGGTGTCGACCACCCGGTCGGCCACCTGCCTGAGAGACCACTCGCGCTCGGGCGTGCCCAGCGTCCCGCGGAAGTACTTCTGCGCCAGGATGTTGGTGGCGTTCAGGCTCCAGCTCGCCGGAACCTCCACCCCGCGCTGCTCGAAGGCGACGGTCCCGTCCCGGAAGTTGGTGATCCGGGCGTCACGCCGGTCCCACCGCACCTCGTCGTACGGGTGGACGCCCTCAGTGGTGAAGTGCCGGCGGATGCCGATCCCGGCTCGCTGCGGTGCGATGGCCATTGCCCTGTGCTCCTCGTCCTCGTTCGTGCTCGCTCGCCTGCCCCTGCCCCGCGCACCGGCCGCCCGAGGCCGCCGGCGCCCGAGGCTCCGGGACCACCGGGTCCGCGCTCGGACCCTGGGCAACCGATGCCCACCCCCCGCCCCCGTCCACGACGTCGACGGGGGCGACCACTACATCTTGTGGTCGGTCCCGTCGAGGACACGAGATAGTGGGGTTCATTACAGCACTGTAGTTACGCGGTTGTCAACGGCTACCGGCTGGCAGCTGCCCTGCTCCGGGGGCGTTCGCGAAGGTTTGCGCCTGTGGCGGTGCGGGCTCCGCAGCCCCCGATAGCGTGCCCAGCCGTGGCAGTCGTGGTGGCGGTGGACGCCGGGACGACGGGGATCCGGGCCTCCGCCTTCGACGAGGAGGGGGCTCCCGCGTGCGCCGCCTACCGGCCGCTGCCCCAGCACTTCCCGCGGCCGGGCTGGGTCGAGCACGACCCCCACGAGATCTGGCGCCTGGTCACCGAGGTCTTGGGCGAGGTGGCCACCCGGCTCGCTCAGGACGGCATCGCCGTGGCGGCGATCGGCCTCACCAACCAGCGGGAGACGGCGATCGCCTGGGACCGGGCCACGGGCCGGGCTCTGGGGCCGGCGATCGTCTGGCAGGACCGCCGGACGGCCAGGCGATGCGAGGAGCTGGCCGGGGCCGGGCACCTCCCCGCCGTCCGAGCCTGCACGGGGCTGGTGCTCGACCCGTACTTCTCGGCCACCAAGTTCGAGTGGATGCTCGGCGCCGGCGGCGTGGAGCGCTCCGCGTCCCTGGCCCTCGGCACGGTGGACAGCTGGGTGCTCTGGCACCTGACGGGCGGGACGGCCGGCGGCGTCTTCGCCACCGACGCCACCAACGCGGCGCGCACCATGCTGTTCGACATCTCCGCCCGGCGGTGGTCGGAGGACCTCTGCCAGCTCTTCGGCGTCCCCTCCTCCTCCCTCCCCGAGGTGCACCCGTCCTGCGGGCGGCTGGGGCGGGTCGCACCCGACGTCGGGCCGCCCGGTCTTGGTGGGGTCCCGGTGAGCGGTGTGGCCGGAGACCAGCACGCCGCCCTCTTCGGCCAGGCCTGCATCCGACCGGGCCTGGCCAAGGTGACCTACGGGACCGGCAGCTTCGCCCTCGCCCACGCCGGGACCACCCCCCCACCCGCGCCCGAGGGCCTCCTCGTCACTCCGGCGTGGGATCTCGGCAGCCGAGGCGGCATCGCCTACGCCCTGGAGGGCTCGACGTTCGTGTCGGGCGCCGCCATCCGGTGGCTGCGCGACGGGCTGGGCATCATCGGTTCTGCCGAGGAGATCGGTCCGTTGGCCGCCTCGGTCCCCGACAGCGGCGGCCTGTTGACGGTGCCGGCCTTCAGCGGTCTGGGCAGCCCCTGGTGGGACGCCCGGGCTCGGGGCGCGGTGCTGGGGGTTGCCCCCGGCGCGGGGCGGGCACAGTTGGCCCGCTCGGTGGTGGAGGCGATGGCTTACGGGGTCCGGGCCATGATCGACGCCATGTCCCGGGCGCTCGGGTCCCGATGCGAACAGCTGCGGGCCGACGGCGGCGCATCGGTCATGGACCTGCTCCTCCAGCTCCAGGCCGATCAGCTCCAGCTGCCCGTCGTCCGGCCTCGGTGCACGGAGTCCACCGTCCTAGGGGCGGCGCTGCTCGCCGGTCTGGCCGAGGGGGTGTGGGGATCGCCCGAGGAGGCGGCAACGGTCTGGCGCCCAGAACGGGTCTTCGGCCCTACCGGCGGCAAGGAGGCGGCCGACGCCGCCTACGGCTCGTGGTGCCGTGCCGTCGAGCGCAGCCGCCATTGGGCACGGGACGAGCCTGCGGAGCACGGCGGGGCCTCGGGAGGGGGCTGATCGCCTCTCGGCCTAGAGCTCGCCCCGGGCGACGCCCTCGACGGCCAGGCGCTGGAGGGCCTCCACCTCCACCCCGTCCACCTCGTGGATCTCGTGGCGCAGCAGCCCGACCAGCTCGTCGCCTGCCAGCTCGACTACGAACTCGTCGATGGCGGTGCCACCGGACCGCTCCAGGATGTTGATGGCCACGATGTCCCCGCCCACCGCGCCGATCCGGCTGGCCACGAGCCCGAGCGCTCCCGGGCGGTCGAGCAGCCGGACGCGCACGAGGTACCGGGGCATCGGCAAAGCCTACGCCGGGGGTGCGCCGCCTCCGACGGGGTCCGCTTCCACTTCCCCGGCCGGCGCCGCCAGGCCGTCGCCCCTCATGCCGGGCGCCCGGAGGCGACCGGGGTCGGCGACCACAGGCCCGTTGCGCCGCGGCGGGACGTACTCGTCCACGTACGGCTGGTGCGAGAGCCGGGCGATCTCTTGCATGAGCTGGTCGGTGAAGGTCCGGCAGCGGCGGTGGTCGTGGTCGGACATGGGATCGGCCGCATCGGCTGCGGGCTCCATCCGCAGCGGCGGCCCGAAGCGCACCGTGACGGTACGCCCCGGCCGGAGCATCCGGGCCCCCACGGGCTGGACGTCCGCCGTGCCGGAGATGCCGACCGGGACGACCGCCACCCCGCACTCCCTGCTCAGACGGGCCACCCCGGTCCGGCCCCGGTGCACCCACTGATCGACCGAACGCGTGCCTTCGGGGTACAGCGCGATGAGCCGGCCGGCGGCAAGCTCGCCCTTGGCCGTCTCCAGAGCTCGGTCGGATTCCCTCCCCCCGCCCCTGCGGATCGGGATCTGCCCCACGGCCCGGAAGAACCAGGCCGTCCTGGCCTTGTCGAAGTACTCGGCCTTGGCCAGGTAGGTGACCTTCCGGGGCACCACCAATGGCAGGAACAGCGAGTCACAGAACGACTGGTGGTTGGCCGCCACCACCGCAGGACCACGGGCAGGGACGTGCTCGAGGCCCTCGACCCGCACCCGCCACAACAGGCGCAAGACCGGCGTCAGCACCACCTTCAGCAGCCAGTAGGCCACGGGCAACGCTACCGCCGCCGGCCTCCGCCGGCCTCCGGGGCGCACCGCCGACCCGCCGCCGCCAGGGCCGCTACGTCCAGGGGTCCGGCAAAGACGGCCCAGGTGGCTCCGGCCCGGGCCAGATCGGCCACCATCCCTGCCAGGTTCTCGGGAGCCGGTCCGGCCCAGGTCACCTCGGCCCGCCCGGCCTCGTCGGCCACCGTCGCCAGCGGGGCGTCCCAGAGGTTGAGAGCGACGCCCATTGCACCTGCGATGCGGCGAGTTGCCGGGGACCCGTCCCCGATCCAGACCGGCAGGCCCCACCCGGCGGCGGCGGACGCGCAGGCCCTCAGGGATGCCCGGCGCGCGGCGGCCGGGGGGAAGGCCAACCCGTAGGCCTCGTTCTCACCCGCGCTCATCCGGTCCCCGGTGCCAAGGCCGGCGATGACCCGGCCCGGCGCCACTGCGGCCAGGGTGGCGAGCTCGGAGAGCAGGACTTCGTCGGGCACGAGGCCCACCCGGGCCACCAGGGGTCCCACCACCAGGCGCCGGGTGGAGGCGGCCACGGCGGCCAGGACCGGGAACGGCGCCAGGGCCGGCCGGTGTGGCTGGCCGATCGGCCACACGTGGTCGTAGCAGAAGGCCCCGTCCACCCCGGCCCGCTCGGCGGCGGCCGCCGCAGCCAACGCCGGCCCGGCGTCGTCTTGGAACACCGGCAACAGCACCCCGGTGCGCACCGCTCAGCCTGCCGTCTCGCCGCCGCCGGCACTGCTGCCGGCTCCACCGCCGCCGGCACTGCTGCCGGCTCCACGGCGGTCGATCCCGACGTGGGCGGCCCCACCGGGGTCAGCACAATCCAGGCCAGCCATGGCCCGTGCCCCAAGTGCGGCGCCGATGGCCCCGGCCCGCTCGCCCAGCCGGGCCGGCACGATCGGCACCTCCGGATGGTGGCTCCCCCCCTCTACCAGTTCCAGGAACGCTCGGCGGGTGGGGGCGAAGAGCATCTCCCCCACCTCGGCCAGGCCGCCGCCCACGACGACTCGCTGGGGGTCCAGCACCGCCACCAGGTTGGCCAGCCCCAACGCCACCCACCAGCCGAGGGTCTCCATGACGGCCAGGGAGCCGGCGTCGCCGCCGGCCGCGGACGTGGCCACGTGCTCGGCCCGCACCAGCTCGGGGTCCCCCCCGGCCAGGGCGACCGCCTCGAACAGCGAGCCGGCCAGCGCCGCCTCCCGGGCCAGGCGGGCCAGGCCGGCGCCCGACGCGTACCGCTCCCAGCAGCCCCGGCGTCCGCACGGGCACAGCGGTCCGGCCGGGTCCACCACCATGTGACCGATCTCCCCGGCCAGCCCGTACGCCCCGCCTTGGACGCACCCGCCCACGATGACCGCCCCGCCGATGCCGGTGCCCAGGGTGACCAGGAGGGCCGTGCCGGCCCCCTGGGCCGCTCCCAACGTGAGCTCGGCCAACCCGGCACAGTTGGCGTCGTTGTCCAGGTGCAGCAGGCCCGCACCAAGCCGCTCCACCAGGGCTGCCCGGACGTCGCCGGGTGCAGAGCCGGGCAGGTGGGGCGAGAACCGCAGCATCCCTGAACGGTCCAGCATTCCGGGGATGCCCACCCCCACGGGGCCGGTGCCGTGCTCGCGTTGGAGCTCCCGGACGAGCAGGGCCACCGCGTCCGCCACCGCTCCCTGGTCGCGCCGGCTCCTGGCCGTGGCCGGGTCCACGGTGGGTTGGGGGGTCGCCACCCGCAGCTCGGAGAGCACGGCCCCCTCTGCCGACAGGGCGACTCCGAGCAGCTTGGTCCCCCCCACGTCCACGCCCACGGCGACCGCGTCCGGGGCGACCGCGTCCGGGGCACCTCGGCCGGCCGTACCGGTCACCGGGTCGCTTCGACGCGCACCTTCAACTCGCGCAGTGCGGTCGACATGATCCGGCTGGCGGCCCGCATCTTGATGAACCCCGGGATGGGCACCCGCAGCTCCACCTCCAGGTGGTAGGTGACATCGGTCCCGCCGCCGTGGGCGGCGTCGAACACGTACCGGCCGTCCAGCTTGGTGGTGATGTCGCCCTCGGTCAGCCGCCAGGCCAGGGCGTGGGGCGCGTCCGAGTAGTCGTAGCGGAGGGTGTAGCTGGTGCTCCGGCCGAACGCCGCAGCGCGGAAGGCGCACTCGACCGGGCGCCCCTGGGCATCCCGGGACCGAACCTCCACGTGCTTGATGTCGGCCGCCCACTCGGGGTACCGCTCGATGTCGGTCACGACCGCGTAGCACCGCTCCGGGGGTGCCGACACCGTGGTGTGCTCCGTGGCCTGCTCCGCCAATTCCTGCCTCCTCGCGCTGGTGGCTCAGCCTTGCACGGCGGAAAGGGCCGCGGCCAGCTTTGCCGACAGGACGTCGTAGTCGAACTCCCCCGTCGCCCGCTTCCGGGCCGCCTCGCCCATGCGCCGGCGGAGCTCATCGCCGGCCAGCAGGCGGCTCAGCGCGCTCGCCACCGCGGCGGGGTCCTCGGGGTGGCGGACGACGAACCCGGTCTCCCCGTCGAGCACCGCGTCCGCGGCACCGCCGCTGTCCCCGGCCACCTGGGGGGTGCCGGCCGCTGCGGCCTCCAAGAAGACGATGCCGAACCCCTCCTGCTCCAGGCCGCCCCACCGGTTCCGGCAGGCCATGGCGAACACGTCGGCCGCGCCCAGCAGGTCGATCTTGTCCTGCTCGAGCACCCGCCCCAGGAGCCGGACCGGCGCGCCCGATCGCCGGACGCGGGCCGCCAGGCGATCGGCGTCCCGGCCGGCGCCGGCGATGGCCACCGTGAGGTCCGGGAACGACGGGGCCAGGCGGGCGGCCGCCTCCACCAGGACATCCATGCCCTTGCGGGGCACCAGCCGGCTGACGCTGGCAACGAGCGGGCCGCCCACCGGCAGCCCCAGGCGCGCACGGACGGCGGCCCGGTCCTGCACCGTAAGGGGAACGATCCGGCTGCAGTCGACCCCGGGGGGAACCACGACGTGGTGCGGGGCCGACGGGCGGCGTCCGGAGCGGCAGGCCGTCCGGGCCAGGAGGCGGGCGGCCTCCTCGGACGGGTACCGGCCGGCCGACACCACCAGGGACGAGCGCGCCAGCACCGAGGCGAGCAGCTCGCGGCTGGCCGGCACCCGGGCGGGCACGGTGACCTCGGCTCCGTGCAGGACCACGCCGTAGGGGATCCCGAGGGAAGGTCCGAGGAGGCCGAGCGGGAGCGCGGGGTCCAGCACGACGAGCGACGCACCCACCTCGCGGGCGAGGGTTCGCACGCGGTCCCCGTTGCGAGGCGTCGGGAAGTACAGGATCGGCCCCGGCACCCGTTCGATCCGCACCCCGCGGGTCGCCTGCTCGGCGTCGAACGCCGCTGCGTCGGGGTGCGACCGGGCGGTGAGGACCACAAATCGCTCGGGATCAAGCCGACGCCAGAGCTCCCAGAGGTAGGCCTGGATCCCGCCGACCTTGGGCGGGAAGTCGTTGGTGACCAACAGGTGGCGCGCCATATCAGTGGCGCGCCCCGGGCTCAGCTGGCGGTGGCCCGGAACCGGAGGCTCGGCAGAAGTCCGGCCTGTTCCAGCATGCGCATGGCCCGCGCCTCGTCGGCGTCGATGACGACGGCGTCATCAGGCTCGCGACCGACCAGGAACGTCACGACGCAGTCCGCGCAGGCGTCGGTGTCCCGCATGACGCAGGATTCGCACTCCACCGTGATGGTTCGCATTGCCGTCCCCTTCCGATCCGGCCCCGCCGGTTCCCGTGCTCATGTTCGCTGGGGACAGCATGACGGAAGGGTGTATCACCTGAACGGGGGCCGGGCGGACCGGTCATCAGGATCCGGCAGCCCACGAGCGCCGGATGTGGCGCTCTGCGTTGTCGACGTTGGGGTCCACGACCACCACCGACTGCCACGTGCCGAGCTGCAGGCGCCCGTCCAGGACCGGCAGCAGGAGCAGCGGTTGCACGAACACAGGCAGCAGATGGTCGGCCCCGTGGCCGCGGGTCCCGTGCTGGTGCCGGTACCGGTCGCGAGCCGGTCCGAACGGTGAACAGCTGCGTCTGCATCACTCCCCTGCTCCTCCCATCCCGTCAGCGTCCGGGATCCCTGTGACTGCCGGCCGCACGCCGCCGACGTCCGTCCCGGCACGCCCCAGGGCACGGCGTACGTCCGCCTCCACCTGCTGCACGCTCCATGCAACGCCCTCGGTCGTGACCCGACCCTCCTCCACCAACGCGAAGAAGGGCGGTCCCTGGACCCGGTAGTCGCGCCAGGCAGCATCCGAGAGGACCACCGCGCCGGGCCGGCGGTCCGCCTTCGCCAGGGACCGCAGCAGGCAGAGATCCTCGGGCGGGGCCGGGCGGGCCACCACCACCACGCCGTCTCCGGGCGCGAGGCCCAGCGCACCGGGAGCACCAGCTGCGAGCCAGAAAGGGCGGCACCCGTCGCAGGAGGTCCCGAGGAACAGGAGGACGGTGCGCCGGCGGTCCGTGCCCAGCGGCAACCGGCAGCGTGCGCCCGACAGGTCCACCCCCTCCACGTCGGCCGCCGTGCCGCCGGCGGGGCGGGTGGGGATGGAGACGAGGTGCTCCAATCTGGGGCGGCCGTGCGGCACGTGGTCGCCCCTCACAACCGGTGGAGCAACTCCGCCTTCTTGGCCGCGAACTCCGCCTGCGAGATGATCCCCCGTCGCCGCAGCTCGTCCAGCTGCACGAGGCGGCCGGGCACCGATGCCGGTGTGAACTCGGCGGCGGTGGCGGTGGCGGCCGGCGCGGCCACGCCGTGCGGCGGCGTCTGCGTCCAGGTGCGACCGGGCGAGCCCGGAGAGGGAACACCCCGAGGGGTCGGCCCGTACGGCGGCTCCATCTCGTCGAGGGTTCGGGTGATGAGCCGCTGGACCGATCGCGGCCGCGGCACGTCCTCCACGACCAGCGGGCCGTCCCCCGAAGCCACCTCGAACACGAGCCGGCCGCACCCGATGACGCGTCCGATGACGCTCTGGGTGCAATGAACCTCGGCAAGCCGCTGGAGGCGCAGCTGGACGACGTCGCGCCCGAAAACCCCCCGGCGATACACCAGCCGGTTCTCGGTGACGAGGAACCGGGTCGACCTCCAGCGCAGCAAGCGAGCTCCTGCCCACAGGGACGGCACGAGGATCATGGCGGCCAGGAGCCACGCCACCGCGATGGGGGCGGAAGGGAAGCGCACGGCCACCGTCAGCGCCACGGCCACGGCCACCACCGCCAGCGGCGGCAGTACGTACACCACGTGGGGCCGGACCTCGGCCAGCACCTCCTCGTCGTCGTCGAGCAGGCTGCGCGCGGAACCCACCATCGCCAGCGTACCAACGGGCCCCGCCGGCTCCCTTCATGGGCACCGCGCCGGCTCCCTTCACGGGCACCGTCCCGGCTCCACGGGCACCGTCCCCGCCTGCGGGATGCGAGGGTGGTTGCCGCCGGCCGGGCGCGGGTCGCGCCACGGTAGAACTGCGGCGCGGTCCGCAGGAGGAAGGGCGGCCCGCCAACACGGGAGGTGGCATGGTCGCCGAAGTCCAACCCAGCGAGCTGCGAGCCCGGATCGCCGCCGGCGAGGCCGTCTTCGTCCTGGACGTGCGTGAGCCCGAGGAAGTGGCGGCGCAAGCGTTTCCCGGGGCGCACCACATCCCCTTGGCTGACCTCGGGGACCGGACGGGGGAGCTGCCGCTGGAAGGCGCCATCGTGGTCGTCTGCCACGCTGGTGTCCGCTCGGCAGTAGCGGCCGAGGCGCTCACCCGCGCCGGCTGGCCTTCTGCCAGCCTGGCCGGCGGCATCGCGGCATGGGCAGGCGAGGAGCAGCCCGGGTGAGCGCAAGCCCCCGCGCCGGTGGCGCCGCATCCTGACGGGGCGTCAGCCGCCGTGCGGCAGCACACCGTCGGAGGACGGGTCGTGACGGACGTGCCCGGCTCAGGCCGGCGACGAGTTGCGTCCGACCGCGGCGCCGTCAGCGCGGGCGGCTTCTCCGGCGAGCCCGTGGACTACCGCAGCGCGGGCGGCGCGCTCCGGGCCGCCGCCG
>DAHUZE010000022.1 GCA_027306755.1 Acidimicrobiaceae bacterium | reverse complement strand
CCAGCTGCCGGCGGTCGCGGCCCGATCCGCTCGCTGCAGAGCTCGACGCGGCCCTCGACGAGATCCTCGGTCGCTCCGACGCCTTGGGTCTTACGGCCTAGCGACACCAAGGGGTCGAGGGACGACATCGATGAGCCGCCGACGCCCACCGTCGGTATCCGGCTGCTCGACATACCGGGCCTGAGCGCCAACGCTTACACCCCGAAAGGGCCGACCGGAGCATTCGGGGCTTCATGGCAGTCTGCGTGGCAGCGGGCAGCGGTGACCACCTGCTCGGCATCAAGACGGCGGGTGCTCGGGCGTCCGCGCGCGATAGGCGAACAACCGGCGGGGCACCTCCACCGAACCTCCTGAACCTCTCTCGCCGGGCAGACGGTGGTAGTGACCCCGGAAGAGAAGCCCAAGGAGTGGCGCTCCGCGTCGACGAGAAGTCCCGGATCCAGGCGCTCACCCGCTTCCAGCCGATCCTGTCGATGACGCCCGCCACCTCCGAGAGGAGATCCCACGACTACGTCCGCCACCACCACACCACCCCGTTGTTCACCGCCTTGGACTTGGCGACTGGCAGGGTGATCGGCTCGCTCAAGTAGCCCCGCCGGGCCGCCGAGCTCAAGGGGTTCCTGATTCAGATCGATGAGGAGGTCGGCGGACCGCGCTCGCCCGGATGGCGTTGGGCATCCGTAACAACGTTCGAGAGGTTCTGGTGCCGGTCGGTCTCAGGGAAGGATAGGGATGCAGTGCGAACTGCAAGCCGACAGCGGAGGATCGGCCGGCGCGCCTCGCCTGTGCAGCACTGCCCTGGTCGGACGCACAACCAAACCCGTAGCCTTCGCCACGGCCCTGAAGCCAGGGACTCGGGCACTCATCAGCATCCGACCGTCTCGGTCGCTCGCTGGGCCTGACGATCAGGGCGCGCGGCACGCCAGGGCGCGTGGGTAACGGGTGGGCTGTCGCCAAGCAGCTGGCGCAGCACGTAAGGCAGGATCCCGCCGTGACGGTAGTAGGCGGCCTCGGCGGGCGTCTCGACGCGCACCACGGCATCGAAGACCATCCCTCCGGCATCGACGCGCACCGTGGCGGGGACGCCGACCTCGTTGAAGCCGTCGATGCCGGTGATCTCGAAGGTCTCCTCGCCGGTGAGGCCGAGCGAGCTGGCGCTGTGACCTTCGGGGAACTGCAACGGCAGCACCCCCTGCCGATGAGGTTGGAGCGGTGGACGCGCCGGCCGACGCCGTGCTCGGTGAGGTACCGACCGGCAGGTGAGTCGGCCTTGATCGCTCCCGCAGGTCCTTGGCGAACATGTCCGCCTGCAGGCAGCGGCTCACCACCTCGTCGATCTCCCGTTCGTTCGGCCAGATGTCCAGCAGGTGCACGGGCTGGCCGTCGCGATCGGTCCCCAGCGGGTCGTGCACGAGGTCGGTGTGGAGGGTCCCGGCGACGGCGATCAGCTGCTTGGTCTTCTCCGGCAGGGCGCCGGGGCTGAACACCGCCCGGCTGAACCGTTCAAGGCGTCGTGGATCTCGGGTGCGAGCTCCTTGCGCCGCCGCCCGATCTCCGCGGTGCCGGGCCTGAACGGCCATCTGCGGCATCGCTGCCGGCATCCGGCCGCCGGCTTCCGCAGATCTTTGCGCCGGGACGTGGTCCGCGCCGGGCGCCGGCTACTGGTGCGGTGAGCCGGGCTTTACGACCATGAGGACGATGATGGCCAGGAGCGCCATCGTCGCCAGGTAGTTAAGGACGAGTGCCCGCCGGTCGCCCAGAAGGGCGCGCAACTCTGCATTCGGTGGGAGGTCCTGGGCGGCCAAGGCGGTGGCGAGCTTGCGGGCCTGCTTGGGCCGTTGCCCACCCACCGACCCGATCGCGGCGACCAGGGCGAGGAGGCCGATCGCCGCGTCGACCCAGGGCGTGCCGTAGCCCCAGTGCCCGAGGGCAACCAGCCACAGCCCGAAGCCGGCGGCGAACAGCAGCCCTCCGGCTACCAGCATGGCGCCGATGCGGGCGAGACCGAGCAGGAGGGCCATCTCGGCACAGCTGCTCCGTCGCCGCGCCGCCTCGAAGCCCATCGCGGCGACGACCGTGCCCGATACGAGCGAGAAGGCGCCGAGCAGGTGCAGGCACAGCGCCAGGTCGTAGAGCCAGGCAGGCGTCACAGTCGGATCAGCCCGAGGTCTGCCAGGCTGGCGGCGACCACCTCAGTGGCGGGGGCGATCGTTCGTAGAGCCATGTCAGGGCGCCTACCGGCTCCCCTCGAGCGCCTGGACCAATCTCACCGCTCCGCCGGTGGGGAGGCCGGGCGTGGATCGAGCGCCAAAGCAACGGCCAGCTCGGCCCACTCCTCGATCGGCAGGCGATCGGGGCTCGGCGTGAGCACCTGGATGGCGACGTGGTCGGCACCAGCGTCGAGATGCGCGTCGACTCGGCGGGCAACCCGCGGCGCGGGTCCCCAAGCCACCAGGGCGTCGACAAGACGGTCGCTGCCGCCTCCCACCAGGTCCCGGTCGGTGAAGCCGAGATCTGCCAAGTTGCTCCGGTAGTTGGCGAGCCGGAGATACGCGTCGAGGTGCGCTCTGGCGACGCGCCGGGCGACCTGGCGGTCGGAGGTGACCACGACCGCCACCTCGGGGCAGAGCAGCTTCCCCGGGCCGAGGATCCGGCGTGCCCGTTCGGTGTGCTCGACGGGGACGAGGTAGGGGTGGGCACCGCCGGCGCGTTCGGACGCCAGCGCCAGCATGCGAGGGCGCAGGGCCCCAAGCACCCGGGTCAGGGTCACCGAGTCGGGCAGCGGCGCCCGGTACGGCGCCTGGTCCATGGCGTCCAGGTAGTGGCGCATGGCGGTGAGCGGTCGTTCGTAGCGATGGCCCCGGGGCTCGACCAGGCGGTCGTGGCTCACGCCCAGACCGAGGAGGAAGCGGCCACCCCATGCCTCGGCCAGGGTGCGCTGCCCGGCGGCCATGGCCATCGGATCACGGGCCCAGATGTTGGCGATGCCGGTCGCCACCACCAGCTGGTCGGTCGCCGACAGGAGCAGCGACGCATTGGCGAAAGCCTCGCGCTGGCTCGCCTCGCCGACCCACAGCGCGCCATACCCGAGCCGCTCGATCTCGCGTGCGGCCCGCCGGACGACCAGCGCTCTCTGGCGGTCGAGGGCCGACGTCCAGATCCCGATCCGACCAATGTCCATCTCCGTCTTATCCTTCCTTTCTCGGTCCAGGCGTTGTGCAGCGGCTCAACGGAGAGGGAGCTGTCCTGGGACCACCGGCGCCGGGAGGTCGCTCGTCCCCATGAGGCGGCGGTCGACAGCCGCCGCCGCCACCCTGCCCTCGGCGATCGCCCGCACCACCAGGCTCTGGCCCTTCACGGCGTCCCCGCAGGCGAAGACCCCTTCGACGTCCGTCTCCCACCCGGCGTCGACGGCGACGGTGCCCCGGTCGGTCAACGCCAGGCCGAGGCATCGGCGCGCACCTGGTCGGCGCGCAGCTCCAACACGTGCCCGTCGCCGTCTCCGACGAGCTCGGCGGTCGACACCGAGAAGAGCCGCTCCCCGCCCTCCTCGTGGGCGGGGTAGATGCGCAGGAGCCTCGGCCACGTCCGCCAGGGGTTTTCCTCGCTGCAGACGGTTGGTGGGATCGGGGAGGATCTCGAGCTGGTGGACCGAGCGGGCTCCCTGGCGGTGCGCCGTCCCGAGCTCCCGCACGTGTGCGGCTGGCCCGGCGACCCGGACCGAGCACACGGCGAGGCCGGTCACGGACGGCCCGCGTCGCCGAGCGTTCCCCTGGCGGCGCCCTCCGCCGACCCTCGCTGCCGCGTCTCGCCGACCAGCTCGGCTCGAACCTGGCGGGCGGCTGCGACCATGTTGGCGAGCGCCCGGGAGGAGGGCCGTGGCCGAGCGCGCCGCCTCGAAGGACGCCACATCGAAGTCGAGCTCGGCGAGCACGTCCACCACGTCGGCCAGCTCGGCGTAGCACATGTGGGTGTGCACCTGCGTGGCCGGCAAGGCGGCCGAGCTGGCGAGGCGAAAGGCGCGCGTCGCCCACGCCAGGTACTCGGCACGCCCGGCCCAGTGAGCATGGCCTTCAGGGGCCTGGTCGTGCGGGTGGCCGCGTAGGCGGTCCAGGTGACGGTGAGCGGCTCGGGGCGGGCGACGTCGCCGAAGAGGATCGGGGGGCGCACGCAACGAGAGCCGCAGGACTGGACCCAGCCGGCTTCGGGCAGCACGAAGCCGCGAATCGAGGCGGCGAAGTAGCGGACCATGTCGTTGCGCTCGGGCTCGCCGTGGACGAGCACGTCGAGACCGAGCTCCCCTTGGAGGTCGACGACCCGGTCGATCTCGGCCTCGAGCGCCCGACGGTACTCCTCCTCGGTCGTCTTCCCGGCCCGCCACGACGCCCGCGCGGCCGACCCGGCGAGGACACCGGTGATCCCCCGGTGTGCCGCGGACGTGTACACGGTGATTGCGAACGCGCCCAGGACCGAGCCCAGCCGTGCGGACGCCTGGACGCCCAGGATGCCGGAGGCGAAGATGACCGCCGCGCCAGCGCGCGCCCATGGCCACCGCAGGTTTGCGGGATACGCGGACCACTCGGATGGAGCGTCGCGGCGACCGTGAAGCCGAACTGGACCAGGACGAGGGGCGCAATGAGCGCTGCGGCGATGTTGTAACCCCAGCCCATGAGGAAGCCGGCCCACGGGTGCAGGCCCCGGGACGCATAGGTGGCGACGGAACCGGACGGCGGCAGGCGCGATGCAAGCTCGCCGACGCAGACGGCGCACAGGACGGACGCGACGAGTGCCAGCAGCACCGCCAGGGGAAGGGCGCCGCCTGCCCACGCGGCGCCCGCCTGGATCGACGCGGCGATCGCCGCGCCGGGGCCATGTCGGTGATGCTCTGGAAGGTCACTTCGCGAAGCCCGATCGCGTTGCACGCAGTGCCGCCGGCCTCGTGGTCGCCTCAGCCATCGAAACGCCCCCTCCCGCCCGGGTCGTCGCCGCCTCCCGCGCCCGTGCTCCGGTCGACGTTACTCCCGGGTTGCAGGAGACGTCGCCGGGCACGGCCGCTTCACGGCACCACGTTGTAGGCCCGGAGCAACGGCGCACCGGTCCCCCAGTCCACCCGGGTGAGCGAGCCGGTGGAGAGGTGCATGCGCCAGGCGGCCTCATCGGGAATGCCGAGCGCCCATGCGACGGCGGCCTTGATCGGCGAGACGTGGCTCACCACCACGACGTCTTCCCGCCGCGCCCTTCCCCCGGGTGCGAAGAGCTCCTCGCAGGCTTCCCGCACGCGGGCTCCCACATCTGCCAGGGACTCTCCTCCGGCCGGCCGGAATCCCGGATCGGCGCGCCATCGCCGCCATAGCTCGTCGGGCAGGTCCCCGGGTGCGGCGCCCTCGTGCTCGCCGTAGTCGAGCTCGATCCAGCGGCGGTCGATCTCGACCTGGCGGCGCAAGGCCAGCGCCTCCGCAGTGGCCCGCGCCCGCTGGAGGGGGCTCGAGACGACGGCCGACCCCTCGGGAACCAGCGGGCGGAGCGCTTCGGCCTGCCGCTGCCCCAGTTGGGTGAGGGGGACGTCGGTGCGCCCGAGGAGGACGCCGTGCACGTTGGCGGTGGCCTCGCCGTGGCGGACCAGGAGCAGCACCCTCAGGCGCCGCCGGTTCCGGACTGGGGAACGAGGATCCGACCGCACTGCTCGCACGTGACGACCGCGCCCGGCGCCAGTCGGTGGATCCGGTCGACTTCCATCGACGGAAGCTCCAGATGACATCCGCTGCATCGGTTGCCAACGAGCCGGGCAGCACCGATGCCGCCCAGGCGGCCCCGCAGCGATTCGTAGCGCCCCAGCAGGTCCGGCGGGACGCCGCCCGCGGCCGCCCGCCGCTCCGCCTCCTGCTCCTCGAGCTCCCGGTCGATCTCCTCCTCGGCCGCAGCCACCTCTCCGGCGAGCGACCCGGCGAGCCCCTCCAGCCGGCCGTGCTCGGCGTGCAGGCCGGCGAGCTCGGCGTCCAAGGGCTCCAGCGCCACCATCAACTCCAGCTCCGCGTCCTCCATCTCCTCCACGCGGTGCCCGAGCTGGCGAATCTCCTCGTCCATTGCCTGCAGGTCCCGCGCCGAGGCGCCCCGGGCGGCGTACATGCGCTGCTCGATGGCCCGGCGGCGGGCTCCGATTGCGGCGAGCTGCTGCTCCATGTCGGCCTGCTGACGTGCCACGCCGGCCCGGGTCGCTTGGAGCTCCTCCTCCCGCCGCCCGACATCCGCCAGAGAGGCGCTCACCTCGGCGAGCTGCTGGCGTTCCGGGAGCGCCGCCCGGCGGTGGTGAAGCTGGGCGACGGCGGTGTCCAGATCCTGGACGCACAGGAGCGCCAGGAGCGCCGCGGCGCTGTCATCGGCCATGGGCGTCCTCACTGCCGATCTCGGTTGCCGGTGCGCCCGCGCTTCCGCCCCCCGGGCCCCCGCCGCCAGACGCGGCCGCCCGAGCCGCCCTGAGCGCAGCCACAAGGCCGGGGTCGTCGGCCGCCACCCGTTCGGCCTCCTCCCACCCGTACCAGCGGACGTGGGGGCTCTCGCCCGGACCCGGAGCGGGATCCTCGTCCGGCGCCAGCAGGAGGTAGCGGAGGTCCAGGTGCAGGTGATCCTGCGCGGGGTGCACGTCAAGGTGCACCAGACGGGGGCCGCCGCCGGGACGCTCGGCCGCCAACCCGGTCTCCTCGATGGTCTCACGCCGCGCCGCCTCCTCGGGAGTCTCGCCCGCGTCCACGTGGCCGCCGGGCTGCAGCCACCGCTGAGACAGGCGGTGCAGGTGCAGGACGGTGCCGCGCCGCCCCGCCACGATTGCCGATGCCGTGACATGCACCGGATCGGCGTTCCGGTCGAAGGGGCGGTCGAGCCGGTCGAGCTCGGCCAGAAAGCGCGCCTTGGCAGCGTCGGTGCGTTCGTCGGACGGCCCGAACGTCTGGACGGCGCGGCGGATGGTGGACGCCGCCGGGTTGCCGGCCTCGGCGCCACCGCCTGCCCGCCCGCTCGTGCCCACGACCGCATCGATAGCACAGGCCGGGGTCATGACCGCCCGAGCAGTCGCGCCGCGGCGCGGCCGGTGACCGCCCCTTCCAAGATGGTCACCGCCTTGCCTCCCACCTGCACCCGCTCTCCATCCACGCTGACCTGCAGTACCCCGTGGCGCTCGGACAGCTGGACCGCCGTCATCGTCCGGCGCCCGAGCTTCGGCGCCCAATAGGGACCGAGCGTGCATTGGGCCGATCCGGTCACCGGGTCCTCGGGTATGCCGACGGACGGGGCGAAGAAGCGGAGCACGTAGTCAGCGTCGTCAGCGTCCTTCCCGGCGCCCGGGGCGGTGACGATCAGCCCCCGGCGCCCGAGTGCCGCCTCGGCAGCATCCCGGGTGCCGACCCCCCGCACAGCAGCTGCGTCCGGGAGCTCGACCACCAGGTCGAACCGTCCGGCAGCAGCGGCGGTGACGGGCCATCGGTCGGCGAGCACCGGCGGGACCGCCACCGGGTACGGCGGGTCCGCCGGCAGGTCGAGCACGACCACGTCGTCGGCCAGCACCGCCGTGAGGAGCCCGCTGCGGGTGTGGAAGCGGAGCTGCCGGACGCCGATGAGGGGCGCCCGCAGGGCATGGGCCGCCGCCACCGTGGCGTGGCCGCACAGGTCGACCTCGGCGCGCGGGGTGAACCACCGCAGCGAGTACCCGTCGCCCTCGGGCCAGGCGAAGGCCGTCTCCGACAGGCCGATCTCGAAGGCGAGCGCCTGCATGGCATCGTCGGGCGCCGGTCCCTCGAGCAGGCACACGGCCGCCGGGTTCCCCCCGAAGGGCCGATCACAGAAGGCGTCGACCCATATCAGGGGGACCGACGGCGCGGCGACGGTCACGCCGCGGCTGCCGAGCCCAAGCGCTCGAGCGCCTCCACGAGCGCCTCGGGCCGTTTGCAGAACGCCCACCGCACCAGGGTCCGGGCCGGTCCCGGGTCCAGGTAGAAGACGGAGCTGGGCACCGCCACCACTCCGCATCGGCCGGGCAGCGCCCGGCAGAAGTCGTAGGCGTCCACCTCGCCGATGGACGCCACGTCGGTGGTGGCGAAGTACGTGGCCGCCGGGCGGGACACGGCCAGGCCCAGGGCCTCCAGGCCGTCGCAGAACAGGTCCCGGCGATCCTGCAGCGACTGCCGGAGCGGCGCGACCAGCCGGTCGCCCGCCTCCAGGCCGGCCGCCACTGCATGCTGGAACGGCGTCCCGCTGGCGAAGGTGAGGAATTGCTTGGCCGCCCGGACCCGTGCCACCAGCTCACGGGGGCCGGTGGCCCACCCGATCTTCCAGCCGGTGAATGAGAACGTCTTCCCGGCCGAGGAGAGCGTGACCGTGCGCTCCGCCATCCCCGGGACCGTGGCCATCGGAACGTGCGCTCCGTCGTACACGAGGTGCTCGTAGACCTCGTCGGTCACGCACACCAGATCGCGCTCGATGCATGCCCGGGCAACGACCGCGAGCTCGTCGGGCGCGAAGACCTTCCCCGTCGGATTGTGCGGGGTGTTCAGCAGCACCATCCGGGTGCGCGGCGACAGCGCCGCCTCGAGGTCGGCCGGGTCCCAGCGCCAGTCCGGCGCATGCAGCCGCACCATGCGGGGAACGGCGCCAGCCATGGCCGCCGAGGCGACATAGGAGTCGTAGAAGGGCTCGAACATCACGACCTCGTCGCCCGGCTCGCACAGGCCGATCAGGGCTGCGGCGATGGCCTCGGTCGCCCCGGTCGTTACGAGCACGCCGCCCTCGGGGTCCACAGTCAACCCGTAGCAGCGCCGCTGGTGGCCGGCAATGGCCTGCCGCAAGCGTGGGATGCCGGCGCCCGGCGGGTACTGGTTGGCTCCGGAGCGGATCGCCGCCACCGCGGCGTCGGCAATCTCCTGCGGCCCGTCGGTGTCGGGGAACCCCTGGCCCAGGTTGATGGAGCCGGTGGCGACGGCGAGCGCGGTCATCTCGGCGAAGATGGTCGTGGCGAACGGGCCGAGGCGCCCGCCGGCCTCTGGCGTGCCCGGCACCCCAGCGATGGTACCGGCCGTGGGCAGCCCCCTCGTCCAAGAGAACGCTGCCTTCACGTACGGCGCGGCCGGTTGGCGGGTGGGGCGGTGCGCGGACGGGGCACCCCGGCGAGATGCGGGGGCGTATCGTCGGTGGTCCCGTGGAAGACACCGGCTCCACCGACCGCACGCCGCCTCAGGAGGGTGACCGCCCGGGCTCCGCCGCCGCGGGTCCGGGCTCCTTCGTGATCGCCACCTTCAATGTCCATGCCGGGGTGGACGGTTGGGGACGACCGTTCGACGTTGTCGGCACGGCGCAGGGGATCGACGCCGACGTGTTGGTGCTGGAGGAGAGCTGGTCGCCCGAGGGCGGCCCAGGGACGGCGGAGCGGGTAGCCGCGGCGATGGGGTACGAGGTCCTCGCCCATCCGCTGGCCGGGGGACGTCTGGCCAGCCCGGACCTCCGCGCCGACGAACGGTGGATGCGATCCCTCGACTGGAGGGGTGCGAGCCACGCCATCTTCTTGGACAGCGAGGTGCCCTTCGGCAGCCGAGTCCGGAGCTCGGCCCGGTACCGCTCCGCCCAACGAGGGCACTGGGGTATCGCCGTCCTGAGCCGCCTTCCGGTCAACCACTCCCGGGTATTCGAGCTCGGCCGGCTGGCGCGCGACCGTGCCCAACGGGCCGCCGTCATCGTGTCCGTGCAGGTCGGGCCGTTCGCGGTCACCGTGGTGGGCACGCACATGTCCCACATCACCTACGGAGCCTTCCGCCACTACCTGCGCCTGCGGCGCCACCTCCGGGCGACCATCGGGCCGGGTCCCGCCGTGCTGGCCGGTGACATGAACCTCTGGGGTCCTCCCGTGACGGCATTCTTCCCCGGATGGTCCCGGGCGCTGCGGGCCAAGACGTGGCCGGCATGGCGCCCGCACAGCCACGTCGATCACGTGCTGGTGCGCGGGCCGCTCCGCGTGGCCGAGGCCCGGGTGCTGCCGGCGTCCGGGTCGGACCATCTCCCGGTGCGTGTCCGGCTCGAGATCGATCCGCTCGGCGCGGCCGACCGCGCCGGCATGGCGGCGCCATCCAGAGCCCGGACGTGCGCCTCGGCCGAACGCGGCGGCGCTGCCTCAGGGAGCGGCACGCACGGCTGCTGAGCGACACGCGGCGCGCCCGGCCACGCTGGTCGTGGTACTGGTCGTGGCTGGGGCCGGGACCTATGCCGCCTGGGCGTCGGGCACGGCACCCTTTAGCTCGCAGGCCTACGCGGCCGTGGCGGTCCCGGCCGCCGGGCTCTGTGGCTTGGTGGTGCTCCGTCGCCGTGCTGGGGCACCTCGGGTGCGGGCACCGAGCGGGATCCCGGCCGGGCGCTCAGCCGACCACGTCCCCTCCGCGACCGCTGTCCCGTGGCTCGCGCTGTCCGCGGTCGTCGTCGCGGTCGAGCTCGCCTCCTACTTCCACGGCGGGAGCCGCAGCAGCTACCCCACCATCAGCTCCGGCGTCGAGGTGCTCTTCCGTCACCGTGCCGTCGAGGCGGCGGCGTTCTTCGGGTGGCTCGCCGGCGGCTGGTGGCTGGTCCGGTCATGACCTGGGCCTTCAGCGTGTACGGCGTATGGGCGTTCGTCGCCCTGGCCGCGGCGGCCTCAGAGCTTGCCGCCCTCCGAGGCTGGAGGCTCGCCGGGAAGACGGTCCGTCGCCCAGGACGGGCCTCCGCCGCCCTGCTCAACCGAAGCCGGTGGGTTCGCCTGCTTGTGGTCGCGGGGTGGATCTGGCTGGGCGTGCACTTCTTCGCCCGGTGATGCGCCGGTGCCTGGGGGCACCCCCCAGAGCTCCTCGGGCTCCCGGGCCCTGGTCTCGGGCAGCAGCAGCAGGAGCCCCGTGGCCAGCACCATGGGCAGGAACACGACCGCGGCAGCCAGGCCGGCGTGGTTGCCCGACCGGCCGACGTCGGCCACCGCTCCGAACGCCAGCAAGCCGCCGACCGCACCCGCCACCCCTGCCCCGATGTACCACCCTGCCACGGAGGCTCGGACCTGCGTCGGGAAGAGCTCATTGGCCAAGGCTCCCCCGGCCGGCGCGAAGACAGCGCCGGAGCTGACGCCCGCGACGTACCCGACGAAGAGGGCCCAGGACGAGCCGGAATAGGCGATCGTGCCCGACACCGCCATCGCCGCCACAGCCAGCGCCACCGTGGGGCGCCGGCCCACTCGGTCGGCCAGCCACCGCCCGAGCAAGAGGCCCCCGAGCCCCGCCACCCCCGCCGCCACCACCATGCCGCTCGTGACGATGCCCCCCAGGTGCAGGAAGTTCTGGGCGTAGACGAAGACGAGGGTGTTTGCCGGGCCGGTGATGACCGACACCGCGAATGCCATGAGGGCCACGATGAGCAGCCGGCGGCGGAACGGGCGCGCCACCGGCCCGAGCACCGGCTGGGCGTCGGCGGTCCGCTCCCGAGCGAACCGGTCGGGTTCAACCACACGCCGGGCAACCAATGGGAAGAGCACGAGCGGCACCGCTGCCAGGGCGAAGATGCCGCGGAAGCCAAGCGACTTGGCTGCAAGGCTGTGGATGATCGCCGTCAGGCCCGCGCCCACCGCGTACCCGGCCGCCACCAGCGATACCGCCTTGGCCCGCTGCGCCGACGACGTCAGCTCGACTGCGCCCACCTGCGTGAGCCCTACCGTGGCGCTCAGGAACGGCCGTCCGATGGCGAATATCACCACGAACCACCAGTAGCTGGGGCTCACCACGGTCAGCACCGTCAGACCGAGGCCGATTGCGGTGGTGCTGATCAGCACAGGACGCCGCCCGAGCCGGTCGGCGAGCGCGGCCAGCGGGAGCCCCAGGAACGACGCGGCACGGATGATGGCCAGGCCAACGCCCAACAGGGTCCCCGAGAGGCCGACCTCGTCGGCGAACGTCGCACCGCCGGTGACGTGCCCGAACGTCTTGGCCACGCTCCCCAGTGCAGCCACGGCCCCGAACGGGCCGATCCCGGCTACCAGACCGAGCAGCGCCAGCGCGACCACGGCCGGGTCGGTCCATCTGTAGAGGATCAGCCCCCCGGGACCTCCTCCGGACGGCACCGGCTCGACCTTGTCGTCGCGCACACCCTCCACAGAGCGAGGCTATGCCGCGCTACGCCAGGAGTCGGGCCGGAGCGTCGGGGAGGTGGGGTCGGGTCGGGAGGTGGGGTCAGCCGGCGCTCCGGGAACCCGACGCACGCTGGGCTTCCCGGCGGCGTACCGTGGCCGTGGTGGCGGGCGCGGCGTTCCGGAAGTGGCGGGGGCGGTCGCGACCTCCGGGCCACCGGCTGCGCCCGCTCCGTGGCCCCCGTGTGCGGCATGCCACTGCCGTCGGGGTGTTGCTCGCCCTCGTCACTGCGGCAGGAAGCTCGACGGTGGCCAACCCGGCCGTCGCTGGCGCCTCGGGCCCGACCCGGGCTGTGAACGCGAGCGGTCGGCGACCCGACGGGTCGCGTGCTGGGCCCCGATCCGGAACCGGGGTCGACAAGGGCGGCGTGCCGGTGGACCGCCGGTCCTTCGAGCCCGGAGCGTGCGTCGCGTTCGGGCCGACTCGCGGAAACGTCCACCGCACGGTGTTCATCGACGCCGGCCACGGCAGCATCGACCCGGGCGGCGCCGGGGTGACCCAAACAGGAAGGACCATCTACGAGGCGCCGACGAACCTGGCCATTGCGCTCGCCACGATGCGCCTGCTCACTGCCGAGGGGTTCCGCGTCGTCCTGTCCCGCACCATCGCCACCGAGGTGGTGCGCCTTACGGCGTCGGACCTGACAACAGGCGTGCTCTCGGCACAGGGCGCACGCGCCGACATTGCCGCCCGTGACCAGTGCGCCAACGAGGCTCGCGCCACACTGCTTGTCGGCATCTACCTCGACGCGGGGACTACACCGCTCGATGCCGGCAGCCTGACTGCGTACGATGCCAGCCGCCCCTTCGCCGCCAAGAGCAAGGCGTTCGCCTCCCTGCTGCAGAACGACGTCTTGGCGCACCTGAACGCCCACGGGTGGCAGATCCCCAACGACGGCGTCCAGACAGACGCCACACTGGGCGGCCAGCCGCTCACAACAACCGCCGCCGCCTACCCGCATCTCCTGCTTCTGGGACCCGGGGTGCCGGGGTGGTTCACAACCCCGAGCAAGATGCCAGGTGCCCTCATCGAACCCCTGTACGTGTCCGATCCCTTCGAAGGGTCGATCGCCGTGAGCAGCGCCGGCCGCACTGCCGTCGCGCTCGGGATGGCCCAGGCCGTCGGGCAGTACTTCCACGTCCGGGGCAGGGGCGGTTCAAGCGGGGCGCGCGGGACCCGCGCCCGCGGCCGCCCGACCGCCCGGCGGAGTCGACGCCAGCCGTCAGGACGCGGGTGACTTGTCGGCAACAACCGCAACGACTCCCTCAGCAATCTCGTCCGGTCGCCGGGCGCCTCCCTGCTGTTCTTCGTCCCAGGAGTGGGAGCGACGCTCCGGGTGGTGGGGCGGGCCGAGGTCACGACGGAACCGTCGCTGCTCGGGCGGTGCCACGTCGCAACACTGGCTCCCAACGTCGTGGTCTTCCTCACGGTCGGCACGGGCCTTCATCCACTGCGCCAATTCCCTGCGCCGGAGCGGGCTGTGGGAGCCCAACCGCTGGCCCGACACCGAGGACATGGCGTCGCCGGCGCGCATCTTCCGCGACCACATGGGCTTGGACGACACGCCACAACAGATGCAGCAGTCTCTCGATGCCGCCCACGGCGCCATGACGTAGGCGATGGGCCCGTACGGGACGACAAGCGAGGAAGGTGGCGCCGCCCAGGTCGAGCCAGAGGGGTGAGATACGGTGCCGGGCCCGACCCCCTCCGGGTGGCGCCCACCAGGGGCGACCGATCTCCGGGGCGGACCGTAGTCAACCGGATGGCCCAAGAGCGCTGGGGTCAGCACGATCCGGGTAGGTAGTGCCGATGCGACGCTTCCGACGCCCCGAAAGTGCTTCCGCTGTGCCTGCCGGACCGGTAGGCACAGCCGCGCCTGCCGAACCGGTAGGCACAGCCGCGCCTGCCGGTTCGGAAGAGGCAGCGCCTGGGTGGACAAGCCCTTCCGGCACGGTGCGACCGGTCGAAGAGGATCGGCCCGAGACCGAGGAGCTGACCCCCGAGAACACCTTTCGCCGCAGCATCGAAGAAGGACGGCGGAGGCTGCGGCGCGGACCCGTCGTGCTGGTGGCCACCGGCCTGGTCGGTGGCGTCGACATAGGCATCGGGGTGCTCGCCCTGCTGCTGACCGAGCAAGAGACGCACAGCGCCCTGCTCGGCGGGCTGGCGTTCGGCGTGGGCTTCATTGCACTGGCCCTGGCCAGAAGCGAGCTGTTCACCGAAGGCTTCCTGCTCCCTGTAGGGGCAGTCATCGCACGGAAGGGGAAGCTGCATTCGCTCATCCGGCTCTGGGTGGTGACGTTCGTCGCCAACCTGGCGGCCGGATGGGTGATCACCTACCTCATCGTCGCCGGCCTTCCGAGCCTCCGGTCCACGGCGGCGGCCGCCGGGCGCTACTACGCGGTGACGATCGGCCTCGGCGGCCGCGCATTCGCGTTGGCGGTCCTCGGCGGCGTGGTCATCACGCTGATGACCTGGATGCAGCACAGCAGCGACTCGGTCCTGGCCCCGGTGGTCGCTGCCGAGATGACCGGGTTCCTCCTCGGGGCTGGGAAGCTCAACCACACCATCGTCGCATCCCTTGTCATGTTCGCGGCGCTCCACACCGGGCACGCGGGGTTCGGCTACGGCCAGTGGGCGCTGTCGGCAGGCTGGGCGGCGCTCGGAAACCTCGCCGGAGGCATTGGGCTCGTCACCTTCCTCCGGCTGTTGCAGGTCCCCCACCGCTTGCGCTTGGAGCGGGAGCGCCCCGAGACCTGACCACGTGACGACGGCTCCCGGCTCCGAACGGTTCGCCCGCCTCCGGGTGAAGGGACGGCGGCCGCGTTCAGTGGTTGTCGCAGCAGCGGCGCGGGTGAACGGGCACTCGCAGTCGGCACTGCCGCCCACCTGGCAAAGCTCGAGACCACCTTGGGCCCTTCTGCCGGCCGCCTGCGCTGCGTGGACGCCGAGGATCTCCTCAGCGCCTTACTACGACCGGCACGTCGACGGGCGACGGTTCGAAGCCGCTGTCGGCGGTCTCCTGGACGAGGTATCGCGCGGGCATCCCGTCCGGGCCTTCGGGGAGATGGTGTCCCTGTTGTGGCAGCAGGGGGACATGGCTGGCGCCGTCGCCCTCGAGGCGGTATGGAACCAGCTGCGACGCAAGGTGGGATTGCCCCTGCTCTGCGCCTACCCCGTGGCCGCTCTGGGGAGCGTCGACCGGTTGGCGGCGGTCCGGGCGGTCTGCCGATCGCACGACGAGGTGGTCGCGCCGCGGCATTACGCCGACGGCCATCTGAGCGGAGGCGAACCGGTCACCCCACCGTGCCGCGCGGCGACGATCGAGCCGCATTGCTGTGTCCTGACGGCGACGGCCAGCAGTGCGGTCCGGCGGTCTGTCGCCCAGGCCCTCGCTGCGTGGGGCGCCAGCCCCGACCTCGTTGCCGGCGCGGCAGTGGTCGTCGCCGAGCTGGCCACCAACGCCATCGTCCATGCCCGGTCGCCCTTCGACGTGACCCTGCAGGCCGGTGACCGCACCCTCCGCATCGAGGTGACCGACGCCGGCGACGGCGCGCCGTCGATGCGTCGCCGAGATCCCGCCTCGCTCGGTGGGAGGGGGCTCGAGCTCGTAGCCGCCCTGTCGGACCGCTGGGGGGTCGCACCGACCATCCAGGGCAAGGTGATGTGGGCGGAGCTGGCGCTCGCTGGCGCGGACCAGCACCTCACCCCTGCGGGCGACGGGCTCGCCGTACGCCCGGCGTCACAGAGGAGCCCCGCCGGTCCGGCCGTTGGTCCCTTGGGCGCCCACCCGGGCCCCGGGCGCGACCAGTGCCGGGGGCCGGGTGACGACGAGTCACACCGTTCCCCCGGCACGTAGTCACCGGTGGTTGGTCCTGAGGCGGACCAGCTCCGTCAGTTCTGACGCATCTGGGTGACGGCCCCGGTCACGGCGTCGACGCCGATCTTGTACTTGGTGCTGCCGTTGCGCACGAACACCCAGTACCAGCGCCACTTGCCACCGTTGATGTTTGTCTTGTAGGCGTTGCCGCCACCGGCAGCCTTCACAGCGTTGGCCTGGGCAGTTGCGGCCGGCACGAGGTTGCCGTCGCGGTAGCTGAGCCCGCTGCCCGAGGCGGCGGTGACGGTACCGGCCGAGGAGGTGGCGTCAACCCAGACGTTGGTCGTGCCGGACTTCCGTCCGTTCTCGCCCAGCTGCAGCTTGACCTGGTAGTAGTCCTTCTGGCCCTGCGACTTGAGCTGGTTGTGCTTCACCCCGAGCACCTGCCGCCCCTGGCCGGTCACGAAGTTGGTCGCGTCCGTGGCTGCCTGTGTGGCAGAGATCGCGGGCGAATCGGACACCGTTGCGCCGGTCGAGCCGCCGCTTGTGCCGCCGGTCGAGCCGCCGCTTGTGCCGCCGGTCGAGCCGCCGCTTGTGCCGCCGCCGGCGTTCTGGTTCTCAGCCAGCTTCTGCCACCACACGGAGTCGCTGTAGGGGGCGTTGTCGTTGCGGTAGACGTGGATGCTGTAGATCCCGTTGTTCGTCTTCATCCGGATGTCGAACACCCGGTGGGTCACGGTGCCGCCATGGGCCTCGGTGTCGGCCTCCACGGCGAGGACGGATGCGCCCCCACCATCATTGGCGTTGGCGTAGTTGATGGCGTTGGTGCACTCGTCGCCAGCCACGGCGCAAGTCGTCGTCCCGTGTGTCGGTGCGGTGCTGGCGGCAGATGCGGCCGGGGCCGCCGCCAGGAGACCGCCCCCAGCGATGGCGAAGGCGCTCAGCCCTGCAGCCGAGTGGCGCAGCGTCCGGCCGTGCCGTCCGTGACGGGCCGGGGCGCTTGCCGGTCCCGCCTCATGAGCTGCTCCCGATGCAGGGCTCGCAGGTGCGTTGTTCATCTTGGGCATAGTTGCTCTCCGTTGGGCTGGTCGAATGTTCCGATGTGGTGTGCTGGTCGAATGTTCCGATGTGGCTGGTCGTGACGGGTCGAAGGTTCGGGTCGAGAAGTAGGCGGGCGGTCGAATCGGCGGTTCCTCCCTCAGTTGTCGGTGCCGTTGGACGTGGAGTGATCGGGCGAGGACCCGCTGGGGTGATCGGGCGAGGACCCTCCGGCGGAGGAGCTCGACCGATCAGGCGAGCTGCCTCCCGGTGCGACCGCCGCCGGGGTCTCCGGCGTCTCAACCGGCTCGGTCAGCTGAGGCTGGGTGGTCACGGGAGGGCTGGCGGCCTGCGGGGTCGTTGCCGGCGCGCTCGGGGGGGTCGTTGCCGGCGCGCTCGTTGCCGGCGGCGCGGTGGTGGTCGTCGTCGTGGTCGCCGATGTCACCTGGCGCTCGGCCGCATTGACGGAGAGCACGGCGTCGTTCGACCGCTGGACGTGGACGACATACGTGGTCCCGTTGGGTGCCACCACGCGCACGTCGTAAACGGGCACTCCCCGCTCCACGTCCGGCTCCGACTTGAGGACCTGTGCGGCGCCACCCCCGGGGTAGTGGCTGTTCACGTAGCTGACCGCCGTCTGGTCTGCACCAGCAGGGCCGCCGACTTGGGATGCGGCCAGATGCACGGCGGGAATGCCCGGCTGGTGGCCGCCCGACGCGAGCGTCAGGCCGCCGGCCACCATGCCGAGACCGAGGGAACCGGCGGTGACGAACAGCGCCCGGCGGTGCCAGCGGGATGCGGGTCGTGGGATTTCGGTCACACATGCACGATGCCCCGCGGACCTTAAGTGACTGATACTCCCCGCATTAGATCTTGCTAATCGGGCCGGTTGCGAAGCCGGTAGCCGGCCCCGCGAACGGTCCGGATGAGCGGCGCGAGCCCTTCCTGGTTGAGCTTGCGTCGCAAGTAGCTGACATACACTTCGACCACGTTGGTGCCTGGGTCGAAGTCGTAATCCCAAACCCGGGCGAGGATCTGGGCCCGAGACAGCAACTGGTCGGGATGGCGCATGAACAACTCCAGCAGTGCCCACTCTTTGGGGGCCAGCTCGACGCGCCGATCGGCGCGCCATGCCACCTTGGTCAGGAGGTCCAGACGCAGGTCGCCGACCACCAGCTCGGTGGAGCTGCGCTGCTCGACGCTTCGCAGCGCAGCCCGGACCCGGGCGAGCAGTTCGTCGAAGGCGAACGGCTTGGTCACATAGTCGTCGGCGCCGGTGTCGAGACCGCGGACCTTGTCGGCCGTCTCTCCCCGGGCGGTGAGCACGATGACCGGCACCCCGAGGCGCTGGGCTCTCCAGGTGCGCAGGACCGACAGCCCATCGGTGCCCGGCAGGGCCAAGTCCAGCAGCACGAGCTCGAGATCCTGCCCGGTCACCGCGGCGACGGCGAGGGCCTCGTCACCGTCCCTCGCCACTGCGGTGGCGTATCCCTCGGCCTTCAGACCCTTGGCCAAGAACGAGGCGATGCCCTCGTCGTCCTCCACGATGAGGATCATCAGCCGTCAGCCTCGTCGGCGGGGAGGGGACGCACGCAGCTGGCGGGCAGCACCACTTCGACGGTGGTCCCGCTGCCCTCGACACTTTGCAGGCGCACCCGGCCGCCGTGGGCTTCGGTGACCGCCTTGACGATGGCCAGCCCCAGCCCGGCCCCTTTCTGGCTGGTCTGCCCGGCCCGGCGGAAGCGGTCGAACACCTCGGCCTGGGCCTGAGCCGAGATGCCCGATCCCGTATCGGCCACCGAGAAGACCAGCGCGGGATCGACACGCACGCCCAGCTCGATCTCATCTTCTGGTGCCGTGGCCTTGACGGCGTTATCGGCGAGATTGAGGAGCGCCCCCCGCAGCTTGGCCGTGTCAACCACAATCACCACGTCGGGTACCTCGCCAAGCTTCCAGCGGCGTTCCGCGAGGACTCGGGCGGCAGCGAACAGCTCGCCCATGAACGCCCGCAGCGCGGCCGGCTCGGCCTCCACGAAGTCCGGCGCGAAGGACCGGCCGAGGAGCAGCAGCCGGTCAACCAGCGTCGACATCTGACCGAGCTCCCGGATGACCGTGGCCGCCGCATGGGACACTTCGGCACGCTCGGGGGCAGGGTTGCGCTCCAGGACCTCGAGGTGCCCGCGGGCCACCGTGAGCGGGGTCCGCAACTGGTGGGAGACGTCGGAAAGGAGCTGGCGTTGAGCATCGAGACCGGCCGCGATGCGCTCGAGCATCCCGTCGAAGGCGGCCCGCAGCCGGCCGACCTCGTCGTCGGCTCCTCCCTCGGTGCCAAGTCGCGCGCTCAAGTCCCCGACGCTGGCCTCCACGGCCGCCCGGGTGACGGCGCCCACCGTGCGCAGCAGCCGGCGCATGATGAGGAACGAGCTGAGGAGGGCGGCCGCCACTGCGACGCCCGCTTCTGCGCCGGCCAGGAGGAGAACCTGGTCTCGCTGCGTTTGCAATCCTGCCAGATTGGCCGCAGCAACCAGAACGCCGATCGTCGCGCCACCGGCAGTCCGGATGGGGCTGGCCAGCACCAGATAGGTCGACGCCCCGGCCCGGACATCTTGCAGCTGCGAGCGCAGCGGAGGCGTCGAGAGCCACCCGGCAACCGTCGGACGCGACGCCAGCGCGTCGCCACCCGGACTGGCGAGGGTCGGCTGTCCGGTCAGGCCCACCACCAAGAGATGGCCCGCGGCGAGCACGTGGGCCTGGAGGTACGCGCGAGAGAACGCTTCCATGCCCTGCCCGGTAGGCCGTTGCGCTGCGGCGCGGGCATACTCGGGACCCTCCTCGGAGAGGTCCGACACGACCGTATGGGTGTAGTGCGCGCTGAACCCACGGACCACCTCAACGGTCACTGCTCCGAACACCACCCCGAGGACCACGCCGTGGATCACCAAGACCCTCGCCCCGGTACCGAGGCGCCACGCCCGCCGCCGCTCCGGTCGCCCGCGCCCGCCAGGCACCGGCGAGGCGCTGGGCGGCGAGGAGCGCGTCCCCTCTCCGATCACCGATCGGTAGCCGGTGACACGGGCAATGCGGGTGTGCCTGGCTGACCCGCCGACTTCAGCTGCTCGGCCTCCCGCGCGTCGCTTCCGATCGGTGGAAGCAGGCTCGACACCGGCCGGTCGGGCGTGACGACTTTCACCGGGCGGCCGCTGCCCGGCGACCGGTTGGAGCCTCCTCCGGTCGGTGTCGCTGCGGGTCCGACGCCAGCGCTCGTGCCGATCACGGTGACCGGCCCCGGGAGCCTGGAGTCCGACGACGGGATGCCGACGCGGACAGCCACCGTTGCGACAGTCGCCATGACCAGCAACGTCAGGACACCCCACACCGTTCGCATGCACCCATTCTCCTACCCCACGGAGGCTAATGGCAGGCGGCCCGCGGGAACGGTCTGAGTCGGCGAACGGCTGCCGCTGGTCGACGCGGGCGGCCAGCGGCGTGGCACGGTCGAGACGAGGTCACGGTCATCGCACTATCGGATGTGGGCTCCGACATCGCGCACGACGAGGGAGAGGGCTTCGCCAATGCCGGCGAGTGGCGCGAGGCGCGCGAGGCGTTCTGGCGTCAGGTTGCCGATTTCGTTCGGGAGGAAGCCGCCGACCCAGACTGGCAGTTGCGCCCCCACGAGCCGGTTGTCATCGAGTGGTCCGGCTACTGGAGTGACCGGAGCGGATGTTCCCGGGACACCCGGATCCGCAGATACGCTACCCGTTCGCCAGGCGAGATGAGCGGCCGGGGGATCGTGCGGTCGCTGTCGGGGCGGTAGCCGACTTTGCAAGGGGATCGATCAGCGACAATCATGCCGAGCCCTGTGCTAGGTGATGGAAGACTCGTGGCCGTGGGCCTCGATACAAACCTGGACCTGCTGCTGGCCAACATGTCACCGCGGCAACGGCCCGGCGAGTACGTCTTCGTCGTTGACAATGCCACGTCAGTCCCAGACCGGGCCGTACTGGCCAGCGTCGTCGAACCGGAGGGACGCAGTATCGTCCTCACCCGTCAAGAAGCCGACAACGCAGGGTTGTCCTACGACTTCGTCGCCGGGTGGATCACCCTCGACGTGCGCTCTGCTCTCGAGGCCGTCGGACTCACCGCGGCAGGGGCCGGCGCGCTGTGTGAAACGGGGATCAGCTGCAACGTCGTCGCCGGCTACCACCACGACCACCTGCTCGTTCCCCACGAGCGTGTAGACGACGCCATCCACGTGCTGATGCAGCTGATGGTCGCCACCGCCGGCCGCGCAGCGGCGCCAACTGAAGGTGGCCAAGCAATCGGGTGAGGTCAGTCACGCCGCAGTTGCTCGTTCCCTCGACAGAACGGGCTGGAACGGGTGACCGCTCGTCGGAGACCAGGTGCGCGGCCCCGTACCGCGGCTGGCGGCAGCATTCTCCGGGTTGTAGAGCTTGCAGGCCCGGTCCCGGCGTACTGGTGCTGGGACCGACGGAACGGCGCGCGGCGATCAACCCCGCAGCCTCCCTTCCAGGTGACGAGGGAAGGGCCGGTCAGCGCCTCACGGTATGACACCCGCCACGAATCGATGACGATGGGCTCGATCCGCGTGCCCGCGGGCCGGCCCTGCCAGGAGGAACAGGAACCGGGCGACCGTCGCGGTTGAGGGAAGTGGCATGGTGTGGTAGCGCCGGCGACGTTGCTATTGAGTCGATCCCACCTCGTGGCGGCGCTGGCCCCGGCGGAGGTGACGGCCGAGTTGCGCCAAGCGTTACGGCTGCCAATGGCGCCGGATAAGTCCGTAGACCCACGAATCCGACACCTCGCCGTTGATGATGCAGTTTTCACGCAACGTCCCTTCACGCATGAACCCCAGTTTCTCCAAGACGCGGGCCGAGGCCGCGTTGCGCGTGTCGGTCTCCGCCTGGACCCGATTCAGATCCAGGGTGTCAAATGCCCACTGCAGCACGGCGCGCGCGGCTTCCGTGGCATAGCCACGGCCCCATGCCGCCTCGTCGAGGCAGTAACCCATCGACGCGCTGCGATAGTCCGGGTTCCACCGAGTCAGGCCGCACCAGCCGATGAACACCCCGTCCCCAACACGCTCAATAGCCAGACGCGCCCCGCTGCCTTCCTCCGCCATCTGTCGGCACGTCGCAATGAATCGCTCGGCGCGTTCACGCTCGCTCCAGGGCGGCGAGTCCCAGTAGCGCAGCACGTGGGCATTGCTGTGCAGCGAGAAGAGGGCGGCTGCGTCCGATCTGGTGAAGGGACGCAATTGCAAGCGGGCGCTGCGCAGCGTAGGGGTAGGCAAGGACATGCCGACTATGTTGCCTTGCCATGAGGTGGTGCCGGGCATCGGCAGTGGACCCCCGGTCCTTGCCGGCCGCGCCACTCAGGGGCTGGTCACCCGACGAATTCCTCGGGGCTCGCAGGCCCTTCGCAGCCAAGTGATGCTGGGGTCACATGACGCGCTCGCCAGGCGGCCGGACCGGGTGCTGGTTGCAGGGACGTCGGGTGCCGGCAAGCACTAGCGTGGCCAGGCGTCTCGGCCAGGCGTTGGCACTCCCGCACGTGGAGATCGATTCTCTCTTCCATGGGCCGGATTGGACGCCCCGAGACTCCTTCGTCACCGAGGTGGAGGCATTCGCCGCCGAGCCACGCTGGGTCACCGAGTGGCAGTACCCAACTGTGCAACCCTTGCTGGCCGAGCGGGCCGACCTCCTCGTGTGGCTCGACCTTCCCAGAGCCACGGTGATGCACCAAGTGATCAAGCGGACCGTCCGGCGGCGTGTGCGACGGCAGGTCTTGTGGAACGGCAACGTCGAACCGCCGATCCGGACCATCTTCACCGACTCCGATCACATCGTCCGGTGGGCCTGGTCCACGCACGCGGAGACCGCTGAGCGGGTCGCAGCCCTCCAGAAGCAGCATCCTCAACTGAACATCGTGCGGCTGCGGAACTGGAGCGATGTGCAGGAATGGCTGGCGCACGTGGTGGAGGGAACGGTTGCCGAGTAGGCGGGGGGTCTCCGGCCGCGCCACCCGGGCCCGCCGGATCAGCCTGTGAAGGTGACGGCGCCGGCTCCCCCGCTGAAGAAGATCCGCCTGTGGAAGAACGGAGGGAACTGGTTGGCGTTCCCCGAACGCCGCGCCACTGTGCCCGCCGGCTTGGGGACCGGCTTTGTGAGCTCTGCGAGCACGAGCGTCTCACCCAGCCGGGCGCCCGATCGCAGCTGGGTGTACACCCGGGCCACCACGCCGACCGCGACAGGGGTCTTCTTCATGCGGTCACTGTGGAGGATGAGGACGTAGGAGCGGCCCGCGGTCGTGTGCACCGCGGAGGTAGGGGCGACGAGCACGTGGTCCGCGCTCCGGACGACCAGGGACATCTGAGCATCGGCACCCGTGAAGAGTCCAAGGGTCCCCGGGGGCAGGGCCACCACCACCGGGTAGGAGTCACCATTCGACACGTCGACCGGCCCGATCCGGGTGATCCTGCCCGACAGAGTCCCAGTTCTGCCATCAACGGTGACCGTGACGTGGTCGCCCTTGGCCAGTTCGGGCACCTGGGCGGGGGTTGCCGAAGCCACCGCCTCGAAGCTGCCCTTGCTCACGATCGTCACGATGGCTGTCGACGAGGAGGCGCCAACCGCTTCTCCGGCCGTGAGATCCACTGCCGCCACCGTGCCGTCGCTCGGCGTGACGAGCTGCGACTCAGCAAGCGCTTGTTGTGCCTGTATGACCGCAGCCTTGTCGGAGTCGACAGTCGATTGGTCGGAGGCGAGCTGGGCCGTCCGGCTGTCCGCTGTGGACGCTGCCAGCGACGTTGTCGCGTTGGTCACCGCTGTGTGGGGCCCTGTCCCTCGGCCCGTCGGCGACGGGCGGCCTGTCGAGCCCCCTCCTGTGCCGTTCCTGGGTGAAGGCGGGGTGGTGTGGGCGTCCGCATGAGTCGACAGCCACGACGCCAGGACCCCTTCCGCCGAGGACACCGCCTGCAGGTCGGTAGTGAGCGACTGCTCCGCCGTCCAGGCGGCGTTGAGGGCGCTGGTGCATGAGCCGTTCGCCGTTGCTGCGTTCGGCGTGGGGCCGGTCGGCGACCCCTTTGCTGTTGTCCCGGTCCCTGTCCCGCGGCCCGTGCTCACTGTAGAGCACGCCCCATTCATAGCGGAGATCGTCGCAGCGACGCTCTGCTGTGCACCGTCTGCGCTCTGCTGCGCCCGTACGAGCGACTGTTGGTCAGCGGCAAGGGCTCCGGTCGATGTCCCACCGCTGCCCGGTGCTGTGCTGCCGCTGGCCGACGTGCTCCCAGCCTGAGGCGCGCCCCCTCCGGCGCTCGGCGGTGTGCGCCCGGTCGGCGCCGACTGGCTCTGGGCGGACTCGTCCGCAATCAGCGCTGCCTGCGCCGCGCCCAGCGTGGACTGAGCGCGTGTCACCTGTTTCCCGAGTGTTGTGGCGACCAAGGTCGCAAGCGTCTGGCCGGCGGTCACCTTCTGCCCGATACTCACACCCACAGTCGCCACCATTCCCGAAACCCCGAAGGACAATGTCAGCCGGTCCGAGGGCATGATGGTGGCCGCGAGTGTGAGCGTTCCCTGCACCGAGCCGAGCCGCACGCTCGCCGTGCGGTAGCCGGACACTCCGCCACTGATCGCCTGCCACGCCACGAGCGCCACAATGGCCGCCGCGCCGAGGACGCTAGCAAGCAACACCGTCCGCCGGAGAGGGATCACGCGTCGCACCGGTCAGTCGCTCCGGAGGGCGTCGATCGGCGAAAGCCGGGAGGCCCGGCTGGCGGGGATGACGCCGAAGAGGAGACCGATCACGAGCGCGGCGCCCAGGGCACCCGCAGTCGCCAGTGGCGACACCGCGATCGGCGCGCCGACCGTGCCTGGAAGCGCGACGGTCCCCACGATGCCAACGACGATGCCGAGTGCACCGCCGATCGTGCCGAGAACTGCAGCTTCGAGGAGGAATTGGCGCCGGATGAGCCGCGGGGTGGCGCCGAGTGCCTTGCGCAGGCCGATCTCACGGATGCGCTCGGTTACCGACATGAGCATCACGTTCATGACGCCTATCCCCCCCACGAGCAGTGCGATGCCCGCGATCGTGTCGAGGAGCGTCGTGAGGGTCTTGGAGACCGAGGTGGCGGTCGCCACGAGCGATTGTGAGCTGGAGATCGTGAACCCCGCTTCGGCCGGGTCCTTCACACCTTGGAGGGCGAGGAGCTCCGCGTCGGCCTCCTGGTAGGCGGCCGACAAGAGGGAGGTCGAGCGGGCGGCCACGAGGATCGAAGTGAGCGAGGTAGCCGGGAAGAGCCGCTGCTGGGCAGTCGTGATGGGAACGAGCACCTGGTCGTCCTGCGATGCGGCTGCCGATGTCGCCGACGAGCCGGCCGACGCGAGCACGCCGATCACGGTCATCGACACGTTGTTGATGCGGATTGACTGACCGAGCGGATCGACACCCGAGAACAGCTGGCTTACGACGCCTGGGCCGAGGATCGCCACGGCGACATGGTCAGCGACGTCCTGGCTGTCGAGGAACCGGCCCTCCGAGACCGACCTCCGTCGCGCTTTCAGCCACGCCGGCGTGGTTCCGAGCACCGGCGCAGTCCAGTTGGTGCGTTGCCAGCGGAGCACCTGTGACGACTGGACGATCGGGGCGACAGTGGAGATGTCGGGGGCGACGACCTTGTCGCTGAGCGCCTGGGCGTCGACCTCGGTGAGTGTCGTTCCGGTGCCGAATCCGCTCCTGACACCTTTGGACGTGGAGCTGCCGGGCGTGATCGTAAGGAGGTTCGTGCCGAGTGCTTTGACCTCCGAGCTAACCCGGTTGCGTGCGCCCTGGCCGAGGCCGAAGGTGAGCGTCACCGCCGCGATCCCGATCGCGATTCCCAGGACGGTAAGCGCCGAGCGCAGGCGGTGGACCCTTACCGACTCCAGGCCCGTTCGCAGCGTCTCGAGCCAGGTCACTGCGCTGACGCTTCCAGCTCGACCACGAGCCCGTCACGCACTCGCACCGTGCGCTCGGCAAAGGATGCAACATCCTGCTCGTGGGTGATGAGCACGATCGTCTTGCCGGCCACATGCAGGCTCTCGAGCAGCTGAGCGACTTCCATCGCGGCCGCCGAGTCCTGGTTGCCGGTCGGCTCGTCAGCGAGGAGGACGTCGGGGTCTCCCACAAGGGCGCGAGCGAGAGCCACCCGTTGCTGCTGGCCCCCGGAGAGCTCGCCGGGCCGGTGCTCCACCCGGTCCGCGAGCCCGACGCGCTCGAGCGCCGTCAAAGCCCGCTCTCTTCGTTGCACCCTCGGGATTCCGGTGTAGACGAGCGGCAGCTCGACGTTTCGCAACGCCGTCATCGAACCGAGGAGATTGAACTGCTGGAACATGAAGCCGATCCTGCGGTTGCGCACGTCCGCCAGCTCAGCTTCGCTCAGCGCGCTCACGTCTTGACCCGCAAGGCGGTACCGGCCGCTCGTGGGAACGTCCAGGCACCCTATGATGTGCATGAGCGTCGACTTCCCGGATCCAGACGAGCCAGTGACGGCGACGTACTCCCCGCGCGCCACGTGGAGGTCGATGCCGCGAAGGGCCGCCACCTCGAGCTTCCCGCTGCGGTACACCTTGGTGACCTGCTCGAGCTCGATAAGCGGCGGGCTGGGTTCCCGCACGTCAGCGAACTGGTCAGCCACCATTTGCCTGCAGGGGTGCATAGCCAACGAATCCCGATCCGGACGACCCTGTCACGAACGCCCTCGCCTTTAGCGCGCCGGGTGTGATGACCACCGGATTCGAGCGACGTCCGCCTCTGCTGCCGCCCACGACCGTCTCGACTCGCACTGCCACGCGCGCTCCGGCCGAGAGCCCGTGGGTTATTTCGGTCTCTCCGCCAGTCGTTGTGCCGATCGTGACGGGATGCACCACCCGCGCTCCCCCAGCTTCGACGACCGTCACAGCCGGGCGCCCTCTCTTGTAGGAGATGGCAGGCGTCGGCACTTCGAGTACGCCCTTGAGTTGTTTCACCACGATGGTGAGCTGAGCCGTCATGCCCGCGACGATTCCGCTCGGCGTGCCTGTGAGGGTGATGGTGATCGGGTACGAGGGGATGCCTGTCCCGGGCTGGGCGATCTGGCCCACGGAAGTGAGCGTGCCCGGAACGGGCGGAGCCGAGGCTGTCGGGACGACGAGCACGTGGTCGCCGACCGCCAGCGCACCCACCTGGGTGTCGTCGACGGTCGTATCGATCACGAAGTTGTCAGTCGACTCGACAACGACCTGTGCCCCCGAGCCGTTCAGTGTGCCGCCGCTCGGACCGCGCGATGGAGAGCTGGCCGATCCGGAGGATCCGCTCACCTGTTCTCCTACCGTGAGGCCTACCGACGCCACGGTTCCGGCAATGGGCGAGAGGAGGGTGGCCCCCGCCACCGCCTTCTTTGCTGTTGTGAGCTGCGCTGCTGCTGCCGCGATGGCGGCAACATCCGCCTGGACCTGGCTTGTTGGAGCACCCGCGTTCCGGTCGGCGGCGAGCTTGGCTTCCGCCGCGTCATACGACGCCTGCGCGCTCGCCTCTTGCACATCGAGCGCTGTGGCGGACACGGCGGCCAGCACTGCCCCGGCGCCCACCGTCTGCCCGACCGCGGCATCGACCGCCGTGACGCGTCCGCTCACGGTGAAGTTGAGATCGGCGACCTGTGCCGGTTGGATGACTCCGTTGGCGCTTATGGCCTGCTGCATCGTGCCTCGCCGGACCGGCACGACCCTTGTCACGCTGCGCAGCTGGGTGCCCGACCCCGCTGGACCGCCGGCAGTGAGCCCGAGGCCGAGGCCGAGGCTCGTTCCCACGAGGAGGAGGGCGCCAGCCGCAAGGAGGATCAACCGGCGCCGGCGCCGGCGCCGTTGTTGAGGCCCGTCTGAAACGACCGGCACCTCGGCGCTGCGCTGTCCGTCGGGCGGCGTCCCGAGCGGTCCTGCACCGGTCGTCTGCACCACTCGCCCCTCCCGCGTGGTCAGCCCCGTGCTGCGGATGGCGAAGGGCTGGTCGCCATGATGGCAGCAAAGGCGGTGGAACGGGGCCTCACCCGGGACCGAATGCCGACACACACCTGGCGGCACGGTACCGCCGCGGCCATAGGTTGACCGGGTGAGGGCCGAGTCGTCATCTCGGGCACAAGCGGTCACAGCCGCCCCCCGGCAGCGAGCACGGCGCTCGCCGCGACAGCGAGGACGATGCCGATGCCCTGGACTGGTGACACTCGCTCTCGAGTCACAACCCAGGCACACGCGAGCGTTCCGAGCGGGTAGAGCGCCATGAGCGCCGCCATCACCGCGAGGTCCCCCCGGTGGATCCCGACGATAGCGAGCACGTCCGCGAGGGCCTGGGTAACCCCGCTCACGACGGCCAGACGCATCGCGGTCCGCCCGATCAGTACCGGCCTGTTGACTTGCGCCTGCCCGGGAGCTCCCGGACGGAACGCGACGAAGGCGAGACCAACCAGCGCCGTCCCCACGGCGAACTCCACGAGCACCGGGGCCGCGCCGGAGTCAGCCGGCGTGAAAGCGAGAGAGACGAGGTAGGCGCCGGTCGCCAACCCGGCTGCCAGGCCGGTCAGGAGAGCACGAGCGCTCGGGCGAGCACCCCGGCCACCCGGATCGCAGGCGAGGAGCCCCCCAGAGATGAGGACGACTGCAATCGCGCCGCCCCCGAGGGAGCCCAGGCGCTCGCCACGGCTGAGCCCGTAGCCGACGGGGACGAGGGCCGCGATGACGGCGATCATCGGCGCGAGGATGCTCGCAGGGCCAAGGGCGAGGGCGCTGTAGAGGAGCCAGATCGAAGCCGCCGCCGCCACCCCCGCTATGGCACCGTAGCCGAGCGCGGCGAGCGACCAGCGCGTCGCGACGAGCGGCAGGAGGGCGCCGCACATGAGCGTGCCCGCGAAGAATGCGAGGAAGGTCACTTCGACCGACGCGAGCGCCCTGGAGGCGAACCCTCCCAGGAAGTCGGAGGTCCCGTACACGACGGCAGCGGCGAGCCCGAGGGCGACAATGGTGGCCATTGATCACCAGTGAATCAGTTATACTGGTGACGTGCTTGTAGTCCCGGACGACGTGGCACTCGTCGTCGACTTCCTGAATACGGTCGACGTCGACGAGGGCGCCGACCTGCTCGGGGACGAGGACGGGTACCAGGGATGGGCAACCCACCGCGGCCTACGCCCGACGAAGCGGGAGCTGACGCGACGGGTCCGCGACGCCCTCCGCGATCTACTCGTCGACGGCGACGCTGCAATCCCGCGTGTCCCGCTGACCGTGCAGGTCGCTCCCGATGGCGTGCCGCACATCGCCGGGGGCGACGCGGCGGACCGGGTCCTCGCCGCAGTCCTCGGGCTCGTGGACCGCGGCGAATGGCAACGGCTGAAGCTCTGCCCGAACCCGGTGTGCCTCGAGGCGTTCTATGACCGTTCAAAGAACCGCTCACGGCGGTGGTGCGACATGGCCGGTTGCGGCAGCACGATGAAGGCCCGCGCCTACCGGCAGCGCCGTCGGCGGTCCGGATGACCTGTAAGTCGCCACACTTGACGAATGTGCCCCTGCTCCGAGATGCCGCCGCGATGGCGCGAGGAGGTCGAGCAGAGGTGCTACGACGAACAGCGACCGGTGATGTCCAGGAGGTAGTCGACCGCTGCGACTTGGACACTCCCCCCTTGCCGCGTCGCACGCCGCCATAGCGGCACGGGGTAGCTTCCCAACGTCGACCGAGGGCTTCACGTTGGTGGGGACCCCATTCACGTTTCCACGCGTCGTGATTGTGCCACAGGACTCTGACGCGCTTCGTTGCTAAGGATCGGGGTCGACGCGAAGGCGGCTTCGGCTTTGGGCCGTTGTCCGGGCGCGCCGCAGTGGCGGTGGCCGACGTTCCCGCGGAGACGCGCATTTGACTACGACGCGGCCTCGCTCGACGCCGCGGCCAGCCGACCACGGTGGTGCGCCTGCTCGGGCGAGTGCGAGCTGGCCGTCCGGCAGCCACCCGACACCGGTTCGCGGCTGCCGTCGGGAGTACTGTCCAGCCGCGCATCCCTGTTCCCAACGACACCCATCCGCTCGGGCGCCACCGCCGGCGCAAGTCGGACTGGGAATGCTTCAAGGTGATGCTCGTCCGGCTTGTCACGGGCTGCTCGTGGGAGGACGCCGAACGGCTGTGCGACCGCAAGGTCTCCGACACGGCGGTGCGCTCGCGGCGCGACGAGTGGGTCGAAGCAGGAGTCTTCGAGGCGATGATGGACGAGGCGCTTGGCGCCTACGAAACGACCGTGCTCGGCCATGTTCGACGCCACGGGGTCCCCAAACGGGATCGCCGACGCTCCGACAAGACGACGTCGGCACCGCCGCCGATCTGAGTGTCCAGCAACTCGAGGCGCGTCTCCGCCTCCGAGGCAGTGAGGTTTGCCTGCCGGAGTCGCTCCACCTCCAGCACCGGGTAGCGACGAGGGAGGAACGCCCACGCCGCGAGGAGGGCGGCAACGCCGGCAAGTCTCTCGCTTGTCACAGGACGAGACGGCCTTCGACGGCGATGCCTCGTACGTATTCCCAGGTAGAGAACCGGCCCTTTGCTCCATTTTCCGTCGCTGGGGACGGTACTGCGGCAGCACCACGGTGAGCGTCCTGTGCGCCCGACCGACCCGCTCGTCGCCTCTCTCCCGGTGCAGCGACGCCTTGCACCCGGCGAGGTGGCCGAGCTGGTCGCCGCCTACCGCCAGGGCGTCGCCGTGAAGGAGCTCGCGGCGTCGTTCCGGATCAATCGGACGACGGTCCTCGGCCACCTCCGACGCCACGGGATCCCCAAGCGGGATCGGCGGGCGCTTCGAGGAGACGACGTCGACAGGGCCAAGAAGCTGTACGCCGAGGGGCGGTCCGCGGACTGGATCACTGGGGAGCTGGGGGCGGCGACCACGGCACGACGTGCCCTGCAGGACGCCGGCGTCGCCCTGCGAACGCCGGGACGGCAACGTGCTGCCAGCCGATAGAACCTGCCCAGAGACCGACCAGCTAGGAAGCCGTCAGGGCAGCGGTGGCTATCGCTTCTCGGACGTCGGGGCCGGCCTAACGGGAGGCTTCTGACCCTTCTCGATATAGCCGATGAGGTCCTTGTTCGGCCGAAAAGGAGGCGGCTCAGGTCGACTCTTCGTCGGTTGCGGGGCCGGCGCGCTTTGAGGCGCCTTCTCGTCAGGCATGCAACCGACCTCCCATAGGAGCGAGTATACCGGCCACGACCAGAGCGGCAGCGACGGCCAGGGAGCCAACGGCGGCACGGACCCGCCATCCCTTCTGCCCGACCAACGTCGCGGCTTCCTTGACCATCACGATCTGGGTGTCGAGCAGCTCGAGGCGCGTCTCCGCCTCCGACGCGGTGAGGTTGGCCTGCCGGAGCCGCTCCACCTCCAGCACCGGGTAGCGACGAGGGAGAAACGCCCATGCCGCGAGGAACGCCGCAACGACCGCAGCCGCGAGTCCCATCTGGAAGATGACTCCGCCCGAGACAGTGACCTGTGCCGTGGCGCCAAGTCCCACCAGCACACCAGCGAAACCCAAGACGACGCCAGCCTTGCCATCGAGACTCTCGGCGTGCGCGTTGATCGTCTCCCGCTCTGCCGCGACCTGCGCGAGCACGATGGCCAGCGACGGGAGCTCCTCATCCTCGTCCACGCCGACGAGGGTACGAGGTGGGTGTGTCCGTGAGGCGTTCTCCCACCAGGCCTCCCGGAGACCGCGGACACACCGCGCAGATCTCGCGCCGTGACAAAGAAGTGGGCGCTGCCGGGCTCGAACCGACGACCTGCTCGTTGTAAGCGAGCTGCTCTACCAACTGAGCTAAACGCCCGGTGCTTGTGACGCCGTGCGCGCGGCGATACCGGACAGGCGGTGCAGGCCGGTGCGGAGGCCGGCCCGCAATTGTGGGCCGCCGGTGCCCGCAGCGCAAGCACTCCGACCGGGCGCCTGTTGCGGCCGGTCCCCGATGGCCAGCTCGCGCCGCGCCGGCCGCGCCGGCCTGTCCGGTGCCGAGGTCCGCCGCCCTCAGATGACCGCCTCACGCAACTCCCCCAAGAGCGCCGGCGTGGCCGCGACCGCCGGCCGCCGGGGCGATGCATCCGTCAGGACGAGGTCCCTGCCGTCCAGCTCGCAGACGTGTGCCCCAGCCTCGGTGCACACCAGCATGGCGGCGAGGTAGTCCCAGCCGTGCAGCGTCCCCCCGCCTGCCATCCGATAGCCGTCGAGCGCCCCGGCTGCCACGCTGCAGATGTCGAGGGACGCGGCGCCGAGCGCCCGGAATTGGGCCCAGCCAGGAGATCGGGCAGGCAGTCCCGATATCCCGACCACGGCTGTCGCCAGGTTCTGGCAGCCCGACGGCGCGACGGGGGCGCCGTTGCGGAGCGCTCCTGCCCCACGCCGCGCTTCGTACCGGGTGCCGTCAGCCTGGTTCACGACGAGCCCCGCCAGCGGCCCCGTCGCGTCCAGCACGCAGAGGCTGGTCGCGAACCACGGGAGCCCCAGCGAGGCGTTGGTCGACCCGTCCACTGGGTCCGCCACCACGAGCAGCGCAGCGTCCGAAGGCCCGGTTTCCCCGGACTCCTCGGAGTACACTGCCAACCCGGCATCGTGCAGCACGGCGCACATCGCCGCGTCCGCCACCAGATCCAGGCGGTACTGGCCCGGCCTCATCCCGGGGCGCCGCCGGTCCCCGGGATCCATCGCCGCCAGCGCACCGGCGACGGCGGCCACGGCCCGGTCCAGGGCGGCCCACATGCCAGATGGGTCCGGACTGCTCCCGGCGATCGCCTCGTCCATCCGGCGGAATCTAGTGGCGGGCACGTGTCGGGCCGAACGGATGGCGCCCGCGGGTTCCGGCGGCACCCTTTAGTCTCGTAGGTCTGTGGCTGCCATCGACGTCGCCGGCTACGTGGCCGACCTGAAGGACCACTCGGTCGACCATGGGTTCCACGTCCACGACGAGCGGCACTTTGTGGAGACGTACTCGCTTCGGCAGGTGTGGGAGGTCGACCTGCACCCCGAGGAAGGCTGCGGCGGCCCCTTGGATCTCCACCTCGCCTTGGAGGTCGATCCCAGGGTGCTGCTGTCCTTCGAGGACATCGTCATGGAGCTGTCCGAGGACGAGGAACCCCAGGACGACTTCCATTTCCCGCTCACCTTCACGTGGGCGCTGCCCCCCCTCCCCCACGGACCCGACCTGCTCCGCCTGGCCATCGACCTGGCCGGCATCGGCGGCATCGAGCTGCCCCTGGAAGTGTCGGCCATCGACTCGTTCGCCTCGGCCACCGACGCGCCCGAGCGTCGGCTCAACATCGTGGCCCGCCACCCCGTCTCGCTGGCGCGGGTTCTGGCCGGTGAGGAGCTGCTCTGCGACGTGTTCGATCGATGTCTGTCGGTGAGCCGCTTCCTGCTGGAAGCGGCTGAGACTTGGCTCGGCTAGGCCGGTGGCCCTGCGGCCGCGCCCCTGGTGCGCCGCCCGACGCATCACGGGCACGGTGATGCTGGCCGGCGGGGTGGCGGTCCTGCTTGCCAGTTGCTCGAATTCCGGTACTGCTCTGGCCGAGCAGGCGTGTGTGCACGTGGACGCCTCCATCCGGTTGTTCACCCAGGCCGAGCACGCCACGAGCACGGCCACGGCCCGCCGGAAGGCCAACCAGGCCATCGGCCAACTGGAGGCAGCGCTTCCGATCGCCGCCCAGGCCAACTCGGCCGATGCCGCCTTCAACCCGCTCATGACGACCCTCCAGGAGATCGGACGCACGTCCGAGGCCAACCTGATTCCGGCGCTCCGGGCTCAGTGCGCCGCTGCCAGCAACCCCACAGGGGGGTCGGCGCCGCCGGGCTGACCTGCTCGCGCCCGGAGCGAGCATGCCGGCGGCGAACGGCGCGGCGTCGGTAGCGTGTCCGGCGGGAGAGGTCCGTTCGGGCAGCCGCAGGGGCCGCTCATCACTTCCGGACCCCGCACGATGCAAGCCTCAAGGACACGCTCACGCCGCAGTCGCCACGGGGGGGTCTCCTCCCGGGTGCGGCGGCGGCGGGCCATCGCCGCCTGCGTCCTCGCCGTGGTGGCGGCCCTGGCGCTGGCGGCGATCGGCCTGTCCGGAGGGCTCCCCGGGGCCGGCGCCCCACCCCTCACAGCGTTCCGGGCCAGGATCGTCACGGCGGCCGAGAGCCAGATCGGCTACCGGACCAGCCCCCCGGGGACGTATTGCAACAAGTACAGCGCCTACTGGGGGGTGGGCGCAGCCTGCGCGAACGGCCTCCGGAGCGAGGAGTGGTGCGCGGACTTCGCCGCCTGGGCCTGGCGAGCGGCGGGCGCCCGGTTCACCTACGCGTACACCGCAGGCGACATCAACGCCGCGGCGGCCAGCTTCTACCAGTGGGCAGTAGCCAACCACGCCTGGCACGCCGCGGGCAGCGGGTACACGCCGCGCCCGGGGGACGTCGTCGTGTACGGACTGGACACGGCCACCGGCACAGCGGTCCACGTGGCCGTCGTGACCGGCGATACACCGTCTGCTCGGGGGCCGGACGTGGTGAACGGCGACGGGGACCACACGGGTTTCAGCGTCGTGGAGTCCGGCACCGATCAGTCCACGGCCGACGCGGCCGGGGGCCCTGCCCCCGTCTCCGGCTACGCCTCGCCGGTCCCACCGCTCAAGCCCCACCGGGCGGCGACGACCACTACGTGAGGTGGGGCCGCGCGAGCGCGTCTGCGTCCGCTACGGCGCGGCCGGCCCTGTCGTCTCGGGTGCCGCATGCTGGCCCCCGGACTCCCCGGTGGCCAGCAATCCGGCCTGGCGGAGCCGACCCGCCAGCCATCCCACGCTGTCAGGATCGCCCATCGCCGCGTCCCAGCCCGCCAGCGCCTGGTCGACCTGGGACTGGGAAGAGAGGACGCCCAGGACCGTCACGGTCATCCCGGCGATCTCGCGCACGTCGGTCCCCCGGGCATGGACCACGTGGATGCCGCCAAAAGGTGTCGCCCAACCCTCGGGCACCGGCTCTCGCATGACGTAGAGCTCGCCGGTGTCCTCCACCCAGCTCAGCTCGTAGCGGACGCCGTGGGCGTCGTGCCAGTCCCGGCCGAACTCGAGCTCGGCCGAGCTCCGGCGCCGCGGGTCCTCGTCATAGAAGTCCTCGATGTCCACTACGGGGCAGGTTAGCCGTGTCCTGGTGAGTCGGTGGTGGGCTTGCCCGTCAGGGCGGAGGTATTGGATCTCCTGGTGGCAACCCATTTTGTGACCGCCGGGCGATGGTGGGAGGGGTAGGGGGACCACCGTCGCGCAGGCTGCCGCCATGTCCAACATCGCCCTGCGCCCTATCGACCAGCTGACACGGAACTGGGCCGCCGACAGCCGGTCGGCGGCTTCCGTCGAGGCCCTCGACCGGCTCTCGCAAGCCGAGCCGGTGATCGCGGCGCTCGGCGCCCGGGACCTCGGGGACGTGGTTGCATTCCTCAACGATCGGGCGGCCCCGACGGCTGCCCGGGGCCGCCCGCTGCCGGCGCCCACCAGGGTGATCCAGGCCATGCTGCGCTCTCAGTGTGCCCATCCGCTCGTCGCGCGGGCGATCCTCCAGGCCGTGCTGCCGGGTCTCGTTGGGGTGGCCCGGCGGCTCAGCTGGGGAGCCGGCGGCGAATGGTCCGACGGCGGCGCCTTCTTCGTGGATCTGCTCACCACCGCGTGGGAGACCATCGTGGAATGGTCCGGCGACGACCGGCCTTACGCCGTGCTGGACCTTCTGTCCGCGGTCCGCTGCCGGATGCGGCGACAGCTCCTGCGCTCCAAGACCGTGGCGCAGCATCATGCGCCATCTGCGGAGGGATCCCGCGAGGCTGGAGTGTGGGGCGCCGGCCCGAGCAGCCTGGACGACCTGGCTCGGGCCATCGACGAGGCAGTCGCAGAGGGGATGAGCGGCACCGACGCCTCCGTGCTCTACGCCCACCGGGTCCTCGGCTACTCCCTCACGGAGCTCGCGGCGCTCACCGGCCGCTCCCGCCGGAGCCTGAGTGAACGGCGCGATCGCGCCGCTCAGGCGCTCATCGCGTGACGTGGGCGCCCGACGGGACAGCCCCCCGGCCGCAGCCCGGCACTACTTGCAGCCTCCCGGTAGGATGTCGCCATGGGGATGGGTGGGGCCATGGATGACTCGGCCTCCGCGGCGAGACCGGTTCGGTCCCGAGCCTGGGGAGTGCTTGCCGTGACCCTGGCCCTCATGGCACTCGTTGCCGTGCTGTCCTCGGTCACCAGCCGGCCAGCCATCGGCCCCGTGGCAGCCAGCGCTGCGCACCGCCGACCCGGAACGGCCCCCGACCACAGAAGCGGAAGGAGCCGGCTCCGGCCGGGAGGTCACGGCGGTCCCGGGGTGTCGGGAGGCCGGCGCGCCGCGGCAACGGACGGGACCTCCACGGGCCATCACGCCAACCCGCCGGCGCGTCACACGTCTCGCGCCCGTCGGGGCGGGAGCACGACCCCCGGCTCGGCAGCGACCGCCACGGCGGCGCCCCTCAACGCGGCCACCGCGGCACCGCTCGCCATCGTCGGGAGCTCCGGCCTGTCGCTGGCGGGCTCCGGCGCCCCGCTGGCGCACACGACGGGCGGCGGGTCCGAATCGACGGCCACCCCAAGCTCGCCGGCAGGGTCTCCGGCACCGGCAACCGTCCCTTCCCCCCCGACGACCATCCCGACGCGAACGTCGGCTCCGGGAAGCGCAGCCACGAGCGCGACACCGACAGCGGGCTCTACGCGCCGGGGCACGCTCGGTCCGAGCGGCGCAGTCCAGGTGGACGCTCAAGGGGGCGGCCCCGTCACTGCACAGGCCACGTGGAGCGGGGGCGGTGCACTGGAGCTGTCGATCACATGCCCCAACGGGGTCTCGGCCACGCGCACCGGAGCATCGGGTCTCTCCGTGGAGGTCGACGATACGCACGGCACCGGTACGTGCAGGGTGACGCTGGCCATGACGCCGGGGAGCGGCGGTTCCGTTTCGTACTCGCTCACCGCCAGCCCGGCCTGACGTGGTGAGGTCTGCGGTAGGCAGGCGCCGGGCGGTCCGCGACGTCGCCGTCGGAATGGCGGCGGCGATCGTCACCTTCGCAGCCGTCCCCGGGGTGCTCGTGGCATTCGTCGGTGCGCCCATCCCGGCGCACTGGACCCGTCATGGCGTCGTCTCGCTCCATGGGCTCTTCGACCTGTTGGCGGTGATCGCCTGGGCAGCGTGGGCGGCGTGCGCATGGCCGATGCTGCGCTCCGTGGCCGCCCGGGTGCGAGCACGAGATGCCGCCGCCGGAACCGGGCTGGCGCTGCGGGTGGGCGACCGGCTGGCGCTGCGGATGGCTGCGGCTGTCCTGGCGATGTCCTCGCTGGGGACCGCGTCGGCCGCCGTCACGGCCTCCGCGGCCGGAGCAGCCCAGGCCGTTGCGCCCATTCCACCGCTTGCAGCGCCGGCGCCCGTAGCGCCGCGCCGCGGTGCGGGACCCGGAGGAATCGGGAGCCTCGGCGCCCTGCCGCCCCACGGGACGTTCGGGCACCAGGCGCCCTTCCGAGGACCTCGGGCGGCAGTCGTGGGCCCACGGGAGTCGTTGCTATCCGTTGCCGAGCGGGCCTACGGAGACGGCGCCGCGTGGCCGGCGATCGCCAAGGTGAACCTCGGCCGGCCCATGCCGGGAGGTGGGCGCTTCATGGACCCGGCTGTGCTCCGGCCCGGATGGATGCTCCTCCTGCCTGCACTCGAGGAACCGGGCACGGCGGGCACGGCGGGCACGGCTGTGCCCGTACGGCTCGCGTCAGAGCTGGAGGCCGCCGCGGCCGGGAAGGCGACGAGCGAGAGCAATCCCGGGCCCCCAGCCCCGGCGCGGCCGGCGACACTGCTCCTGCCTGAGCTGGCGATCCTCGGGACCGGGACGCTCGTTGCCGGCCTGCTCGCCCGCCGGGCCCGGCAGGCCCGACGTCTGCACGCCTTCGTCCGGGCCGAGGGGGCCCCGTCACCGGTCCCCGACGAACTGGACGCCACGCTCGCCTGTGCCCTCGCACCCTTCGAGGCCATACCCTTGCTCGACTGGGTCGACGTGGCCCTCCGCGCCCTCACCATGGTTGCGGACGACCGCACCCTCCCGCCGCTCCAGCTCATCCGTGCGGGCGCCGAGGGTGTAGATATCCGCTTCGCCTGGTCGCCAACGCCTCCCCGGCCCCCGTGGACGGCAGGATCTGACGCGTCCTGGCTGCTCGCCCCGTCCGCCGATCTCGAGTCCCTGCGGTCCGAGACCCGGAGTCACCAACCCTGGACCCCCGTCCTGCTCCCCCTCGGCGACGACGAGAAGGACACCTGGTTGCTGCCGCTCACACCGGGAGCGTGCGTGGCGCTGATCGGCCCTGCCGCGCAGCCGCTGGCCGACGCCATGGTCGCCGGCGCGCAGCGCTGGACATGGCAGGACGGCCTGGTGGTCACGCCCGACCCCGAGACCGCCGCCCGCGCCGCAGCCACGCTCGGGCGCCGCCCGGACCGCTCCCCGCTGCCCGGGGTTCTCTTCACGGGGGACCCCCAAGCCCTGTCGGCCGATGTCCGCCGATCGTGCTCGGTCGTCACGCTGGCGCCCACCGTGGACGCCGACATCACGGTGCTCGCCGACAGGAAGGCCGCAACGGTGCACCCGCTGGGACTCACGGTCCGCCCCCACCTCCTCGATCCCGCATGGAGGGATGCCATCCGGGCGCCGGCGAGCGCGCCCCCCGTAAACCGCGAGCCGGCGGCAACGCCGTCCCACGCACCGTCACAGTCCCTGCCGCCTGCCTGGCCCACGGACTGGCCGCCCGACGGATTGCCCCCCGCCACGCCCGCATTCCGGCGGCGCGAGACGGACACGACGACGATGCGCGTCCGGCTGCCCGAGGGGCCGCCGGCTGTGCAGGTCCGGCTACTCGGTCCCATCCCCCACGTAGACGGGCTTCCCGAGCCGCTCCCGCCCAAGCGGGCCCGTCGCTGCACCGAGGTCCTCGCCTACCTCGCGGTCCATGCCCCGCAGCCGGTCACCGGTGACCGGCTGCGCACCCGGGTTCTCGGCACCGCCGACGCGGACGCGGCAGCCAAGACGCTGTTCAACACGGTGGCGGCTGCCCGCAGAGCCCTGGGGTCGGGCGCCGACGGCACGCCCCTTCTCCCGCCGGCCAACCGCTCGGGCCATTACTCGGTGTCCCCGCTGGTGACGGTGGACGCCATGCGCTGCCTCGAGCTCGTAGAGGCCGGTCGGGCCGCCGCAGATCGAACCGAGCGCCTCTCCCTGCTGCACGACGCGCTCTCGCTCGTGGAGGGCGAGCCTCTCAGCGGGGTCCTGGCCGGCTATGCCTGGTGGCGGGCCGAGGGGCACGAGCGCCGCGTGGCCGACGCTGTCGTGGACGGCACCTGCGCGCTCATTCGGGCGGCGGTGGAGGCGCGCCACCTGGATCTGGCCCGGTGGGCGCTGGCACAGGGCCGGGTCGTCGAGGCGTACAGCGAAGCCCTCACCCGAGCGGCGATGACCGTGGCCGCGGCAGCGGGTGACGGGGCACGACTCCACCTGGAGTGGCAGGCGTGCTGCCGCCAGGCCGACGACCTGGACCCGGGCTCCACCCCCTCGGAGGCGACCGAGCGGGTCTACGCGCGGCTTCGCCAGCGGCTGAGGGGAGGGCCCGACGCTGGCGCGGCAGACGAGGGCGCGGGGCACGCCGGCGATCCGACGGTCGCCCTCCGGGGCTAGGAGCACCGGCGCAGCGACGGCGGATCGGAGGTCAGGCCAGCTTGGCGGCGATCGCCCCGGCGCCCTTGAGGACCGTTCCGTCGGCGCCGTCGACCGTGTAGGCGTGCGACGGGCGGGCACGAGCCTCGGCCACGAGGTCGGCCAGGAGCGTTGCGAAGGCGAGCGGCGGGTCGATCCACAGGTAGCGGGCCAGGGAACCCGGGATGGTGTTGATCTCGTTCCCGAAGAGCTCGGCGCCATCGGTCAGGAAGTCCAGGCGGGCCACGCCGCGCACCGAGGCCAGCCGGGCCACCGTGGCCGCCGCCTCCAGCACGGACGCCGCCAGCGCCGGGTCCAAGGCCGCCGGCAATTCCCGCGGCGCGCTCACCATGCCCTCGCCGCCGGCGTACTTGTCCAGGTAGCCCAGGATCTCGGGCTCGCTTCCCGGCTTGGCCGCCCGGCGGAGGGGGCGCTCGATGGCCGACAGGGCCAGCTCGGGCCAGGTGCGGATGGCCAGCTGCACGTCAAAGAGGTCCGGCCGGTAGGGCTCGATGACAGCCCCGGCCCTGAGGTGGGGGCTCGAGCCCGACAGGGCGGCCGCGGTCGCCAGGTCGGCCACCACCTCGATGCCGAGCGAGGAACCGCCGAAACGGGGCTTGACGATGTACGGCCCCTCCAACCCGACGTCGGTGGTGGAGCGATCCAGCGCCGCCCGAGGCAGCGCCGGGAGGCCGGCTGCGTGCATGAGCGCCCCGAACGCCAGCTTGTCCATCCCGATGGCGGCGCCCGCCACGGTCGGCCCGGTGTAGGCGACACCGGCCAGATCGAGGGCGCCCTGGAGGGTCCCGTCCTCCCCCGGGCCTCCGTGGCAGCACAAGAGGGCCACCCCAACGTCCAGCGAGCGGGCCTTCCCGAACCGTCCCCCCTCACCCTGGAACCCGCCGTCTGAAGACAGGTGGACGCGGTTCGCGCTCCTCGGTACGCCCGCCACGAACGCCTCGGCCTCCAGGCCCGGGTCGACCTCGAACCAGTCCCCGGTCTTCGCCCAGTAGAGGGCCCGGATGCCCAGCGCCCGCGCCGCCTGGAGCCCGGTCAGCACGCTGACGTCGTGCTCGGGTGACGGACCGCCGAACACGGCGGCAACGTCGGACAGCGCGTCGGCCACAGGGCTCCTCCTCGTCTCGCGGGCACCGGGAAAGGTCCCCGGCCCGTAGCGGCTAAGGGTAGTGGTCGGGCAGATCGTTCTCGTAGAGGACGGCGTCGCCCGGGCCGAGGTGGGCTCGAACCCATGCCACAGCCTCGGGTCTCGTCCCTACGGTGGTCACCGGCATGCGCCCCGCAGCTCCGGCAACCAGCGCTTGCCGGTTGGTCCGGCCCACCACCACGAGGTCCGATGCCACGTCGGCAGCGGCCCTGGCGAACGCTTCGTTCTCGGGAACCTGGCGCGGGCCGAGCTCGACCATGCCCGGAGTCACCACCACGCGCCGCCCCGCACCCGGCGCCCCCGCCAGGAGCGCCAGGGCAGCCCGGGAGCCTGCCGGGTTCGAGTTGAAGGTGTCGTCTACGACATAGACCCCCGACGCTGCGGTGGCGGCAGTCAGCCGGTTGGCCACGGGCGGGATCGTCGGGATGCGCCGCACGACAGCCTCCACCGGCACGCCCAGCCGGAGGGCGGCGGCCACTGCGCAGGCGACGTTCCCGGGCTGCACCCCCGGCTCCAGGGAAAGCTCGCCGCTCACGCGATCGCCTCCCACCACGAGGGTGGCCGTGGCGTCCTCCGCCCGCACGCACACGTCCGCCGCCTCGTCGCTGCTCGAGCAGCGCACGACGGTCGCCACGCCCGCCGTCTCGATCGAATGCGCCAGAGCGTCCAGCCGGGGATCGTCCGCGTTCACGATGACCACCGATGCCCGCTCGGTGATCTCCGCCTTGGCCGTGACGATGGCCTCCTCGGTGCCGAACCGCTCCAGGTGGACCGGCCCGATGGCGGTCAGGACGGCGATCGTGGGCGGGCACCAGCTGCAGAGCGCCCGGATCTCCCCCGGCCCGTAGGTCCCCATCTCGGCCACGAACACCTCGGTGCCTTCGACCAGGTGCTCGTTGACAGCCCGGGCCAGCCCGCCGCGGTTGTTGAACGAGGCGGGGCTGGCGACAACCGTCATTGACCCCGATACCAGGTGGGCGACGTGGTTCTTGGTGGAGGTCTTGCCGTAGGAGCCGGTGATGGCCACCACCGTCGGCGCCACACGGAGCAGGCGGTCGGCGGCCGTGGTGACGAACGGCTGCGTGAGCCGGCGTTCCAATGGCCAGGTGAGGAGCAGTGCCATGTCCAGGACCGCCGGCGCGGCGACCAGGCCGGCGGCAGCGAACGGGGCAGGGGCGCCGATCACCGCGCCCACCCCCACCACAACGCCCTGGAGCAGCACCCAGACCGCCGCCAGCAGCCGCAGCCGGCGCGTCCACACCAGGGCCGAGGTACGGCCCCGGATCGACAAGTGCACCGGGCCCACGACGGCAACTGCCACCGGCGCCAGCGCGACGAGGGGCCACAGCCCGCTCAGTACTACGCCGGCGATCGCCAGGGCGGCCAGGGCCAGGTTGGCCGGCTCGCTGGTCCACCAGCGCAGGGCGAACCGGCTGCACGAGTCTGCGATGTAGTGCTCGCGCTGGGCCACCCGCAGCCACCGGGCTCCCGCCGGCACCAACGCCAGCACCGATGCGGCCACCGCCACCCACACTGGCGCGGTGCCGCCGTGCGCTAGGGCGGCCACGACCGCGGTCCCGCCCCCCGAGCCGACGGTCACGGCAGATGCCGCTGGATCGCCCGGCGAAGGGCGCCCGGCGCCGTCAGGGGCAGGAGGTGGCCGGCGCCCGGGCACACGATCAGCTCGGACGCGGGCGCGCCGGCCCGCAGGCGGGCCAAGGCGGCTTCGGCCACGGCCAGCGGCGCTGTGGGGTCGTCGTCGCCCCACACGAGCGTGGCCGGGCAGGTGACGGCGTCTAGCTGGGCCTCGTAGGACTCGGCAACCACTCGACTGAGCACCTGGCGCATGATGCCCTGGGCAGCCCGGAAGTCCGCCGAGCCGTAGCGGGACCGTGCCGCCTCCATGCGGGCCTCTCCCACGACTCCCACCCTATGGAGGGTCCGGATGACTCGGTAGCCCGGCGCCGGCCGGTGGGGCGCAGTGGCCCGAATGAGGGGCACGCCCGTCAGCACCAGGGCGCGGACCTGGTCTGGGTGGCGAGCTGCCAGATGCACCGCCACCCGTCCGCCGAAGGAGTGCCCGACCACCACCGTAGGACCGTCGAGGTCCTCGAGCACCGCGGAGACTGCCTCCGCGTACTGCTCCGATCCCCAGGCCTGCGGGGGGGCGGGCGTGGCCCCGAAGCCGGGGAGGTCCAGCGCCAGAGCGTCGAGAGGAGACAGGTGTCCCTGCGCCGGGGTGGCTGGCCCGGCCGCCAGGGCGTCGGTCCCGACCGCCGGGGTCCTGGCCGTTCCCGGCGCACCCAGCGTGGGGCCGAAATCGCGGTGGGTGCGGGCCCAGCCGTGGAGGGCCACGACCGCCGGCGCGCCCTGGCCGGTGCGGCTGCCGAAGATGCGGCCGCCCGCGAACGCCTGCAGCACGCCGCTACCTTCCCGGCACGGCCGTCGCGAAGCCGCGACCGCGCGGCTTCCGCCCGTGCCTCGTGTGCGTGTGCTGGGCGGTCGTGGGCATCTGCTGGCGATGTCTCCTGGATGCGGGCGCGGGCGGTCCGGACGAGCCACGATACCGACCGGGCGCGGGCCGGCGTGATGGGGTGACCGGTCGATAGCGTGGGACCGGATGTCCCCCTTCCCGCCCGGCTCCGCCCCGCAGCCCGAAGCCGTCGCCTCCCTGCTCGGCCGGCTCCAAGCCGACCAGCGCGAAGCAGTGACGGCGGACGAGCCAGTGGTCTGCGTCCTGGCAGGAGCCGGGGCCGGGAAGACGCGGGTGCTCACGCTGCGGGTGGCCAGGCGCATCGAGGACGGGTCGGCGCATCCCAGCCACGTCCTGGTGTGCACGTTCAGCCGCAAGGCGGCCGATGAGCTCCGCTCGCGCCTGTGGGCGCTGGGCGCAGGCGGCGTCACGGCCGGCACCTTCCATCGGACGGCCCTCCGGCTCCTGCGACGGCACCGGGCAGACCGGGGCGAGCCGGCCCCGATCGTGGCCGACCGACGAGCGGCGCTGGCGTCCATGATCGACGCCGACAACGAGCGCCCGGCGCGGCTAACCCCGAACCCCCGGCGCCATGGCGCCCACGGCCGGGACGCCGGGCCGGCCGGACGGGGCAGGGCGAAGGCTGCGTCCGTCCTGGACGCCGAGATCGGCTGGGCGAAGGCCCGCCTCCTGGCTCCCGAGGACTACGAGGATGCGGCGCGTTCGGCGGGCCGGCGGACGGGCATGCCACCGGCACGGATCGCCGCACTCTACGGACGCTACGAGGCGGCGCGGCACCGGCGTGGAGTGCTGGACCTCGACGATCTGCTGGTGACCTGCGGCCAGTTGCTCGAGCACGACCAGGAGTTCGCCGGCGCGGCCCGCTGGTGGCACCGGCACCTCTTCGTGGACGAGGGCCAGGACATGAACGAGGCCCAGTACCGCTTCCTGCGCCAGCTGGTCGGGCAAGATCCCGACCTCTTCGTGGTCGGGGACCCCAACCAGTCCGTCTACGGCTGGAACGGGGCCGATCCCGGGCTCCTCCACCGGGTGACCGAGCAATTCGCCGGCACGCGGGTCGTCCGTCTGGACGCCAACCACCGGTCCACGCCCCAGGTGGTTGCCGCGGCCGCCGCGGTGCTGGAGGGTCGCGATGGGTCCGCTGCGCCCACCAGCACCCGGCCCGACGGGACCGTGCCGCAGGTGGCGTGCCTGGCCACCGACGGGGACGAGGCGACTTGGGTGGCCCGCCGGGTGTGGCTTGCCCACCGACCCGGCCGGCGCTGGTCATCGATCGCGGTCCTGGCCCGCACCAATGCCCAGCTGCGGCGGTTCGCCGGCGCCCTTGAAGCCGAAGGGGTCCCGTTCAGGCTCGCCGGGGGCGATCTCGGCCCGGCCAGCGACGTGCCCCGGGAGGGACGCGCGGTCCCAGGAGGACGCCGGGGCGACGGCACACTCACGGGCACGCCAGAGCTCGACCACGCCAGGGGGGAACCCGGCCCGGACGACGCCGGCGCGGACGACGCCGGGATGGACGACGCCGGGATGGACGACGCCGGCGCCGCCGCCTTCAGCAGGCCGGTCGGGAGCCCGCACCGCGGTGACGGCGGGGACCAGGACGGGGGTGAGGGCGGGGACCGCGTGGCCCTCAGCACCTTCCACCGGGCCAAGGGGCTCGAGTGGTCCGTCGTGGTGGTGACCGGTCTGGTGGAGGGCAGCGTCCCGCTTGCGACGGCGAGGACCAAGGCGGCGAAGGCGGAGGAGCGGCGCCTCCTCTACGTGGCGCTCACGCGGGCCGAGAACGAGCTCGTGTGCACCTGGGCCCTCCACCAAGACGAGGCGGCAGCAGCCCGGGGCGACGCACCGCGCGCCCCGTGCCCGTGGCTCGCACCGCTGCGCCAGGCCGTCGAGGCTCTCGAGCGGAGCGCAGCCGCGTCCTCGCCGGAGCAGGCGTCAGAACACCTGGCCCGCATCCGCCAGCTCCTCCCCGCGGCACACGACAGCGGCTCGGCCCCCCGGTGACCGGCCTGGTGGAGCAGCTGGCATCCATCGTCGGCGCGCTCAACGTATCGGCAGGTGCAGCGATCGCGCCGGACGACACCCACGACGAGGCGCTCACCGGCCACCCGGCGACCCCCCTGGCGGTCGTCCGGCCCGCCTGCACCGCAGAGGTGAGCCGCATCCTGGCCGTGGCCGACGAATGCCGGGTGCCGGTGGTCGCCCGCGGGAGCGGGACGGGCCTCTCCGGTGCCTCCCGACCGGTGCCCGACGGGATCGTGGTCGCCTTCGACCGCATGAACCGGATCCTGGAGATCGACACCGCCAACCACGCCGCGGTGGTGGAGCCTGGCGTCACGCTGACCCAGCTGGACGAGGCGCTGCAGCCGAGCGGCCTCGTCTACGCCGTGTACCCCGGCGAGATGGGAGGGTCGCTGGGAGGAAACGTGGCCACCAACGCGGGGGGCATGCGCGCCGTCCGCTACGGCGTCACCCGGCACAACGTTCTCGGCTTGGAGCTCGTGCTTCCTGGCGGCCAGGTGCTGCAGTCCGGGGGGAAGTACGTGAAATCCTCGTCTGGATACGATCTCACCCAGCTGGTGATCGGCAGCGAAGGCACCCTGGCCCTGGTGACCGGCGTCACCGTCAAGTTGGTGCCCCGGATGGCGCATACGGCCACGCTGCTGGCTCCCTTCGACACCCTGGAGGCGGTGGCGGGAGCGGTTGGGCCGGTCCTCGCAAGCGGTGCCACGCCGCTGATCCTGGAGTACCTGGACGCGCTGGCCATGGAAGGCATCACCCGCGCTGCCGGCCTGGATCTGGGCGTGCCGGCCACGGTGCGGTCCGGGGCGACCGCCTACCTCGTGCTGGTCCTGGAAGGGTCCGATCCCGGCCGGGTCGATGCCGACGCCGAGGCGGCTGCGTCGCTTGTCGCCACGCTCGGCGCGCTGGACGTGTACATCCTCCCACCGGCGGCCGGAGGGGCGCTCGTGACGGCGCGCGAGCGCGCCTTCTTCGTCTCCCGCGCCGCCGGAGCCGACGACATCGTCGACACGGTGGTCCCACGAGGCGCTCTCCCCGCGTACCTGGCGCGGACGGCGACGCTGGCCGCCGAGCACGGGGCCCTGGTGTCGGGGTGCGGGCACGTTGGCGACGGGAACGTCCACCTCTCGGTGTTCCTGGCGGACCCGCACCGGCGGCGCGCGTTCCTGCGCGCCGTGTTCGAGGCCGCCAGGGACGCGGGCGGCGCGGTGTCGGGGGAACACGGCATCGGCGTGGACAAGCGCGAATACTTCCTCGACCTCGAAGACCCGGCAAAGGTGGCTCTCATGCGGCGGATCAAAGCGGCGTTCGACCCCCACGACATCCTCGGCCCGGGGCGTATCTTCAGCGGGGGCGCCGGCAGCGGGGACGCCGGCACCAGCGAGGGTGCCAGTAGCGGGGACGGCACCCACAGCGGACCTGAAGCGGTGACCCGGTGAACGGCGCCGAGGCGTTGCTCCGGTCGCTGTGCGCCTCCGGGGTGGATACCTGCTTCGCCAACCCCGGGACGTCCGAGATGCACTTCGTGGCCGCCCTGGACCAGGTGCCGGCCATGCGATCCGTCCCCACCCTGTTCGAGGGTGTGGCCACGGGCGCCGCCGATGGCTTCGCCCGCATCGCCGGACGTCCCGCAGCCACGCTGCTCCACCTCGGTCCGGGGTTCGCCAACGGGATGGCGAACCTCCACAACGCCCGGCGGGCCCAGGTCCCGCTCGTCAACGTGGTCGGGGACCACGCCACGTACCACCAGCGCTTCGACGCCCGTCTCCAGTCGGACCTCTGGGGCATGGCCCGGACGTCCTCGGCGTGGCAGCGGACCGCCAACCGCGCCGAGGACGCGGGCGCCGACGCCGCCGACGCCGTGGCCGCCAGCTACGGGCCGCCCGGCCAGATCGCCACCCTCATCGTGCCGGCCGACGTGTCGTGGAACGCCGGCGGTGTCGTGGCGGCTGCGCCGCCCCGCGCACCGCTCCCCCGGGTCGCACCCGAGACGGTGGAGCACGTCGCAAAGCTGCTTCGTCAGGAGCCACCGGTGGCGCTGCTCGTAGGGGGAGCCGCCATGAGCGAGCGCGGGCTCCGGGCGGCGAGCCGGGCGGCCGCCGCCACCGGGGCCAAGCTCCTGTGCGAGACGTTCCCCACGGTCCACGCTCGTGGCGGGGGGCTGCCGGACCCGGAGAAGCTGGCCTATTACGGGGAGATGGCCATGGCGCAGCTGGAGGGGACCCGGGTCCTGGTGCTGGCCGGCTCCCGGTCACCGGTGTCGTTCTTCGCCTATCCCGGCACGCCGAGCGACCTGGTGCCGCCCGGCTGTGCCGTGGAGATGCTGGGCAGCCCGGGCCAAGACGTGGTCGTGGCCCTCGAGCAGCTTGCCGAGGCGGTGGCGGGACCGGGTGGGGTCGGGGGACCGGGTGGGGTGGGCTACCTCGCTGCAGCGCGGTCGCGACCCGACCGGCCAACGGGAGCGCTCACGACCGAGACGATGGCGGCGGCCGTGGGCCACCTCCTGCCCGAAGGGGCGATCGTGGTGGACGAATCGATCACCAGCGGCCTATCGGTCCCTGCGGCCACCGCCGGGGGCCCCCGTCACGACTGGCTGGCCCTCGCCGGGGGCTCCATCGGCCAGGGGCTGCCGGTCGCCACCGGTGCTGCCGTGGCAGCCCCGGACCGCCCGGTCCTCTGCTTGGAGGCCGACGGCAGCGCCATGTACACGATCCAGGCGCTATGGACCCAGGCCCGCGAGGGACTGGACGTCACGACCATCGTGCTGGCCAACCGCTCGTACGCCATCTTGCAGTTCGAGCTGGCCCGGGTGGGGGCCAGCGGGGAGGGCGAGCGCGCCGGCGCCATGCTGGACCTCCACCGGCCGGCGTTGGACTTCGTGGACCTGGCCACCGGGATGGGCGTGCCGGCCGCCCGCGCCCACACCGCCGACGAGTTGGTCGAGCTCCTCGACCGCTCGCTGCGCACCGAAGGGCCATCGCTCATCGAGGCGGTCTTGGCGCCCTGATCCCCGGAGCGGGAGCATCACCCGGAGCGGGAGCGTTAGCCGGCCGGGCGGCGGCCTGCGGAAGGGCGGCTGCCGCCCGCTCCCCCATTCGCTCGAGCTCGCGGTTGAGCTCGGCGCCGAAGAGGAGCACCACGGAGGTCAGGAAGAGCCATAGCAAGGTGACCGCCACGCCGGCCAGCGCCCCGTAGGTGCGGGACTCGTGCCCGAAATGGTCGAGATAGAAGGAGAACGCC
>DAHUZE010000021.1 GCA_027306755.1 Acidimicrobiaceae bacterium | reverse complement strand
GGTTCGAGGTTGAATCCGGCGGTGTCGGGGCGGGCACCGTTATCCGCTACCAGGTGACGGCCGGCGGGCGCGCCCGTGCTTACCGTAGCGTGGTGGACGAGCCCGAGCCGGGCCGCGTGCTCACCGAGTCCGACACCACCTCGAGCACCGTCACGACGTGGAGGGTCAGCCCGAGTGGGCCCGGTTGTCAGGTCCGCATCTCCACCACCTGGGAGGGTGCCGGCGGCGTGGGCGGCTTCTTCGAGCGTCTCTTCGGTCCCCGGGTCATGAAGCGGATCTATGCCGACGAACTGGAGCGGCTCGACGCCTACGCCCAAGCGCGGGCCGCAGCCGCACCCTGACCTGAGGACGATCAGCCCCGGCGGCACGACTGGGCGCGCTGCCAGGTGGCTACTCCTTCACCCGAGCACCGGTATTGCTCCTGGCTCTGGAGTTGCTCCGCAGAAGGAGGACACCGGGCTATATGCATGAGTTACACATAGTCCGGGTCGGGGGGGGAGTCGACGGCGCTGTCGTTGCCGATCAGGGAAGGCCCGGACCCAGCGAGGCGGGCGCGGTTCTACGCGGCCGCGCCAGGTTGGGAGATCACCCACAGCGACGAGAGGTGGGGGATGGTCGAAGGCAATGGCGTAGGGATTGACTTCGGCAAGCTCGAGGGATCCTCGCCCGCGCCGTGGCCCGATGAGGCTGGCGCCAAACTCCCCCATCTCGACCTGCAGGTGGACCACCTCGACGAGGCGTCCGAGAGCCTGGGCGCGCTCGGAGCCAGTCAGGCGGACTTCCAAGCCGGAGCCGGTCACCGGACGGCGCTTCTCGATCCCCACGGCCAACCGCTCTGTCTGAGGCCCGGTCCTCTCCCTGTGCTGATGGCGCCCATCGTGAGAGAACTCGCGGAGCGGCTCGTCCAGGACGCCGAGGGATGGCACACCTGGCTCGACAGCCACCATACCGATCATCCCGGGGTCTGGCTGGTGCTGGGCAAGCGGGGGGGGCGGACGACGGCCCTGACCTACGCGCAAGCGCTTGACGAGGCGCTGTGCTTCGGCTGGATCGACGGGCTCATCGGACGACGTGGCAACCGACGCTATCGCCAGCGCTTCACGCCGCGGAGGCCAGGCAGCGCCTGGTCCGCCCGGAACGTCGAGCACGTCGCCCGCCCTACCGAGGCTGGACGGATGCAGCCGACCTGAATCCCGGCCGTCGACGCTGCCAAGGCGCAGGGAAGTTGGCAAGCGGCCTGCTGCGGGCAGGCCGAGATGCAGGTCCCGCCCGATCTGGTTTTGGCGCTGGCGGCCAATCCCGCCGCAGCCGCGACCTTCGACCAAGTGGACGCCGCCCACCGCTACGCCATCGTCCACCGCTTCAACGCCGTCAAGCGCCCGGCGACCCGGGACCGCGAGCTGACGGAGTACGTCGACATGCTCGCTCGCGGCGAGTCCCTCCATCCCCGGACGGCTCGGCAGGATCGACGGTGAGCGTCCCCGCTCGGCCTGGCGCCGAGAGCACACCGCGGCCGGGTGGTGGTTGATCCCGCTCGGCTTGATCGCCTGCCTCACCAGCAAGCCCGGCCATCGGGACCATGTTGTCGCGCTGCACACGATGGCAGGCCGAGAACTCACCGTCCGCGGTCGCGGGGGTGTGAAGATGCAGAAAGCCCCTCTGGCAAGGGAAGCTGGCGTCGTCGAGACGCAAGCCCCCCCAACCCGGAGGACACTTCGGAGGTGAGGGCCGCCGGCGCCGCTCAGGTACTTGGGGAGTCAGGCGGCAACCAGGTCGCCGCCCACGCCGGTCTTCGCGCCGTGTGCGGCTTCGCCGCCCGCTCGGGCCCCGGCAGCGTGATCCCGAACTCCATCGTTCGCACCCCCAGGCGACCTCCGGGCAGCTCGAGGCGCGCCGACTCGGAAAGCAACTGAGCCCCTCGCCGACCAGGCAGTCGGGTCAGTCCGCTGCGACCGAGGGCGTCCGGCGGTTCCTCCACGAGGTGCCGGTCCGGCCCACCCTGGACTCAGCTCAGGCGGTGAGCACTCTGGCCGCTCGCTCGCTCCTCACGTGGCGTCCTGGGGACGTCAAGGGCTCGGGTCTGGCAGTTTCGCCCGCCCGCCGCTCTGGGGGGTGAGGCGCTTCCATCGCCGCGCGGAGTCCCGGTGGCACCGGTGGCCGTCGGGCCCGCAGGGTCATCGCCGTTCCTGCTCCTGCCCGATCGCCGGCGGGGCGACCTGTGCCGGCAGGTCGAGGAGCTGGCGGAGCGTGGCGCTCCCGACCTGGCCGGCGAAGTGACGCTCGACGGCCCCGACGAAGGCCGGCCGAGCGGTGGCGAAGACCTCGCTGCCCTCGGGACTGACAGCCGCATAGACGGTCCTGCGGTCGCCCGGGTCGCGCTCGCGGACCAGGAGCCCACGCTCCTCCAGACGGTCGACGGTCTTGGTCACCGCGCTCTTGGCCACAGCGAGCCGCTCGGAGATCTCGACCATTCGCAGCCGATGTCCCGGGGCCATGGCCACCTGGCAGAGCACCAGGTTCTCGGCGAGGCTAAGCCCGACGCCTGCCTGCAGGTCGCGGTTGATGAGAACCCTGACCCGGTCGACGACCTCGCAGAGCCCCATCCACGCCCGGACCCCCTCGGGCCGTTCGCTCGACGCCTCACCCACAACTCGCAGCCTACCACTTTGGTTGACAAGAGAACAGTGGCCCTGCTAACCTTCTCCCGAGAACAATCGCCTAGAGACTGGAGGGCAAGATGAACGCAGCGGTCACCGTGGCACCGAGGCCGCTCGGGCGGGCAGGATGCGCCGCTGCACGCTACCGGACCAGCCGCTACGAGATCGAGCCGCTCGGCGCACCCCCGGTCGACGTCGCCGCGCTCGGCAGCTTGCGGTACCGGCATAGCGCCAACGCCCGGACGCGGGCCCGGAGTGGAGGCCGACGGTGAGCGTGTTCTCTGACGCCGAGCTGGCCTACCTTGCCGAGCGCCGCCTCGGGCGACTCGCCACCATCGATCCACACGGCCAGCCCCACGTGGTCCCGCTCGGCTGGACCTACAACCAAGCCCTCGACACCATCGACATCGGCGGGCGGGACTTCGCCAGGACCAAGAAGTTCCGAAACGCCCGGAGCAACCCCAAAGTCACCCTGGTCATCGACGACGTCCTGCCACCGTGGCGCCCGCGAGCGGTCATGGTCTCCGGCGAGGGCGAGGCCCTCACCGAGGCCTTTGGCACCGGCGGCGAGCCTCTCGGAGCGATCATCCGCCTCCACCCGGTTCGAGTCCTGAGCTGGGGCCTCGACACCGGCGCCTAGCTGTACTTCCCAGATAGGTTGTTGACACGAGCGATGGGAGGAAGGCCACCGAGCGCGGTGTGGTTTCTGTGGAAGTTATATCGGTGTAGCCAGGGGGAGAGCAAGCGCATCCGCTGAGCGTTGCTGGTGTAGGGGCGAACATGGGCCCACTCCGCCTGGCGGCAACCCGCCGTGGCTTGGCGGGTGGTGGCCTGGGCTCGGTCATCTCCGAGCCGCGCCATCCCCGTTCGGGGCGCTGACTAGCGGCTTGTGGAACTCCTGGGCGCCTGATGCGTAGGACAGAGGTGATGGTGGGAGCTACCGGGGATGATCCGGCACTGACCCGGGAGGCGCATACCGGCCCGGCATCCTTCGGCACGCTCTTCCATCGCCACTTCGCCGCGGTCCCCCGGATCTGGGGACGATCGGTCCGGCGATCGACGGCCGAGGACCTTGCGGGGGAGACGTTCCAGCGGGAGTTAAAGGCCTACCACCCGAGCAGGCAGAGCCCTCCTCCGGGGTCGTGCCGCATCGCCCGCGACCTCGCCCGCCACGCGCTCGGTGGGGGAGCGACAGGGGACCGCGTCCACGCCCGGCTGCAGGACGCGGCGGAGGCCGGGCGGCGGAGTGAGGACCACCAGGCAACGAGGAGCGCTGGGGCCCTCGCCAAGCGCTCGGTGCTCGCCCGCCGGCTCCGGTTCGAACCGGAGCCAGACGGGGATGCCCTATTCGTTCCCGGCCGGGCCGGGTTGAGCTGCCTCGACGTGGCGGCCACCCGCGGCTTCCCCTTCGGTACGGTCCCGGCTGAGCCGGCTCCGGCGGCAGTTCGAGGAAAGCTCGGGGATGGCGGCCGGGGGCGCCCTCGGTCACGCCGGGCCGGGCTGATGACGGCCGGAGCTCTCGCCCTGAGCACGGCCATCGCGGCCTGCGGCGGCCCCTCGAAGCCCGGCACGGCCACGGGCTCGAACACCGCCTCCACCAGCCCCGCGAGGCTCGGCGACAGTCAAGGGACCGGACTGGCGGCGTACACCGCCTGCATACGGACCCACGGCGTGCCGAAGTTTTCCCCTCACCCCACCACCAGCGCCGGGACCCCCAGGCGGGACCGCCAGCAGGAGCAGCGGAGCCTCCAACAGCTCAAGGTCAGCAAGTCTCGGCTCCTGGCGGCCCAGAAGGCGTGTGAGCACCTCCTCCCCGCCGGCCCCGCCCCGAGCGGCCTGGCGGCGCCCACGGCCGACCCCTTTTACCGCTGGAACCGACCGCTCACCAAGGAGAAGCCCGGAACCATCTTGCGGACGCGGACGATCCGGTTCCCCGAAGCCGCCGCGACCACACCGGTGCGGGCGGCCCAGCTGCTCTACGTCACCACCGATGAGCTCGGCCGCCGGACAGTCTCGGTCGCGACCGTGCTCCAGCCCCCGGTCAAGACGGCGGCAGCAGCCATCGGCCTGGTCTCCTATCAGGCCGCATACGACGCCCTCGGCGCCCAGTGCGACCCCAGCTACACCCTGAGGGTCGGCACGTCGGCCGCGCCGATCATGCCCTACCTCGCCGCTGGCGACACCGTGGTCACCGCGGACTACGAAGGAGAGGACCTCGCTGAAGGGGCCGGCCAGCAGTACGGGTACGAGACCCTCGACGCCATCCGGGCCGCCGAG
>DAHUZE010000019.1 GCA_027306755.1 Acidimicrobiaceae bacterium | reverse complement strand
TTCTCGTCGTACATGCACAAGATGGCGCCCAGCTCGTGGCGCCGCATGGCCGCCCGTGCCCGCTCGAGGCGGAACGCCCGCATGCGGGACCAGTTGATGCGCTCCTGCCAGTCCATGCCCACCGAGCCGAATGAAGCCATCGGTTCCCTTCACGTCCTTTCCGCCGCCCGGGGGCGCCGCTGTGGTCCGGGGACCGCCGCCCGATCGGGCGAGCGGTCCGGGTGCGTGCCGCCCGCCGGAGAGCCGAGGCCGGGGACGGCGCGCGCCCGAGCACCCTATCATCATCACTACAGCGGGCAGCGGGTGATTACGGTGCCGCGGTGGGCGCCTGGCGCCTGGCAGGGGGGAGCCCCGGCCCCGGGGCCACGGCGTGGGGGGTCACAGCCCGCAGACGTAACGCGTGCTCCATGGCGCCCACCCGTCCTGGCGGTAGAGCCAGAGCGCAGCTGCGTTCTGGACGGCGGGGGGGGCGAGGTACGCCTCGCCGTTGGCGTACTGCGGATAGCCCGCACCGGACACCGCCTCGTTCCACGTGCTCGCCATGAACTGGTAGGCGCCGGAGTAGCCGTTGCCCGAGTTCTCCCCGTAGTTGCCACCGGACTCGTGGGCGCGTATGCACGCCCAGTCGGCGGTTGTCGTCGAGCGGGCGTCTGTTCCCGATGCCGGCGACGCCACCGGCGCGGGCGTCACCACGGCCGGCTTGGGCGCGGGCGCCGGCGCCGGTGCCGGTGCCGGTGCAACCGGTGCCGGAGCGGGAGCAGGTGCGGGGGACGGTGCTGCTTTCACCGGTGCTGCAGGCGCTGCCGGCGGCGGCGCGGGTGATGCCACCGCTGCCGGCTGCGGCTGCGGCGGGGACAGCGTCAGGCTTCTCAGCATGGCCTGCCACTGGGCCGCTCTAGCCGGTCGCGACGGCATGATCGCCGTGTGCAGCGCGACGAGACGGGCGCCGGCAGTAGTGCCGTGTGCTTGCCATTGATAAACCTGTGCAACTTGCGTGCCGACGGGCGACACGTTGCCGCGCGCAGCGGCGTTGGAATGGACGGCGCTGCCGTTCGCCGAGACTGCGCTCGCGACGGCGGCACTGAGACCGAAAACAATGCATGCGGCTGGAGCCGCGACGCGTGCGATACGAGTCCGCACGACACCTCCCGTGGTCGGGGCGCACAGAGCGCCACCCTCCGCTCTTGATGGATCGCGGACCGCGGTCTATGCATGCAATCCCCGGACGGGGCGCGGGAGGCGCGATCCGTCCTAGCTCGTCGCTGCAGGGTGTGCGACCGATGTGTGGGTCCCAAAGGTCCTGATAGGGCCGGGGTTCTTCCTCCGCGTGTGCGTGTCGCCGGGTATGTTCACCGAACGGTCGGGGTTCCGCCGTGTACCGCCCATCCCGCAGTCAACGTCTGGCCGGTGCGCTGTCCTGCCCGTGCCGTCTCGCGTTCAGCGCCAGCAAGATAGCACGCGTTTCGCGCCGTGACGCCAATTCACGCTCTCCCAAACATGTTGTGTGGATCTGCACGCCTGACTGGCACAGGATGCCACTGCTGTGTCGCATCGAGTGTTGCAACCTGACCGCAGGCTCGTGCGGCTGAGAAAACCCCTGGTGACAAGTGAACTTTGGCGATCCGGGTTCCCCGCGTACGCGACGGCCCACAGTCGTCAGGAGCATCACGCGCCACATCCACCACGGCAACCACAATTCTCACCGCAGGCACGAACCATCGGCACGAACGCGCCGCAGTCACCTGCAACGTCAGTCGTGAACTTGGGACACCCCTTCGATTATCGGGGTCGAACCGTGAGCATCTGAGCCACCGTTCCGATGGGCCCGGATGCCGCGTGCACGACACTGCTCGTGACGCCCGTGCCGTTGCTCCCAAACGAGACACTGGTGTCGAACCCGATCCATTCCTCGTCCGGGTTGTCGAAGAAGTGCGCGGTGAGATCCAAGTTCGGGAACATGACCGAGCGCGGGTCGGCCCGCACGGTCATGCCGTTGGCGAGGTCCAGCAATCCGGCGGCACGTGCAAGGGGACTGGCTTGCTCACCGCCCACGAGAGCGTGGCCGGTGCGAATCCAGAATCCTGCGCGGCCCGGTTGCGCCTGGGCGCGTCGAACCTCGACGGAAGAAAGAAAGTCGCCCGGCCAAGCGCTCGACGGGTCCCACCGCCTCATCTCGTCCGGCGGCGGGATGCGCGGCAACGGCGTTCCCGCGTACGGCGCGCTCTCGTAGCGCTGCATGAGCCAGGCGCGCAACGACGCGGCGGCACGCCCTCTGTGAGAGAGAACGGCTTCCACGAGCTCGATCGAACGACCGGCTCTCAGGACACGCACCTCGGTCTCGACCACGTCCACGGGGATGGTCCCGTAGATGTCGAACGACAGGCGCCCGAGGACGAGGTTGTCGCTGCGGCGCGCATCGCGGTCGAGCTCGACCACATGGGCGAGCAGTCCCATCGCCGGTGCAATGTGCTGTTCCGACGTGTTCCACCCCCCGCTTACGTGATGCGTCGCCTGGAAGGCCGAACCGTCGATTCGCTCGAAGTAGGACACCGGCTCGACTCTCCTGTTCGTCTCCCCATCCTGAGGCTCGTGCCCTCACGATCGTGCGAGCGGGGCCGCGATCGCACCGGGAGGACAGTAGAGCGCACCCGGACCGGTGTCGCATCCCCGCCGTAGGTTCTCGCCGGGACCATGCTCACGCCGCTCCGCCGACGACCCTGGAAGGTGGCGAGCCAGGTCGCGACGGTGGACCAGCTCTCGGGCGGCCGGGTCATCCTGACCGTGGGCTGGGGCGCTGTCGAGGCGGACCTTCTCCGCACCGGAGAGGAGCTCGAGCTCGGGGAGCGGGCCGACTTGATGGACGACGGCATCAGCCTCATGAGGAGCTCGTGGACCGGCGACGGTCGCCATCGCGGCACCCGGTACGCCGGGGAGTGGCCGCAGGCGGGATGCACGTGGTGGCTGGAGTCCCGCTGGGAGCCGCCACACCACAGCCGCGAACGCCGTGGCGGAGGTGCGGGCCCGCCTGGGGGCCGGACCCCCGCGTTCCACGCCTTAGGCCTGGACGCGTGCTCCTTGCACCCGTGGTCTCCCGGCATGCGGCGGCCTTTCCTCACCCCGGTACGGTGGACCCGATGACGTCGGCAGGACCCCCCGAGCTGGGTCGCGGGGTGGTGGTAGCACCAGGGCAGGCTCCGCCCGAGCCCTGGTCGGCCTGTGCTCGGATCGTGGTCGACGACGACACCCTGGCATCGCCGGCGGCCGCCGTGGCTGCGCTGCACGACGCCTGGCTGCGCCGGGAGCCGTTCGTGGTGGAGCTGGCCTGCGATCCGGACCGCCTCCGGGAGCCCGAAACGTGCGGGGGGCCGATCTGGTCGCTGAGCCCGTCGTTCGAGCTCGAGCGGGAGCGCCTGCACTTCCTCGTATGGGCCAACACCTACGACGCCCGCGCCGGGGCGGCCGTCTGGTGGCACGGCCGCAAGGCCGCTCGCACGCTGGAGCGGCACCAGATCGCAGAGGGAGGGCCGGCAGACCTCGTCGATGGCGACGGGGCGCCCCTCTACGCGGACGGCGGCCCGTTCCCACCGCCACCCGTTGCCGGCGCCCGCCTCCTCCACCGCTGGAGCGTCGAGGAGGGGAGCCTGCGCTCGGTGGGCCACGGCCCGTCGCGCCAGCAGTTGGCGGCCGACCAGCGGGCCGCGGTCGAGCACGGCGCCGGCCCGGCACGCATCGTGGCGCCGGCCGGCTCGGGAAAGACGCGGGTTCTGACGGCGCGCCTGGAACACCTGCTCGAGGACCGCAGGGCGGCCCCGTCGTCGGTCATGGCCGTCGCCTTCAACGAGAAGGCCGCAGCAGAGCTCCGGTCGCGCACCGGCCTGGCGAGGAGCGGAGAAGGCGCGCAGGTGAGGACGATCAACAGCCTCGGCCTGTGGATCTGCACCACCTTCGGGCGCGACCGGGTGGAGGTCCTCGGCAACGAATGGGAGGTGCGCGAGCTGGTCCAGAAGGTCTTCCAGGTCCGTCGCCAGGCCAACACGGACACCGTCCTCCCCTACCTGGACGCGCTCTCGGCCGTCCGGCTCGGCCTGCAGCCGCCCGCCCGGGTGGAGCGCACGCTGCCCGATGCGGCGGGCTTCGCCCAGGGGTTCGACCGGTACCGGGAGGCCCTGCGCCAATCGGGGGCGGTGGACTACGACGAGCAGATCTACCGGGCCATCGAGAGGCTGTGCACCGAGCCGGCGGTCCGCCGGGAGGCCCAGGCCCGGTGCCGCACGCTGCTGGTGGACGAGTTCCAGGACCTGAACCCGGCCCATCTCCTCCTCCTCCGGCTGCTATGCGCCCCGGCGTTCGACTGCTTCGGAGTCGGCGACGATGACCAGGTGATCTACGGGTACTCCGGAGCCACGCCCGAGTTCCTCTTGGACTTCGACCGCTACTTCCCCGGTGCCTCCACCCACCCGCTGGAGGTCAACTACCGGTGCCCGCCGGCCGTGGTGACCGCGGCCGCCACCCTGCTGTCGTACAACGACCGGCGCGTGGTCAAGACGATCCGACCGGCCCCAGCCAGCAGCGACGCCCTGCCTCCGTTCACCGGTCCCCTCCAGGGTGCGGGACCTGTCCTCGTGGCCGAGGCCGACCTGGCAGCGTTGCCCAACCTGGCCCGCGCCGTGCTCACCTCGTGGTCGGACGCGGGCGTGGGCCACGCCGACATGGCGGTGCTGTCCCGGGTCAACTCGGTGCTCCTCCCCGTCCAGGTCGACCTCACGGCGGCCGGGATCCCCTGCACCCGGCCCCTGGACGCCAAGGTGCTGGAGCGCACGGGTGCCCGGGCAGCCCTGGCCTACCTGCGGATGGGCCTTTCCCCGGATGCCCTGGACCGTCGGGACATCGAGCTCACGGTCCGGCGCCCCAGCCGCGGCATCGCCCGCAATGTCGTGGCCATGCTCTTGGAGGACCGGGTCACCTCACTGGCGGGCGTCCGGCGGCTGGCCGGGCGGCTCTCGGGCCGCGACGGCCCGAAGGTCGCCGAGTACGCCGAGGCCATCGGCCTGGTCGCTGCCCGGTGCCGGACGTCGGCGGCGGCCGCGCTGCGGGCCGTGCGAACCGAGATCGGTCTGGGGGCGACCATGGACGTGCTCGACTCGTCGCACAAGGAGGCCGACCGCTCCACCCATCTGGACGACCTGGTGGCCCTGGAGTCCGTGGCTGCGCTCCATCCCGACGTCGCGGGGTTCGAGACCTGGCTGCGGACGCTGCTCGGCTCTGCTGCGCCCGAGGGGCCCGCGGTCCTGCTCTCCACCATCCACAAGATCAAGGGGCGGGAGTGGGACTACGTCGTCGTGTACGGCGCCAACCAGGGCACGCTGCCCCATCGGCTCTCGGACGACGAGGAAGGCGAGCGGCGCATCTTCCATGTGGCCGTCACCCGGGCCCGGCGGCAGGTGGCCGTGCTGGCCGATCGCCTCGCCCCGTCCCCGTTCGTGGCCGAGCTCAGCGGCGCCCGGCTCCGGCGCCCGGTGGCCGGGAGCCCGGACGGGCGCCAACGGCGACCGCGTCCCGGCGACGGCCGGGGAGCCTCCGGCCGGGAGCCCGCCGGCCGGCGGCCACGGCGCAGCCATGCTGGCGAGCCGTCGCCCGAGGCGACCGGGCAGATCGGGGCCCGGGAGGCAGCCCTGCGGTCATGGCGGGCCGACGCAGCGAGACGGGCGTCCACGCAGGCGTTCCTCGTCCTCCACGATGCCCACCTCCGGTCGATCGCCGAACGCGACCCATCCACCCTGGCGGAGCTGGCGGCCTGCGCCGGCATCGGCCCGGTGAAGCTGGAGCGCTGGGGGGACGAGATCCTCGAGGCGCTGGCCGCCACCAGCGCTGACTGAGCTCGGCCGCCGGCACCGCTGCCCGGGGCCGCCTCCGATCCCGGATCGGGCGGTGTGGCGTGGTGTGGCGTGGCGGCTCAGGCTGCGTCCAGCCGGCGCTCCGGCCCCTGCGCGTGCGTCTCCCGAGCCAGGTAGCGACCCAGGATGGGGATCTCCCACAGTGACTCGGCCCGCGCGATCGCCAGGGCCGCCGCCGGGGCGTGCAGGATCGACCCCAGGGCCACGTACCGTGCCGCCCATGCCGGGTCGAATTTGGCGTTGAACCGCCACAGCGACTCCACCTGCATCGAGTGGGAGAACCGCCGCAGGGCCCACCCGAGCAGCCGCCCCCATACCGTCCCGTTGCGCTCGCCGGCGACGAAGGCACGCATGGCGGCAAAGTTGAGGCTCAGCGCCTGCATGCCCTCCGCCCGGAGGTGCTCGATGGTGGCCACCAGCAGGAAGTCGATCACCCCGTTGGGGTGGGTCCCGCCGTCGCGCCGCATCACGTCCAGTGAGTAGCCGTCGATGGACGGCGCGGGCACGAACTGGCATACGGCAACCGGCGTGCCATCCGGCGCGTGGGCCACCGCCAGCAGCAGTCCCTCGTCCTCGGGGTCGCACACGCGGCCCAGGGTCATCGAGAACCCCCGCTCGCGCTCGCCCCGCCGGCTCTCCCCCAGCAGCGCGCGAACCTGGACCGCCAGCTCGGGGCCCAGGTCCCCCGGATCGTGGAAGGAGACCTCGTAGCCGTTGCGGCGGACCCGCTGGACGGCCTGGCGGAGCCCCTTCTTGCGGTTGCCCCGCAGGTCGAAGTCGGCCACGGTCACGATGGCCTCGTCCCCCACGTAGAGGGCGTGCATCCCGCTCTGGCGGTAGGTGGCCAGCCATGTCGACCGGGCGGCGAGCACCGCCACGATCCACCCGTTGGCGTCGGCGAAGTGGCAGAAGGCGGCCCACGCCTCCTCGCGCTCCTCCCGGGGGCCGATGGGATCCGGCGAGACGAGGCAGACGCCGCCGTGGACGGCGTAGGTCACCAGCGTCTTGCCGCTGATGTAGTGCCACTTGTCGTGGCGGAGGGCGAAGTAGTCCAAGGTGCCCTCGCCGTGGTCGCTCACGAGCCTGCGGGCGACTTCGTAGCTCCGCCTCCCCGGGCGGAGGCGGCGGTCGACCAGCGGCCGGGAGAAAGCCAGGGCGGCGATGACCGCCAGCACCATGCCGATCCCCAGCAGCGTGGGGTCGAGGAACCGGTCCAGGCGCGGCGGGAACGACGTCAGCGAGACGCCGGCCAGGCGTTCGACCACGCCCACCACCACCACGTGCAACGGCATCAGCCCGGCGCCGTCCCTGTCCACAGCCAGGAACGCCTCCACCGTGGCCGTAGTCAGGACCAAGGTGACCACCAGGCCACCCACGGCCGCCCCCAGGGCGGATCCCACCGTCCGGCGGTCCGCAGGAGCGCCGAACGCCCGGCGCCAGCCCACGAGCGCGGCCAGCAGCGCCAGGCTGAGGCCGGCCTGGAGGGCGTCCAGGCCCCGGGCAACGTGAAGGACCAGGGTGATGGCGAGGACGACGCAGGACAGGACCCAGGCCTGGCGCTGCCCCCGGCGGAGCCCCCAGGAGAGAGCGAGGAGCGTGAGGCCGCAGAGAGCCAGCAGCACCGCCGCGCCCTGGGACACCTCCAGCGGCACGTAGCGGAGCAGGAAGGTGAGCTGGCGATGGGTCGGCGGCAGCACCGCGGTGGCCAGGTCGATCAGCCCGAAGAGGGCCGCGCCCAGCGTGAGCAGGCGCCGCGCCCGCTGGCGGCGGGCGATCGGTGCGAGGGGACCTGCGGCCGGCCTTCGCGTGTCGGCCGAGCTCCCGGGCGGGGCCTCAGCCGGTGATCCGGGCGGCGCCCCAGCCTCGGCCGGAGCCCCAGCCTCGGCCGGAGGCCCATTCGGTGCCCCGGGCAGCGCCTCAGTCGGCAACGGGGCCGTCACCCGCCCGAGGAGAAGCGATCATGTGCACCGCGTCGAGCATCCATGGCGATGGGACCTCCTCGCGGGCGGCTCGCCCGCTTCCGGAATCCGGGGTCGGCGATGGACCGCGCCGGTGCGCCGGCGGGTCGGTGACGAAGACCAAGGCTAGCCGCCGGTGGGTCCCGGCGACCGCCGTCGGCGGCCCCGAGTTGCCACCACAACAGGGGACGGCTTGGCCTTCGGGACGCCGTCCTCCCCGGGGCGGCGCTGGGGAGGGCGCCGCGGCGCCACCGGTCCTGTGCGCAGGTGCTGGCGGGGGCCGGACCACGGGGCGGGCGGTGCCGTGAGCCGATCGGCCAGGCGGTAGGCGGCAAACTCGTAGTTCACCCGCCATCCCCGGAAGTCGGGCCAGGAATCCTCGGCGCTGCGCTCGATGGGAAACCCGGCCTGGTCGAGCAGCGCTACGGCCTCGGCAAACTCGGCGAAGGTCAAGCTGACCGACGCTTCGGGATCTGGATCGGGATCGACCGCCCACCCCAACGTGGCGGCGATCCGGTCCAGCGCGGTGAAGCCCATCCGCAGGCACAGCCGGGCCTGGGAGCTCGCGCTCCCGGGGGAGACGGCCAGGTGGAGGGCGGCTGCGTCCAGCACCGCCACGAGCCCGACCACCCACGAGTACCAGGCCTCGGGCGACCGGAAGAGCAGCAGGACCGGGTACGTCGTGTGGCTCTCGGCCACGTCTGCCGCCCACTCCTCCCACGAGGCGTAAAGGTCCGGCAGGGTGTCGATGATGCCCACGAGCTGGTGGCGGATCAGCACCTCGGGTCCCCAGGCCGGCAACCCGGCACGGCTCTCGAGAAGGGCCACCAGGGACTCCCGCCGGCTGAAGGCCCCGTAGAGCGTGGGCAGGTAGGCGATCTGGAGCGCGACCACCACCACCCAGACCGACCCGGCAGCCACGTCGATCGCCGTCTCCGGCGCCCCTCCCGGGTGGCTCGCCCCCACGGTGAAGACCGAGGCAAGGGCCTGGAGCATGCCGTCGCCGAGCCGGTGGTGGTCCCCCGTGATCATCAGCCCGAAGCCCGCCGTGAAACCGGCCGCCCACACGAGGAGCTGCACCACCAGCGCCACCGGGCCCGCGGGGGCGAGCATGGAGTCCTTGGCCACGTAGTCCGACCCCAACCGGGACAGCTGCCGGAAAGCGCTCAGCACCGCCCGGTTGATGACCAACGTCAGCCGGTCGATGCCGAAGGGGCGCCGGGGCAGGACCATGGTGAAGACGACATTGGCCGCGGTCAGCACGACAACGGCGATGCCGAGCACGAAGACGATCCAGGTCACCGCCGACCGCTCCGGGGCCCCAGGTCCGCGCGGACGCCCTCAACAGACGGACCCCGATCGTCCCGTGGCCGCACCGCCCCGCCTGTCACCGTGCCCTCCCACGCTCCGCTCCGCTCCGCTCCGCAGCGTAGGGGCGGAGGGTCGGGCCGGGCGGGTACCCGGCGGGTGGCAGCTGGACGGCAGCCGGAGCCGCCCCGGTCGCGCCTGCGTGGTGGTGCGGTCGAACACCCGGGACATCGGCATCACCGCCAGTCTCACGCTGGTCACGTTGGACGCCTGCGGGCCGCGCCGGATCACCGAGCTGGCGGAGATGGAAGGTGTGTCCCAGCCGTCGATGTCGGGAGTCGTGTCCGGCCTCGAGCGCGCCGGTCTGGTGGAGCGGCATCCGGACGAGCAGGACCGCCGGGTCGTGCTGGTGGCCATCACCACCTCGGGGCGGCGCTACCTGGTCCAGCGAAGAAGGTCCAGCGCCGAGATGCTGGGCCGGCTGATCGCAACGCTCGACGACGGCGAGGCCCGGGCGCTCCTGGGCGCGGTCCCCGTCCTGGAGCGGCTCAGCCTGCAGGCAGCTCGGCGGCTCACGCTCAGCGACTGAGGAACCCTGTGCCGCACAACGGTTACGCCCAGCCCGCCCGGGTAACCCCTGCCCCATGCTCGCAAGCGATCACGGGGACCCAGCGTGAACACCATCCAGCGCACCATCCGGCGGGTGGACGCCTTCCAGCAGCGGCACCGACCCCTGGCGTTCGCGTACGGCGTCGCCAAGAAGTACGGCAGCGACAACGCCGGCTCCCTGACCGTGCAGCTGACGTACTCCCTGTTCACCACCCTCTTCCCTCTGCTCCTCCTGCTGGTCACCGTCCTGGCCCTTGTGCTGGCCAACGACCCGTCCGCCCGGACCCGCGTCCTGCACTCCGCCTTCTCCCAGTTCCCCATCGTGGGAACCCAGCTGGCCCACAACATCCATGTGATGAAGCGCAACTCCGCCTTCGGGCTGGCCCTGGGGATCGCTGGCCTCGCCTACGGCACCACGGGGCTGGCCGGCGCCGGTTTGGCCACCATGGAGCAGGTGTGGAACATCCCCACACCCGAGCGGCCGGGGTTCGTCCCCCGGATGCTGCGCAGCCTCCTCTTCCTGGTGACGTTGGGCATCGGTCTCGTCGTGACCACGGTGCTGTCGGGGTTCGGCACCTTCGGCGGGCACCGCTTCTGGGAGGAGGCATTGGCCGAGGCGCTGGCCGCCGTGGGCAACATCGGCCTGTACCTCGCCGCGTTCCGGGTCCTCACGCCCAAGCTCGTGCGGGCCCGCCAGCTGGTGGCCGGAGCGGTGTTCGGCGGCATCGTCTGGACCGTGCTCCAGGCGGTCGGGGGCTTCGTGGTGAACCACTACCTGCGGGGCGACAATGCCGTGTACGGCACGTTCGGCACCGTGCTCGGGCTGATCGCGTGGCTGTATCTCGGCGCCCAGGTCACCGTCTACGCCGCGGAGATCAACGCGGTGCTGGCGAGCCGGCTGTGGCCCCGCGGGATCATGGCGCCACCGCTCACCGCTGCCGATCAGCGGACACTGGCCAACCAGGTCATCCAGAGCCAGCGGCGGCCCGAGCAGGAGGTCGTCACCCGGATCTGGGGAGCACCGATGTCCGCCGGCGAGTACCTGGCCAACGGCGGGACGGTCGACCTCTCGGTCCTGGGCTACGAACGGCGGGTGCCGGCACGAGACCCGGCCGGTGTGGCGGCAGGCAGCGACGCCGCGGAGCCCGGGGAAGCTCGGCGGGCGTCCGGCCACGCCCCTCCGTAGGCTGTCGGGGTGACCGCCCCCTTTGTCGACGGCATCGGCGCGCTCGACGTCGCACCCGCGCTCGACCATCCCGAGCTCATGGCGCCCTCGGTCCACCAGGTATTGGCGACCTGGCCGCTTGGCGCTGCCGTGGGCGTGGCGCCGATCGACCCCGACGTGTCGGACACCGCGGCCTTCTGCGCCCGCTACGACGTGACGGCCGAGGTATCAGCCAACTGCGTGGTCGTCATCGGGCGGCGCGAAGGTCGGGAAGAGTTGGCCGCTTTCGTCGCCCTGGCCTCCACGCGCGCCGACGTGAACGGCGCCGTCCGGCGGCGGCTGGGTGCGCGCAAGGTGTCGTTCGCCCCGGTCGATCGGGCAGTGGGCGAGACCGGGATGGAGTATGGCGGCATCACCCCGCTGGGCCTGCCGGCCCGCTGGCCGGTTCTCCTGGACGCTGCAGTGGTGTCCACGACGCTCGTGGTCGTCGGCAGCGGCGTCCGGAGATCGAAGCTGGTGCTGCCCGGCGCCGCCCTGGCCGAGCTCCCGGGCACCGAGGTCATCGAGGGCTTGGGCCGCACGATCGCCGGGAACGGGGCTCCCGGTTGAGGCCCGAAGCCCGGTCGCCCGGCGGGTCGGTCCCCACGGCCTAGGCCGGCCGCCATCCGGGCGGGGGCGCTCATCGGGTCAGAGGTCCGTGCGCATGGTGTGGATCTGTGTGGGCGTCACGGCGTCGGGACCGCCGAGCACCGTCAGACCGCTGACCAGGTCGGCGCCCATCCCGTCGATGCCGTGGACGCCCGCCTCCTGGAGGAACGCGGTCAGGTAGGGCCCGATTGTGGTTGGGGAAGCGGTCAGCAGGAGCGGCTCGGGTTGGGCGGAGCGTGTGTGCGACTCGCCCGCGGCCACTACCGCCCCGGCCAGCCCGTCGGTGTAGTAGTTGCCCCGGGCCACGGCGATGCGGCCGGTCGGAGCCCAACCCAGCCCGAGGTGTCCGACGGCGGACGCCATCTCGAAATTCGCGAGCTGGACCGCGGTGTCGGTGTCGGTCTGACCGGCGATCCGGAGCACGGTCACGCCAAGCGCCTTGAGGGCTGTCACCACGGCGTTGGTCACCGCCAGCGGGCCGCCCATGACGATGACCTGCTTGATCTGGAGGCTGGCGATCGTCGATGCCACCTGCGGGGAGAGCGATGTGGTCTTGGTGAGCAGGATGGGGAGCCGGTCGGCGTAGGAGAGGACGCTGGCCGACTCCGCGTCCTGGAACGTCTGGCCCGTGGCGACGATGGCGGTCGGCAGGGACGAGGACACCGACGGCGCCGCCGAGGCGGTCCCCGCGGTGTCGTTGTACCGCCCCAGCCCGCCTGTCCGGTTCGTGGCGCCGTAGGCCCCGGCCACGTCCAAGGACCCGACGTTGGTGGCGGTCGGGAACTGGGCGACCCATTCGGCCGTGCCGTACTGCGTCTGGCCGTAGATCCTGGTCACCTGGAGGTAGACCGGATTGGTCGCTGTGACCGGGCTGGTGCCGCCGCAGTTGTACGCCAGGGTGGTCTCCAGCTGGCTGACGACTGCTGTGCTGATGGCCAGCGGCCCACCCACGACGTACACGTTGGTGATGCCCTCGTTCCGGATGGCGTCGACCGTCGCCGCCGACAGCGATCCCGTGGGCGTGAGCAGCTCGCCGGTCTTGAGGGAACTGGCAAGGTACGCGCTCGACAGCGCGTCCGGATAGTTGGCGTCGGTGGCGAGCACCACCGGCCGCGCTCCAGACCGCCCCGGGCACGCTGTGCCCTGGGCATCGAACTGATGCTCGAGCTCCGCAGCCGCCGTTGCATCCGGTGTGGGGCCGTAGATCTGGGTGACTGCTGTGGACTTCCCGACCGTGTACGCAGTGGCGCTGCCGACCGGTGTCGTGTCGTGAGCACAGATGGCACTGGTCCCCACCGCGACGGTGATGGTGACCGCTCCCGGCAGAGCCGGAGCATCCACCATCAGGCCTGTGACCGACAGCCCCCCTGCACCCGTGGAACCGGTGGTAACGGTCACCAGCACGCTCGACGCCCCTGTCGGTCCTGTGCCCTGGAATGAGGCCGAGGGGCTCACGGTCTCATCTCCTGAGGTGACCGCCACCTTCGCCGCTGAGGCAGTGTCGAACCCGCCGTTGGAAAGGGTGAGGCACAGGAATCCCGCAGGAACGGTCATCGGGGCGGCGGCATTCACCACTGCGGAGCTGATCGGTGCGTCGTACGCCGACGGTGCCACGGTGACGGGCGGTGTGTCCGCGGAGACGGTCATGCCACCGATCTCGGCATTCGCCGCGCCGGCCTGTGTGAACGAGGAGCTTCCGGACGAGTAGCCGACCTGGACGCCGACCGGCCCGGCTCCGACGCCGCTCCCTGTGGCGCCCACGGTGTAGCCGACCCCGGTGATGGACAGTTTGATCACCGATGTCGGTGTGGCACGGAAGCTGCCGCCGTTGGTGAACGAAATGCGCAGTCGGTCCGGCTCGTTGCTTCCACAGCTTCCCGAGCCGGTCAGCGAGGTCGAGAACGTCGGCACCGCGGTGGCTCCTGTATGGGCTACGACGGTGACGGTGGGGCGGTTCGAGAAGTAGAGGTAGTCGTTGCCCTGACAGTTGGTCCCAGACGGGGGCGCGACCGTTATCGTCACCACGCTGCCGGTGGTCCACCCCGTGTGGTTGGCGCTGCTTCCGGAGAGGTCCAGTGTCCATGTGCCCGCTGGCCCGTTCGTCTCTCCGACGCTGAGGCGGGGGGCCCGTGCCGCGGCCAGGGCCAGCGTCGGTGGGTTCGTCGACGGCGCGACGACGGTGGCGTCGACAACCGACGGGGGATTGAAAGTCACCCCCTCAAGTGTGGGAGTCACGAGAACCGATCCCGTCGCCCCGTGCGTCGAAAATCGAACACCGCTGATTTCTACTTTTGCTGTCACACCTGTAGTTTTTGGACCGAGTGTGACATCCAAGGCGTCGCCGGTCAGCTGAACGCTGAGCACCGTTACTCCAGAGCCGATCACGGTTGGGGTGGCCCAATCGATGATGGCGGGCGTGCTTGATGTCGTAACCGTCAGCGCCAGCGTCCTGTGCGGAAGACTCCCCGCCGCCCCGAGCTGGACGGTGACTGTTCCCGCCGGGGCGTCCGTGGCTGTGCTCGAGATCCCCGGCGCCGACGACGCTGAGATCGATCCGGCCACTCCACCTGTTACGGCTCCGGCCACCGGGGCGCCT
>DAHUZE010000018.1 GCA_027306755.1 Acidimicrobiaceae bacterium | reverse complement strand
GGGCACCGGAACGGACCACAGTCCCGGTCGGACCTGTTCGACCGGGGGGAGCTGGCGGCGCGCCCAGGCGTCGCGCTGGGCGGTGCCCGTGACGGTGACCATGGCGAGCAGACCGTAGCCCTCCTGAGCACTCGTCAGCTCGGTGTGAGCCCTCGAGGCCGGGGTGGAGGACAGCTACGTCGGGGCGCCGTCACACCCTTCTGCCATCATGACGTCGGCTCGAACGTGAACTGGGTCGCCACCAAAGCGTGAAGACTCCGCCGTCTTTGGGGTTGTCGTCGCCGGGGTCGTCGTCGACCCCGGCGTGTCACGTCGTCGTCGGGGAGGGGGGATTCGAACCCCCGACCTCGTGCACCCAAAGCACGTGCGCTACCAGGCTGCGCCACTCCCCGGCGCCCACTCGCCGTAGACCGGCGGGGGCGCCTCAATCGTACGCGGTGGCGACCGGACCGTCGGTGGCCGTGGTGGCCGCCACGGGGCGCATCAGGATTTTTTGCCCAGGATGCGGTTCATCTTCGTGCCGCACACCGGGCACGACCCCTGGGCGGCCCGCCGGCCGTTCGCCAGCTCCACCTCGGCCCCGTCGAACGTCCGCTTCTCCCGGCACTTCACGCAGTAGCCCTCGTAGTCCGCCATGGTGGCTCCTTCCTTGTTGTCTCGTCTGTCGTTGTCTCGTCTGTCTCCGCCGGCTCGCGGCGCCCGGCGGCGGCTGCATCGGCCTCTGGGCCCCGCAGCCGTGCCTGGCGCGCAAGCTAGCCGGGGCTGCGAGGTGCCTGGGGGATGGCTCCACCCGACAAGGCGCTCCCGCCGCCGGCCCCCCGCCCTCCGCATCCGCCGATCGGCCCCCGCGCCGCCCGCGTCCGGGCCCGGAGGGCGTCGGCGCGAGACCCGGATCGGGGGCCGGTAGAGTGAGGGACCCATGCGAGCCACCTCCGAAGCCGTCGAGGGAAACAAGGTCCGCCTCTCGGTCGAGATCGACGAGCAAGAGGTGGACGATGTCCTCGACGGTGCCATCCGCACCCTCACCCGCCAAGCCCGCGTGCCCGGATTCCGACCAGGCAAGGTTCCCCGCCCGGTGCTCGAAGCCCGCATGGGCGGCGCAGGAGCCCTCCGGGCGGAGGCCCTGCGTGAGGCCATCCCGGACTTCTACGCCCGCGCCCTGGCCGACACCCAGACGGATCCGATCGCCTCGCCTGAGATCGACATCACCGAAGGAGAGGATGCCGGGAAGGTTACCTTCGACGCACTGGTGCAGGTGCGTCCCGTGGTCGCCATCCCCGGGTACGCCGGGCTGGAGGTCACCGTGCCGAGCCCGGTGGTGACCGACAAGGATGTCGATGCCCAGATCGACCGCCTTCGCGACACCGAGGCCGAGCTCGTGGACGCGCCCCGGGCGGCTCGTGACGGGGACTTCGTGACCATCGACCTGCACGGGACCCTGGAGAGCGGCGAGGAGGTGGTTGCGTCCGGTGACTACCTCTACGAGGTGGGCAGCGGGCGGGTTGTCGACGCGCTGGACGATCAGGTGCGCGGGGCGAAGGCAGGTGACGTCCTGTCGTTCGCGGCGCCCGCCTCCCCGGGGGCCGACGGGCCCGAGATCAGCTTCCGGGTGCTGGTCAAGGAGGTGAAGGAGAAGAAGCTCCCGGCCGTCACCGACGAATGGGCGGCGGAGTCCTCCGAGTTCGCGACGGTGGACGAGCTGCGCGGGGACTTGCGCGCCCGCCTGGTCCGGATGAAGGCGTTCCAGACGCAGCTCGCCCTCCGGCAGGGCGCGATGGCAGCCCTGGCGGCGCTCGTTGAGGACAACGTCGTCCCCGAGGTGCTGGTGGACGAGGAGGTGCGCCAGCGCGTCCACGACCTGAGCCACCGGCTCGAAGAGCAGCGGATCGGCATCGGCCAGTTCCTGGAGGCCACGGGGCGGACCGAGGAGCAGTTCCTCGAGGAGCTCCGGGCTGAGGCAGGTCAGTCGGTGAAAGGCGACCTGGCCCTGAGGGCGTTGGCCGACGAGGAATCGCTCGAGGTGGGCGAGGACGAGCTCGAGGCCGAGCTCCAGGCAATGGCCGACCGGTTGGAGGTGGGACCGTCCGAGGTCCGCGACCGGCTCACGCGCGCCGGCAGGATGGCCGCGGTACGCTCGGAGCAGCGGAAGGCCAAGGCGCTGTCCTGGCTGCTCGACCACGTAGCGGTGGTGGACGAGGATGGTGCTCCCATCTCCCGTGACGACCTGCAGGCGGTCCTCAGCGATGCCGACGAGGGAACTGGAGCCGCCGGGCTGGAGCATGACGAGGGCGCCGGCGGGAGCGCGGACCCCGCGGGAGAGCAGGTGGTGGCGGGGGCCTCCACCGCAACGAGCAACGTGGAGGCTGAAGCATGAGCGCGATGCGACAGGACGGGCTGCGCGCCAGCAGCTACCTGGTGCCGACCGTGGTGGAGCAGTCCAATCGGGGGGAGCGGGCGTACGACCTGTACTCGCGGCTCCTGCGCGAGCGGATCATCTTCCTCGGAACCCCCATCGACGACGCGGTGGCCAATCTGGTCTGCGCCCAACTGCTCTTTTTGGAGTCCGAGGAGCCGGACAAGGACATCCACCTGTACATCAACTCCCCGGGCGGGGATATCACGGCCCTCTTCGCCATCTACGACACCATGAAGTACATCAAGCCTGACGTGTCCACGTTCTGCTTCGGCCAGGCCGCCTCGGCGGCGGCCGTCCTGCTTGCCGCCGGGGCCCATGGCAAGCGCTTCGCCCTGCCGCACGCCCGCATCCTGCTCCACCAGCCCTTCGGGGGGGTCGAAGGGCAGGCCAGCGACATCGAGCTGCAGGCGAAGGAGATCCTTCGGATGCGCGATCTCCTCACCGGCATGTTGGCGGCCGACACCGGCCAGAAGCAGGAGAAGGTGGGCAAGGACACCGACCGCGACTTCGTCATGACGGCCGATGAAGCCGTGGGCTATGGCGTCATCGACGAGGTGATCAGCGTGCGTGACGCACCCGCTCTGGAAGCGGTCGGTGCAGCGTAGGACACGAGGGCTACGGCCCGTGGCCGGGGGGCGCGGGCCGGGACGTGGAGCGCCGGGGGCGCACCGCGGCGGGCCAGGCAGCGACGGAACCGGACCGAGCGAGTAAGGGAGACGGGGAGTGGCGAAGTTCGGTGAGGGGGGGGACCTGGTCAAGTGCAGCTTCTGCGGAAAGTCGCAGAAGCAGGTCAAGAAGCTGATCGCCGGCCCGGGTGTCTACATCTGCGACGAGTGCATCGACCTGTGCAACGACATCATCGCCGAGGAGCTGACCGAGAGCACCGAGCTGAGCTTCGAGGAGCTGCCCAAGCCACGGGAGATCTTCGACTTCCTCAACGACTACGTGGTCGGGCAGGAGTATGCGAAGAAGATCCTCTCGGTGGCCGTGTACAACCACTACAAGCGGGTCCAGGCCGGCGCGTCCGGTGACGAGGACGCGGTCGAGCTGACGAAGTCCAACATCCTCCTGCTGGGCCCCACGGGTTGCGGCAAGACCCTTTTGGCCCAGACGTTGGCCCGCATGCTGAACGTGCCGTTCGCGATCGCCGACGCCACCGCCTTGACCGAGGCCGGCTACGTGGGCGAGGACGTTGAGAACATCCTGCTCAAGTTGATCCAGGCCGCCGACTACGACGTCAAGCGGGCCGAGACCGGTATCATCTACATCGACGAGATCGACAAGATCGCCCGCAAGAGCGAGAACCCGTCCATCACCCGGGACGTGTCGGGCGAGGGAGTGCAGCAGGCGCTCCTCAAGATCCTGGAGGGAACGACGGCGTCTGTGCCACCGCAGGGTGGCCGGAAGCACCCGCACCAGGAATTCATCCAGATCGACACGACGAACATCCTGTTCATCTGCGGTGGTGCGTTCGCGGGGCTCGACAAGATCATCGAGAGCCGGATCGGTCGCAAGGGCATCGGCTTCCGTGCCGAGGTGCGCCAGCAGCGGGAACGGGACGACACCGAGGTCCTCCGACGGGTCCTGCCGGAAGACCTGATGAAGTTCGGCCTCATCCCCGAGTTCATCGGACGCCTCCCGGTGGTGGGCGCGGTGAGCCAGCTGTACAAGGATGCGCTGATCCGCATCCTGATGGAGCCGAAGAACGCGCTGACCAAGCAGTACCAGAGAGTGTTCGCCCTGGACGGGATCGAGCTGGAGTTCGCGCCGGACGCCCTCGAGGCCGTCGCCGAGCAGGCACTCCTGCGCGGCACCGGTGCCCGCGGATTGCGTGCGATCCTCGAAGAGGTCCTCCTGGACGTGATGTACGACCTGCCGAGCCGCACGGACGTGGGCAAATGCGTGGTCGACCGCGCCGTGGTACTCGACCGTGTCCACCCGACGCTGGTGCCGCTGGGAGAGCCTCCCGTCAAGGCGGCCAACCGGAGCCGGCGGGCGGCATCCTGAGCGCCGCGGTGCCCACGGCGCCGTTCGCCTCCGTGGAGGAGGCGCTGGCGTGGCTCGACGGCCACATCGATTACGAAGCCAGCGCGTTGAGCCGTCGTGCCCTGCCCACGCTCGACCGCATGCGCGAGCTCATGACCCTCCTGGGCGACCCGGAGCGTGCCTACCCGTCGATCCACCTCACCGGGACGAACGGCAAGGGGTCCACCGCAGCGATGACCACGTCGCTGCTCGGCGCCAAGGGCCTGGTGATCGGCACGTACACCAGCCCCAACCTCTCCAGTGTCAACGAGCGCCTCGCCTACGCCGGACGACCGATCGACGACGTCGCGTTCACCGAGGTGCTGTCCTCGCTCGCCCTGCTCGAGCCCCAGCTGGCCGGGCGGGCGACCCGCTTCGAGCTCCTGACCGCGGCCGCCTTCTCCTGGTTCGCCGACGTGGCGGTGGACCTGGCCGTGGTGGAAGTGGGCGTGGGCGGCACCTGGGACGCCACCAACGTGGTGGAGAGCGACGTGGCCGTGATCACCAACATCAGCTACGACCATACGGACATCCTGGGACCCACCCTCGAGGGGATCGCCCGGGACAAGGCCGGGATCGTGAAGCCCGGGAGCACGGTCGTGATCGGCGAGCGTGATCCGGAGCTTGTAGCCGCTATCCGCGCCGTGGCCGACGAGGCCGGAGCCGGACAAGTGTGGGTGGCAGGCGAGGAGTTCGAATGCGCCGGCAACCGCTTGGCCGTGGGGGGACGCCTGGTGGACCTGCGCACCCCGGGTGGTCGCTACGAGGACGTCGTCGTCCCGCTCCACGGGGCTCACCAGGGCTGGAACGCGGCATGTGCCCTGGCCGCGGCGGAGGCGTTCTTCGGGACGGCACTGGACGCCGACGTGGTGGTGCAGGGGTTGGGTTCGGTCGTGTTCCCCGGCCGCCTCGAGGTGGTGGGCCGTCACCCGCTGGTGCTGGTGGATGGGGCGCACAACGTGGGAGGCACCGAGGTCCTCGGCCGCGCTCTGGGTGACTTCTCCGTGGAGGGCCCGACTGTGGCCGTGGTGGGCATGCTCGGCGGACGGGACCCCTCGGCGATGCTGGCCCCGCTGGCCGCGGCCGGCGTCTCCTCGGTGATCGCCTGCGCTCCCGGCTCCCCCCGGGCCCAGGCTGCCGAGCTGGTGGCTGAGGCGGCGCGCGGGCTGGGCTTGGAGGCGACGGTGAGCGGCACGGTTGCCGACGCGATGCCCGTCGCTCGGCTCGCGGCCGGCGACGAGGGCCTGGTGATCGTCACGGGATCGCTGTACGTGGTGGCCGAGGCCAGGGAGCTGCTCACCGAGCGCGCCCCCAGCGCGCCCCCTGCCCTCGGCGGGTGAACCCACGTCACACCCGAGGCACCAGGGAGCGGATGCTGCCGGAGAGGTCGCCCGCCGAGGACTGCTAGCGTGCTCCGCTCGTGAACCGCACCCTCGTCATCGTCAAGCCCGACGGCGTGGAGCGCCGCCTCACGGGTGAGATCATCGGGCGGCTCGAGCGCAAGGGCCTCCGGCTCGTGGCTGCCGAGCTCCGGACCATCGATCGGGAGGTTGCCGTCCGGCACTACAGCGAGCACGAAGGCAAGCCGTTCTTCGACGACCTGGTGGCCTTCATCACCCGGTCGCCGGCCTTGCTCATGGTGGTGGAAGGCCCGGACGAGGAAACCTACGCCGTGGTACGGGCGCTGATGGGCGCCACCGATCCGAAGAAGGCCCCCCTGGGCACCATCCGCGGCGACCTGGCCATCGAGATGACCGAGAACCTGGTGCACGGCTCGGACTCCCCGGAGTCTGCACGCCGGGAGATCGGGATCTTCTTCCCCGACCTGGGCTGAGCCGCACCCGTGTGGACCAGGGCCGATCGGCCGGCGCCGCTCCGCCGCCGGCCTCCGCCCTTGTGCCGGGCGGCAGTGTCCCCTAGCCTTCGTCGGTACTCGTGTCGGCGGTCAGCGTGCCCCGGCGCGGCCGCCGCACCCACGTCCTGACCCGACTCGATCCTTCGGAGAGGAGTCGCACCCCGATGACCGACAACCGCCTGAACCTGCTCGGCCGTGACATGGCGGTCGACCTCGGTACGGCAAACACCCTCGTGTACGTGCGGGGGAGGGGCATCGTGCTCAACGAGCCGTCTGTGGTGGCGGTTGACGTCAAGGACGGCCGCCCGCTGGCCGTGGGGGCCGAGGCCAAGCGCATGATCGGCCGGACCCCGAGCAACATCCAGGCCATCCGGCCGCTCAAGGACGGGGTCATCGCCGACTTCGAGATCTGCGAGAAGATGCTCCGCTACTTCATCCACCGGGTGCACCAGCGACGCTTCGCCAAGCCCCGCATGGTCATCTGCGTCCCGTCGGGGATCACGGGGGTGGAGCAGCGGGCGGTGATGGAGGCGGCCGAGTACGCCGGAGCCCGCAAGGCGTACATCATCGAGGAGCCGATGGCGGCTGCCATCGGCGCCGGCCTCCCCGTCCACGAGCCCACCGGCAACATGGTGGTGGACATCGGCGGCGGCACCACGGAGGTGGCGGTCATCTCGCTGGGCGGCATCGTCACCAGCCAGTCCGTCCGCATCGGCGGCGACGAGCTGGACGAGGGCATCGTCTCCTACGTGAAGAAGGAGTTCAGCCTGGCGCTGGGCGAGCGGACGGCTGAGGAGATCAAGATCGCGCTGGGCTCCGCATATCCGCTGGAAGAGGAGCTCCACGCCGAGATCCGGGGACGCGACCTGGTGACCGGGCTCCCCAAGACGGTCGTCGTGTCGACCGAGGAGATCCGGCGGGCCATCGACGAGCCGGTGTCCGCCATCGTGGACGCGGTGAAGGTCACCTTGGACCGCACGCCGCCCGAGCTGGCCGCCGACATCATGGAGCAGGGCATCGTCCTCACCGGCGGCGGAGCCCTCCTCCACGGGCTGGAGTCACGCTTGCAGCACGAGACCGGCATGCCCATCGTCGTCGCCCGGGACCCGCTGAACTGCGTTGCCGTGGGCAGCGGGCAGTGCCTGGAGGAGTTCGAGGCACTGAAGCGTGTCTTGATCACCTCGTCCACCCGCTGACGGGCTCGGAGCGGCCGTGGCAAGGCCCAGGCGGTCGCGCCGGACGCTGACCACCCTCGTGGTGCTGATCCTCCTCTCGGTGACCATCATCACCCTGGACGAGACGGGCAAGGCGCAGGTGCTCATCTCCGGCGCCAAGACCGCCGCCAGCGACATCTACTCCCCGTTGCGGTCGGGTGTGAACGGCGTCTTGGACCCGATCGGCCGGTTCTTCGCCGGCGCGGTGAACTACGGGACACTGCAACAGGAGAACCAGAAGCTCCAACAGCAGGTGCAGACACTCGAGCACCAGGGCGCGGCCGACGGCGCGGCCCGCAGCCAGCTCAACGCCCTGCAGCGGCTGCTGGCGGTCAACAGGCTGCCTGCGCTCGCCGGGCTCACGTACGTTGCGGCGCAGGTGACGGCTCAGGACATCTCCAACTTCGTCGCCACGGTGACAATCGACAAGGGACGGGACACATCGGTCACCATCGGCGATCCCGTGCTCGGGCCGGGCGGCCTGATCGGCCAGGTGACCACAGCGACCCGCACCACGGCCACCGTCCGGCTGCTGACGGACGGCCTGTCCAAAGTGGGCGTCACCTACGGGAACCAGCAGGAGGCGACCGTTGCCGGGCAGGGCGCCGGACGGGACCTTGGCGTGGACTTCGTGGCCGCGGCCACACCCATCTCCAAGGGTGAGGACCTGGTCACCAGCGGGTTGCAGGGGGCGGCCTACCCGGCCGGGATCCCGGTGGCCACCGTGACGTCGGTGCACACCGTGGCCGGGGCCAACGACCGCGTCGTGCATGCTGCGCCGATCGTGGACCTCAACGGGCTGACCTACGTGGAGGTGCTGCACTGGTCCGGGTCGTCGTGAGCGCGCGGAGCCGTCGTCCCGATCCGGCTCGGACCGCCAGGCGCCCGGGAACGGCCCGGGAGGCGCGGTGAGCGGGCGTGCCGTCCTGCGGATCGTGGTCCTGATCGGCATGACCCTGCTCGTCCAGACCACCGTCGTGCTGGACATCCGGATCGCCGGGATGGCGCCGGACGTGATGGTCCTGCTCCCGATCGCCGCCGGCCTGGTGGCCGAGCCGCCCGAGGCGGCGGTCATCGGCTTCGCATCGGGGCTCGCTGCCGACCTGTTGCTGCCCGCCCCGTTCGGCTTGAGCGCCCTGGTGGGCGCCCTGATCGCCGCCGGTGTGAGCCTCACCGCCGCCAGCCTGCCCCGGGAGATCCCCGGGCTTTCCGTCCTTGCCGCGCTCGTAGGGAGCGCGGTCTCGGTCATGCTGTACGCCGTGCTCGGCGCGCTGCTCGGCGAGAGCCAATTCCTCCATGCCGACTTGGCGGTGATGGTGCCGCTGGTGGCGGTGACCAATGCCGTCCTCGCCGTGCCGGCGGTCCGCCTCACCCGGCGCGCCCTCGTGCCCCCGGGGGATCGAGCCCCGGCCGGAAGCCAGCGATGACGCGATGAGGATGACGCGATGAGGAAGCGCTCGCTCCGCCACCCCGTGCGCGGCGACCGCGTGTACGCCCGCGCTGCCGGTTCGAAGGCCCGGCGGCCGGGGTCCGGCTCCCACCGGTCCCGCCTCCGGTTCCGGGCGCGGCGCGGGGTCAACGTGGCTTCCCTGGTGGCGTCGCCCGAGGAGGTGCCGTCCCGGCCGGGGCTCCGGATCAACATCATCGCCCTGATCGTGCTGGCGCTCTTCGGGGTGATGGTGCTCCGGCTGTGGAGCCTCCAGGTCATCGACCACCGCCGGTACGCGGCGGCGGTCAACACCAACGCCCTGCGGACGGTCACAGTTCCCGCCCCCCGCGGGCTCATCGTGGACCGCAGCAACACCGTCCTGGCCGGCAACAGGGTCGAGAACGAGCTGGTCCTGTCCCGGGCGGCCGCCAAATCCACCCCGGGCGTCGTGGGCCGCGTGGCCGCCCTGGCCGGCATCAGCCCGGCCACAGTGCAGGCTGCGCTCACAAACCAGCAGTTCAGCCCGTACGAGCCGGTCCCCGTCCTCCAGAACGCCCCGGCGTCCACGGTCCAGTACCTGAGCGATCACCAGTCGGAGTTCCCGGGCGTCACGGTCCAGCAGGTGACCGTGCGCCAGTACCCCCAGGGCGGGACAGTGGGGACGCAGGTGCTCGGGTACACAGGCCCGGTGACAGCCACATACGTCAAAGCGCACCCCGGTGCCAACTACAGCGTGGCCACCCAGATCGGCAAGACGGGCGTGGAGGCGGTGGCCCAGAAGTACCTGGCCGGCAAGCCGGGCACCCAGCGCCTGGAGGTGAACCCCACGGGCACAGTCATGGGCACCGCGGGGGCGACGAAGGCGGTGCAGGGCAACACCGTCCAGCTCAATATCACAGCCGGGTTGCAAAAAAATGTGCAGGGGTCCCTGGCCTCTGTCATCCTGGCCGATCGCAGCCGCCCGACAACCGGGGTCTACCCCAAGGCGCCCAACGGCGCGGCCGTAGTGATGAACGTGGAGACGGGCCAGGTGCTGGCCCTCACCTCGTACCCGTCCTACAGCCTCACAGCCTGGGTGGGGGGGATCTCCACCGCCAACTACAACGCCCTCAGGGCCGGGTGCACAACAGCCACAGGCGCCTGCCCGCTCAACGACTACGCGATCCAGGGCCTCTACACCCCTGGGTCGACCTTCAAGCTGGCCACGGCGACTGCGGCGCTCCAGGACGGGCTGATCGGCACGACAACCACCATCGACGACACCGGCGTGTACTCGGTCCGCACACACGGCCTCCCGACATGCCAGGGGCGGTGCACATTCCACGACGCCACAGCCTTCGACGCCGGCATCGTGACAGTGCGTCTGGCCATCACGGAGTCCGACGACTTCTTCTTCTACACAATGGGCCTCCAGTTCTGGCTGAACCGGGCCAAGTACGGGCTGACAGCCATCCAGAAGACGGCGCACGGGTACGGGCTCGGAGCCTTGACGGGGATCGACCTGCCCGGCGAGGTGCAGGGCCGGGTGGACAGCCAGCCCACCCGCGCCGCGCTGCACAAGGCCACACCCAAGGGGTTCCCCAACACGTCGTGGTACCCGGGGACAAACATCGAGATGGCGTTCGGGCAGGGTGAGACCGTCGTCACGCCCATCGAGGTGGCGGACGCCTACGCCGCCTTCGCCGACCAGGGCGTCCGGCACCAGCCCCAGGTGGTGAGCGACGTGGTGTCGGCCACGGGCAAGCTGGTCAAGTCCTACGCCCCCAAGGTGACGGGCCGCGTGGCCATCAGCCCGGCTAACTGGCAGGCCATGCTCCAGGGCTTCGAAGGCGTCACCCACAATCCCAAGGGCACCGGCTACGGGACCTTCCAGCAGTACTCCCACGTTCCGGCCAACTACGTGATCGCCGGCAAGACCGGGACGGCCACAACCGGGACAACACACAAAAAGTCGCCCAACGCCCTCTTCGTGGGCTTCGGGCCTGTGGGGGGCACAACCCAGTACGTGGTGGTGGTGGCCGTGGCCCAGGGCGGCTACGGCGCTTCGGCGGCCGCTCCGGCAGTGGCCAACATCTTCAACTACCTCTACGCCAACCCGCCCGTGAAGACCCCGACCATGCCCACGGCCGCCTCGCAGCCCTCCACCGCCGCCGCCCCCACCAACCCGCCGGCCGGCACGCCAACGACGACCACCACCACGGCTCCGCCCACCACCACGACCGTCCCGGCAACAGCATCGGGCGGCACCGGCACACCCGGGACGTCCACGACCACCACCACAGCAGCCGCCACATCGGGTGGGACGGCCACCGGGACGACATCGTCGGGTGGGGTCGCCGCCGGCGGTGCCGCCGCGGCCGGGAAGGCGGCGAGCACCGGCGCCCCCGCGGTAACGGCGGCGGTCGTCGGGGTCCGGGGCGGCCGGTCGCCCCCGTAGACTGGTACGTCCATGGAGCGACCGATGGAGCCCGTGACGCTGTGGCCGGCCATAGAGCCGCTCCTCATGGACGTGCAGAAGCCCGCCCGCTACATCGGCGGGGAGGACGGGGCCTGCGCGCCGGTCCACGGCCCCGGGGTGGTGTCCTGGCTCTTGTGCTACCCGGACGCCTACGAGGTGGGCCTGCCCAACCAGGGGCTCCAGATCCTCTACGAGATCCTCAACGAGCGGCCGGACGCGCTGGCCGAGCGCTCCTACGCCCCCTGGGTCGACATGGAGCAGGCGATGCGGGCCGCCGGTGTCCCGCTCTTCTCGGTCGAGAACCACTACCCGTCCTCGGCCTTCGACGTCCTGGCGTTCAACCTCTCGGCCGAGCTGGTCTACACCAACGTGCTGAACATGGTGGACCTGGCCGGCGTCCCGATCCGCGCCGCCGACCGGCGTGCGTGCGACCCGCTGGTGGTGGCCGGCGGCCACTGTGCCTTCAACCCCGAGCCACTGGCCGACTTCGTGGATGCCTTCGTCATCGGTGACGGCGAGGAGGCGGTGGGTGAGGTCACGGCCGTGCTGGCCGCCTGGCGCTCCCGGCCGGTGGAGGTGCGTGATCGGGCGGCGCTCCTGCTCGGCCTGTCCGGGGTAGCCGGGGTGTACGTGCCCAGCCTGTACGAGCCCCGCTACGAGGGCGGCCGGCTGGTGGCCGTGCAGCCGCGGGACGGCGCCCCCGCAGTGGTCGAGAAGCGGTCGATCGCCGACCTCGCCGAGTGGCCCTATCCGCGGCGGCAGCTGGTTCCTTTGACCGAGGTCGTCCACGACCGGCTCAACGTGGAGGTCTTCCGCGGCTGTACGCGGGGATGCCGGTTCTGCCAGGCGGGCATGATCACCCGCCCGGTGCGCGAGCGCCCCCCCGAGCAGGTGCGGTCGATGGTCGACGCCGGTCTGGAGCGCACGGGCTACGAGGAGGTGGCGCTCACGTCGCTTTCCACGGCGGACTTCTCCGGCATCGAGCAGCTGGTGCGCGACGTCATCGGGACACCGCGCCACGAGGGCCGGGTGTCCGTCAGCCTCCCCAGCCTCCGGGTGGACGCTTTCACGGTGGGGACGGCCGCCGAGATCCAGCGGGTCCGCCGCACGGGACTGACGTTCGCCCCCGAAGGCGGCACGTGGCGCATGCGCAAGGTGATCAACAAGCTCATCTCCGAGGAGGACCTCTACAGCGCCGTGGACGCCGCCTTCAGCCAGGGGTGGCGGCGGATCAAGCTGTACTTCCTGATCGGTCTGCCAACCGAGCGGGACGAGGACGTGGTCGGCATCGCCCAGCTGGGGGCCCGGTGCGCGGAGATCGGGCGCCGGTACCAGCGCGGCGCCACGGTGACCGCGTCCGTAGGGGGCTTCGTGCCCAAGCCCCATACGCCGTTCCAGTGGGCATCCCAGGACACTGCGGCCGAGCTGCAGCGCAAGGTGGACCTGCTGCGGCAGGCGGCGAAGGGCGCCCGCGGCCTCACCATCCGCTGGCACGATCCAGCGGCCTCTGTTGCCGAGGGGATCGCCAGCCGGGGCGACCGGCGAGCCGGGAACGTCATCGAGCGCGTCTGGCGCGCCGGCGGCACGTTCCAGGAGTGGAGCGAGCGGTTCGACCTGGCCCGCTGGACCGAGGCCTTGGCCGCCGAGGGCCTCACCCTCGACGAGGTGGTCCACCGCCCGCGCCCGGCCGACGAGGTGCTGCCGTGGGCGCACGTGTCGGCGGGCCTCCACCCGGACTTCCTGTGGCAGGACTGGCAGGAGTCACTGGCCGGCGGCGCGGTGGAGGACTGCCGGTGGACGCCCTGCTACGACTGCGGCGCCTGCACCGGGCTGGGACTGGAGCACGTGGTGGCCTCGCCGGTGCCCCCGGCCGGGGGCAGCCAGGGCACGGGTCAGGATCTGGCCAGCGGGGACCGGGTCCCCGTCCGGCTGATGACCGGTGCCCGGCCCTGAGGGCCACGGACCCGGGCAGGCGGGGCCCGCCCGGGTCCGGCTCCGATACACGAAGCTCGGCAAGGTCCGCTTCACCAGCCACCGGGACGTAGTGCGGATGTGGGAGCGCGCGCTGCGCCGCAGTGGTGTGCCCGTTGCCTGGTCCGAGGGGTTCTCCCCCCACCTGCTGATGAGCTTCGGCCTGGCCCTTCCCACGGGGGCCGAGTCGTGGGCGGAGTACCTGGACGTCGCCCTCCACGCGGCCCCCGATCCCGGGATGCTGCCGGAGCTGCTCTCCCCCTTGCTGCCCGCGGGGGTGGACGTGGACCGGGCCGGCAGGCTGGGAGAAGATTCCGCTTCGCTCCAGCAAGAGGTATCATCGTGCAGCTGGAAGCTGGAGGTGCTCGGTTTGACGGCAGAGGAGCTTGGGTCGCGGGTCGAGCGACTGCTCGCTGCGCCGAGCGTGATGGTGGAGCGAGAGCGAAAGGGCCGGATGACCCACGACAACCTCCGCCCCGCCGTGCTGTCGCTCTCACTGGCGCCCGCCGGGGGCTACCCGCCCGGCACGGCGGGACCCGACGGGGTGTGGATGGACGCCGAGCTGGCGACGCGCCCCCGTGGGGTCCGGCCGAAGGAGCTTCTGGAAGCTCTGGGGCCCGAGGCGACCTTGGCACGGGCCTGCCGCATGCATCAATGGATCGAGCGCGACGGCGCGCGGAGGGAGCCGCTGGAACCACGCGGCGACATCGCCCGCGCCGGAGCGGCGCACGCCCCGGAGCGTGCCTCATGACACGTCGAAGGAGTGACTTCCCTCATGGAAGATCTGCAGAACGGGAGCGCCGCACCGCGCGCTGCCGGCACGAGCGCAGCCACCGGGCCGCCGGACGTCGGGAGCCGCCCAGGTGACCGGGACGGACCCGACGGTGGTGCCTCCCGGGCCAACCCGCTAGGAGCACCAGCCGGCGAGGACGGCTCCGCTGCGGGCTCGCCGAGCCGGCCGCGCATCGGGGACACCCGGCCGGCTCCGGCCGGGCGCCCGTCGCCGGGTGCGGCCTCCGCGCCGGTCATCGCAGCGCCGGCACCGGCGCCCCCGCCGGCACCGGCCCCCCGGGCTCCCGGGGGGCGTCGGGGGCAGGGGGGTCGCCGGGGGGGTGCACCAGACTCGCGAGGCGCCGGTGAGGAAGCTGATCCCGCCGGCACGGCGATGGCCAGGGCTGGCGCCCGAGCGGGGGAGAGCCCTGTGGATCCGGACGGGAGCCCCTTGGGGGGCCGCCGCCCGTCGCGACGGCGCAGGAGCGGGCGCGACCGAAAGGGCCGCTCCACCGGCCGCTACCTCATCTGCGTTCATGTCCAGCCCGGGCTCTCGCAGATCGCCGTCCTGGAGGGCCGCTCACTGGTGCAGCACTTCGTCTCCCGGGTGCAGGACGAGACGACCCAGATCGACGGGAACATCTACGTGGGGCGCGTCCAGAACGTGCTGCCGGGCATGGAGGCGGCCTTCGTGGACATCGGCATCCCGAAGAACGCCGTCTTGTACCGGGGCGATGTCCGCTACGACCAGGACGACGTGGAGGGCGGGGGTCGTGGGGAGCCCCGCATCGAACAGGTGCTGCGCGCCGGCCAGCTCATCTTGTGCCAGGTGACCAAGAACCCCATCGGGGCCAAGGGGGCCAGGCTCACCCAGGAGGTCTCCATCCCCGGTCGGTTCGCCGTGTTCGTCCCCAACAGCGACGCCGTGGGGATCTCCAAGCGGCTGGGGGACAACGAGCGCCGCCGGCTGCGCAAGATCGTGGACGCCGTCCAGCCCGCCGGCCACGGCCTGATCGTGCGCACGGCGGCCGACGGGGCCAGCGAGGAGGAGCTCCGCCGGGACGTCCAGGGCCTCCTCCAGCAGTGGGCGGCCATCGAGCAGGCGGCGGCCCGCACCACGGTGCCCGGTCTGCTCTACCAGGAGCCGGAGCTGGCGGTGCGGATCCTGCGCGAGGAGCTCAACAGCGACTATCGCGGCGTCATCATCGACGACCGGGCCGTCTGCGAGCAGGTGCGGGGCTACGTGGAGGCGGTGAGCCCCGACCTGGCGGAGCGGGTCGAGCTATACGATCCGGCCGCCGAGGGCCAGCCGCTGTTCGACCGATTCCACGTCCACGAGCAGCTGCACAAGGCCCTGGACCGCAAGGTCTGGCTCCCCTCGGGCGGCTCGCTGATCATCGAGCGCACCGAGGCCCTCACGGTGATCGACGTGAACACCGGCAAGAACGTCGGCAAGAGCAATCTGGAGGAGACCGTCTTTCGCAACAACCTGGAGGCGGCCGAGGAGGTGGCTCGCCAGCTCCGCCTGCGGGACATCGGCGGCATCATCGTGATCGACTTCATCGACATGGAGGTGCGCGACAACCGGGAGAAGGTGGCGGCGGCCCTCCGGGCGGCGCTGGCCCGGGACAAGACCCGGACCCAGGTGTTCGACATCTCCGAGCTCGGCCTCGTCGAGATGACCCGCAAACGGATCTCCGAGGGGCTCATCGAGTCCCTCTCCACCGAGTGCGAGGTCTGCCACGGCAGGGGGATCGTGCTGGACGCGTCCGCGCTGTGACGCGGTTGGGATAAGCTGCACCACTCATGTACGCCGTAATCCGAAGCGGAGGCAAGCAGGAACGCGTGGCCGAAGGGCAGCGCGTGCGAGTGGAGCTCCTGGGCGAGCCCGTCGGGGCGGAGGTGGCACTCGAGGCGGTCCTGGTCGTGGACGCGGCGGGTTCGGTCCGGGCCACCCCCGACGCGCTGGCCGGGGTCACGGTGACGGGCCGCGTCATCGGCGAGGAGCTGGGCCCCAAGATCAACGCCATGACCTACAAGCCCAAGTCCAACCAGCGGCGCCGGTGGGGGCACCGCCAGCGGTACGCGACGGTGGAGATCCTCTCCATCGCGACCTCGTAGCGCCGTCCGCCCGCAGCGTTTTCCTGCCAGCGAGCTTTCCCGCAGCGACTTCAAGGAGGACCGATGTCGAAGACCAAGGGCGGCGGCTCTACCCGCAACGGCCGTGACTCCAACGCGCAACGGCTGGGCGTGAAGGTGTTCGACGGCACCAGCGTCCAGGCCGGGTCGATCATCGTGCGGCAGCGGGGGACCCGCTTCCACCCCGGCGTCAACGTGGGCCGCGGCGGGGACGACACCCTGTTCGCCCTGTCCGACGGCGTGGTGAAGTTCGGCAAGCGCAAGGATCGCAAGCTGGTCGACGTCCTGCCCGGCTAGGGCTGCGCGGGACCACGATCGCTGTCCGGGCGGCCGGCGCTGTCCGGGCGATCGCCGGTCGCCGATCCGAGCACTGCGAGCACCAGCTCGGCCACCGAGCCCGCCGACGCGCCGGCGGCGTCGAGGATGGAGCCCACAGCAACGGGGGCGCCCACCTGGCCGGCGGCCGCGTTGGTCACCACGGCCAGGCCCAGCACCTCCGCGCCGAGGTGCCGGGCGGCGACCGCCTCGGGCACCGTGGACATGCCCACAAGGTCGACCCCGGCGGCAGCGAGCAGCCGCACCTCGGCCGGCGTCTCGAGCTCCGGCCCCAGCACCTGGGCGTACACGCCCTCCTCCAGTGGCCGCACCGCTCGGGCTGCGGCCCGCAGCCGGGGCGACCAGGTGTCCGTCAGGTCCACGTGGCGGGAGCCGAGGGGCGGCTCGGGCCGGACGCCCAGCAGCGGTGACTGCCCGGTCAGGTTGAGGTGGTCCGAGATGGCCACCACGTCCCCCACGGCAAACCGGCTCCCCACGGCCCCGGCGCTGCAGGTGAGCACCACCGTGCCCGCTCCTGCGGCCACTGCCGTGCGGACCGTGTGCACCACCTCCGCCGGGCTGCGGCCCTCGTAGAGGTGCAGCCGCCCGGCGACCACGAGCGCCTGCATCCCGCCCAACGCCACCGACCATGCCTCCGGCCGGTGCCCGGGGCCGGTGAACCGGGCGAACCAGGGCAGCGAAGTGAGGTCGATTGGCGGCCCCTCCGCGCCGAGCAGCTCGGCTGCGGCGAAGAGCCCGGTGCCGAGCACCACCAGCGCGTCGTGACGTTCCACGCCGGTCAGGCGGCCCAACTCCCGGGCGGCGACGCGGGCCTGCTCGAAGGGGTTGGCCCCGGGAGCCCCGGCGCTGGTGGTCGGCATCGGACCATGGTAGGGGTCGTGGGCTCGCGGCCGCCGGCCTGCGGCGCCGCAGGCGGCGAGCGGGGCGGTGCCGCTGAAGCCCCTGCCGGGTTGACGTCGGTAGCATCCGGGGCATGCAGTTGGCGCTGGCCGACGCCGGCACCGGCGCCATCGTGAGGCTGGAGCGGATCAGCGAAGAGGGCGAGCTGGACATGGACGCACTCGCCTACCTGGACGGCCATCGGTTCACCCCCGGCTCGACCGCCACCGTCGCCTCCAGGGCGCCGGACGGCACCCTTGTCCTCGACGTGGACGGCGCAACGGTCGCCCTTGGCCCGGCGCTGGCCCGGCGGCTCTACGTGGCGCCGGCCTGAGGTGGGGACCACGACGACCGCCCTTGACGACCGCGTGCGCTACGTGGCCGACGCGGTGGTCACCATGGACGCGCAGCGGACGGTGCACCGGCCGGGGATGGTGGAAGTCCACGGCGACAGGATCGCCGCCGTGGGGCCGCTGGACCCCCCGGAGCGCCGGGAGGGCGACCGGGAGGTGGTGCTGGGGGGGCTGCTCATGCCCGGCCTCGTGAATTGCCACGGCCACACCGCCATGACCCTGCTCCGGGGCGCTGGGGACGGCCTCCCCCTCGGGCGGTGGCTTTCCGAGGCCATCTGGCCCCGGGAGGCGCGCCTCACGCCGGACGACGCCTACTGGGGCATGGCCCTGGGATGCGCCGAGCTCCTGGCGGCCGGGGTGACGACCACCGCCGAGCAGTACCTCTTCCCCCGCGCCGTGGCGCAGGCCGCCCTGGACTCGGGGATCCGGTGCGTGATGGCGCCCGCCATCTTCGACCTCCCCGGCGCCGGCCCGGACGCGACGTGGCAGCGGTGCCTGGACGTGGCCGGCGAGCTCCATGCGGACCTGGACGGGTGGGGCGGCCGCATGACGATCGCCCTGGGACCTCACAGCGCCTACACCGTGCCCGAGGACGGGCTGGTCGCCACGGCGAAGATCGCCTCCGAGCTGGACGCCTTGGTGCATATCCACGTCGCGGAAACGCAGGCGGAGGACGAGCCGATCCGGTCCCGCTACGGCATGAGCACGCCGGCCTACCTGGCCCGGGTGGGTCTCCTCGACCGCCGGGTCCTGGCCGCCCACTCGGTGTGGCTGTCCGACGAGGACCTGGACCTCTACCGGGCCCATGACGTGGCCGTCGCCCACTGCCCGCAGAGCAACGGGAAGCTGGGGAGCGGCATCGCCCGCGTGCCCGACATGCTCGCCCGCGGCATCCGGGTGGGGCTCGGCACGGACGGGCCCGCGTCCAACGACAATCTGGACCTGTGGGAGGAGCTCCGGCTGGCGCCGATCCTCGCCCGGGCGGTGGCCGTGGACGCCGCGGCCATGGCCACCGGGGAGGCGCTGGCGCTGGCCAACCTCGGGGGTGCCGGCGCGCTGGGGCTGGACGTGGGCACCTTGGCTCCGGGGCACCGGGCCGACCTGGTTCGCCTGGACCTCGACGACCCCGTCTTCGTCCCCGGCGGCACCGAGTCCGAGCTGATCGCCCACCTGGTGTGGGCTGCGTCGAGCCGTCTGGTCACCGACGTATGGGTGGGCGGGAGGCACGTGGTGGCCGATCGAACCTGTACCAGCGTGGACGTGCGCGAGGCGCAGCGCAACGTGTTCGAGCGGGTGCGCCGGCTGGCCCGGGCCGGCCACTGAGCCGGCGCCCCGGCGAGCGCTCGTAGGATCGCCGCGATGGCGGGGTTCGTGGACGAGGCGCAGCTGCACGCCAAGGCGGGGGACGGGGGAGCCGGCGCGGTCTCCTTCCGCCGGGAGGCGCATGTCGCCCGTGGCGGACCTGACGGGGGCGACGGGGGGCGGGGCGGTGACGTCTGGCTGGTCGCCCAGCTCAACCAGGCGTCCCTGCTCGGGTTCCGCGACCACCCGTTCCGGCGGGCCGGTGACGGCACCCACGGGTCCGGCAAGCGGCGGCATGGCCAGCGGGGGGCGGAGCTCGTCGTCCCCGTTCCCGTCGGGACCATCGTCCGGGACCGGGCCGGCGTCCCGCTGTGCGACCTCTCCGGCGAGGGTGATCGCTGGCTGGCCGCCCGTGGCGGCGCGGGCGGGCGTGGGAACGCCCGCTTCCTCTCCAACACGCGCCGCGCGCCGGCCTTCGCAGAGCAGGGCGAGCGGGGCGAGGAGCGGTGGCTGGACATGGAGCTCAAGCTGGTGGCGGACGTGGCGCTCGTCGGCTATCCCAACGCAGGGAAGTCCACCCTGATCGCCGCCATCTCCGCGGCCAAGCCCAAGATCGCGCCCTACCCGTTCACGACCTTGGAGCCCAACCTCGGCGTGGTGCGGCTGGGCCGGGATGGAGACGAGGTGGAGATGGTCGTGGCCGACGTGCCCGGGCTGGTGGAGGGCGCGGCGGACGGGCGGGGCCTGGGCCACCGCTTCCTGCGCCACGTGGAGAGGGCCCGGGTCCTGGTGGTGCTCTGCGACCTGGCGTCGGCGGAGGCGGTGCCGCCGGCCCACCAGGAGCAGGTCCTCTTGGGTGAGCTGCGCCGCTACCGCCCTGCGCTGCTCGATCGGCCCCGGCTCGTCGTCGGCTCCAAGGTGGACGCGGCAGGCGCCGCCGCGCTGGCTGGTGCTCCCGAGATGCGGGTCTCGGCGGCCACGGGGCAGGGGGTCCCGGAGCTCCTGTGGGCGATAGCCGGCCTGGTCGTGGCCGCGCGGCGGGAAGCGGCGGACGGCGGCGCCCCGGGGCGCGAGGTCGTGGTGCACCGGCCGGCGGCCGAAGGGATCGTCGTGGAGCGCGCCGGGAGCCGGGCCTGGGTGCTGCGCGGCCGGGCGGCCGAGCGTGCGGCCAACTTCTCGGATCTGACCGACGAGGGGGCGCTGTCCGAGGCCATGCGCCGGCTCCGGCGCTTGGGAGTGGACCGGGCCCTGGGCCGCGCCGGCGCCCACGACGGGGACGAGGTCACCGTGGGGCAGGCCTCCTTCCTCTGGTACCGCGACGGTGCCCTGACCCCGTCCGACGCGGCCGAGCGGGACCGGGCCGCAGGAGGCGCCTCGCCGCGCCGGCGGCCGAAGGGGACGCAGCGAGCGAAGGGGACGCCGTGAGCGAAGGGGACGCAGCGGCCGAAGGGGACGCAATGCGCACGATCGTCGTCAAGGTGGGCTCGTCCACCGTGACCCGCCCGGACGGATCGGTCGACCGGGACGTGGTGGACGGGTTGAGCGCGGAGGTCGCCGCCCTCGGCGCCGCGGGCCACCGATCGGTGGTGGTGTCCTCGGGCGCCATCGCCTGCGGGTGGTCCGCACTTGGGCGCCACGGCGGGCGACCCGAGGACTTGGCGGTGCTCCAAGCGCTCTCGGCCGTGGGCCAGCACCGCCTCATGCGCGCCTGGCAGGACGGGCTCTCACCCCACGGCCTGGTGGCAGGCCAGGTGCTGCTGGCGCCGCTCGATTTCGGCCACCGGCGCCAGTACCTCCAGGCCCGGGGTACCCTGCTCCACCTGTTCGACCTGGGCGTGATCCCTGTGGTCAACGAGAACGACGCGGTGGCTGACGAGGAGATCCGGTTCGGGGACAACGACCGCCTGAGCGCCCTGGTGGCCCAGCTGGTGGGGGCCGATCTGCTGGTGCTCCTGACCGACGCTCCGGGCCTCTTGACGGAGGACCCGCGCCTCGGAGACGGAGGGTCGTTGATCGAAGAGGTTGTGGAGGTGGACCACCGGCTGGAGGGGCTGGCCGGCGGCCCGGGTGCGTTGGGAAGCGGGGGCATGGCTTCCAAGCTGGCCGCGGCCCGCATGGCCACCTGGTCCGGCGTGCGCACCATCATCGCCGACGGCCACCGCTCCCAGGTCCTGACCGACGCCCTGAGCGGCCGACCGGGTGTCGGCACCGTGTTCCACCCCCGCCGGAGCCGGCTGCCGGCCCGCAAGCTCTGGATCGCCTTCGCCCTGGGGGCGTCGGGCACGCTCGTGGTTGACGCCGGTGCGCGCGAGGCCCTGGTCGCCGGGGGGCGCTCCCTGCTGCCGGCCGGGGTCGTGGACAGCCGGGGACGGTTCGGTCCCGAGGACGCGGTCGAGATCGCCGGCCCGGACGGCACCGTGTTCGCCAAGGGCCTCGCCCGCTGCCCATCGGACCGCCGGGACGAGTGGCTGGGCCGGCGCAGCGATGAGTTGCCCGAGGACCTCCCGCCCGAGGTCGTCCATCGCGACGACCTGGTCGTGCTGGTTTGAGCCCGGTTCCGGCCCCGGCCCGGCCCCGCCGGCCCCGGCCCGGGCCCCGGGACCGGCGAGATGCGCCGGGTAGGCTTGAACGATGAGCGTGGAGGAGCTGGGTCGCCGCGTGCGGGCCGCGGCGAGGGCGGTGGCACAGGCCCCCTCGGGAACGCGCGCCGGGGTCCTGCGGTGCGCGGCGGACTTCCTGGAGGCGGACTCGGGGGCCGTCTTGGAGGCGAACCGGGCCGACCTGGACCGGGCGGAGGCTGCGGGATTGCCCGGGGCCGCCCTCGATCGGCTGGCGCTGGACGAGCGCCGCCTGCAGTCGATGGCCACCGGGTTGCGGGCAGTGGCCGCGCTGGCCGACCCGGTGGGCGAGATCGTGGACGGCTCAGTGCGCCCCAACGGGTTGCGGGTGCAGCGGGTGCGGGTCCCGCTCGGCGTGGTCGGGATCATCTACGAGAACCGGCCGAACGTCACCAGCGACGCCGCCGGGCTCTGCCTCAAGTCCGGCAACGCCGCCTTCCTGCGCGGATCGGCATCGGCCCTCGCGTCCAACATGGCCGTGGTGAAGGTCCTGCGGCGCGCCCTGGCCAAGGAGGGGCTGCCCGAGGACGCGGTCACCCTCCTGGAGGACACCAGCCACGAGGCTGCGGTCGAGTTCATGCAGCTGCGCGGGGTCCTCGACTGCCTGGTCCCGCGCGGGGGGAGGGCCCTGATCGCCTCGCTGCTCGAGCACGCCACCGTGCCCTACGTCCTCGACGGGGACGGCAACTGCCACGTGTACGTGGACGCCGGCGCCAACCTGGCCATGGCCGAGTCCATCGTCGCCAACGCCAAGACCCAGCGGCCGGGGGTGTGCAACGCCGCGGAGACGGTGCTCGTCCACGCGGACATCGCGCCCGACTTCCTCCCGCAGATGGCCCGGGCGCTGGCCGGCGTGACCCTCCTGGCCGACGCCCGGGCCCGCCGGTATCTCCCGGGCGCCGCGGCAGCGTCCGACGAGGACTTCGCCACGGAGTTCCTGGACCTGACCCTCGCTGTGGGCGTGGTCGACAGCCTCGATGACGCCGTGGCGCACATCGACCGCTTCGGGTCCGGGCACTCCGAGGCCATCGTGACCGAGGACCTGCGGGCCGCCGACCGGTTCGTGCGGGAGGTGGACGCGGCGGCGGTCGTCGTCAACGCGTCGACCCGCTTCGTAGACGGTAGCGAGCTGGGCCTGGGCGCCGAGGTCGGGATCTCCACCCAGAAGCTCCACGCCCGCGGGCCCATGGGCCCCCGTGAGCTCACGTGCGTAAAGTGGGTGGTCCGGGGCGACGGGCACGTGCGGACGTGAGTCCTGCCTCCGACGGCGCCGGAGGCACCCCGCTCGGGCACTTCGACTCCATCGCCGACGTGGCCGCCGGCCTCAAGAAGCTCGACTACGTGGCCGACGACACCATCGCCGGCGTGGTCTACCTCGCCGACCGGCTGGCCAAGCCGGTCCTGGTGGAGGGGCCGGCCGGCACCGGGAAGACGCAGCTGGCCAAGTCCGTGGCCGAGCTGGCGGGCAGCCGACTGATCCGGTTGCAGTGCTACGAGGGTCTGGACGAGTCCAAGGCGCTCTACGAATGGAACTACCGCAAGCAGCTGCTGCGCATCCAGGCGGACCAGTCGGCCTCCTCTTGGGAGCGCCTGGAGGAGGACATCTTCTCCGAGGGGTTCCTGCTCACCCGCCCGCTGCTCGAGGCCATCTGGGTGGACGAACCCGTCGTGCTCCTGGTGGACGAGGTGGACCGGGTCGAGCTCGAGACCGAGGCGCTCCTCTTGGAGGTGCTCTCGGAGTACCAGGTGTCCATCCCCGAGCTGGGGACCGTGCGGGCCACCCGCGTACCGCTGGTCTTCCTCACCTCCAACAACACGCGCGAGCTGTCCGAAGCCCTCAAGCGGCGCTGCCTGTACCTGCACGTTGACTACCCGGGATTGACACGCGAACGCGAGATCGTCCGGCGCCGCGTCCCGGGCATCTCCGAGGAGCTGGCTGACCAGGTGGCACGGATCGTGCGCTCGCTGCGGACCCTGGAGCTGCGCAAGCCACCGTCAGTGGCTGAGACCCTCGACTGGGCCCGGTCCCTCGTGGTCCTGGGCATGGAGGCCGTGGACGCCGTGACGGCTCGGGACACCCTCCACGTCCTGCTCAAGTACCAGCAGGACATCGAGCGCGCCGCCAAGGAGCTCCTGGCCGGCGGTGCTTGACCTCCTCAGCGGATTCGTGGCCGAGCTGCGTGCAGCCGGGCTACCGGTGTCGCTGACCGAGCACATCGACGCGGGCCGTGCCGTTCACGAGATCCCCCTGGAGGACCGGAGCGCCCTGAAGGCGGCCTTGGGAGCGACGCTCGTCAAGTCCGGCGCCCACTGGGGGGCCTTCGAGACGGCGTTCGAGATCTACTTCGCCCCCCGCCGGGGCGCCGCGGTACCGGGGGAGGATGACGCCGCCGCCAACGTGCCCGAAGGCGGCGCCGCCGCGGCGGACGTCTCGGGTGAAGGGCCGGCTCGCGGTCGGAGCGGCGGTGGCGGCAACGTGCTGAGCGCCGAAGAGCTGGCGGCCATGGTGCTGCGTGCCGTGCGGACGGGGGACCGGGCGGTGGCCGCGGTGGCGGCCCGACACGCCGTGGAGCGCTACGCAGCCATGGAGCCCGGGCGCCCGGTGGGGGGCACCTACTACCTCTACCGGACGCTGCGCCACCTGGACCTCGACGGCCTCCTCCATCGGCTGATGGAGGAGGAGCGGACCGCGTCGACCCTCACGGCCCTGGAGGAGCGACTGCTGGCCGACGAGTACCGGGCCCGCATCGCCGCGCTGCGCAAGGCGGTGGAGGCGGAGATCCGCCGCCGCTTGGTCGCCGACCGGGGCGCGGGAGCGCTGGCCCGGTCCGTGCGCCGCCCGCTGCCCGAGGACGTGGACGTCATGCATGCGACGGGCGAGGAGCTGGCGGCGCTGCACCGGGCCCTCCGACCCCTGTCGCGCAAGCTCGCGGTGCGTCTCGGCCGCAAGCGCCGGCACGGGCGGCGGGGCCCGCTGGACTTCCGGGCTACGGTCCGTCGGTCGCTGTCCACCGGGGGTGTCCCGGTGGACCCGCGGTTCCGCCACCCCAAGCCGGCCAAGCCCGAGATCTTCGTGATCGCCGACATCTCCGGCTCCGTGGCGTCCTTCGCCCGGTTCACCCTGCAGCTTGTCTACGCCATCAGCGCGCAATTCTCCAAGGTCCGCAGCTTCGTGTTCGTGGACGCCATCGACGAGGTCACCGCCATCTTCGAACGGGCCGACGACCCGGCCAATGCCGTGCGCCGGGTCACCACGGAGGCCGACGTCGTGTGGATGGACGGGCACTCGGATTACGGCCACGCCCTGGAAGAGTTCGACCGGCGCTGGGGCGGCGACGTTACCTCTCGGGCCACGGTTCTCGTGCTGGGCGACGCCCGCAACAACTACCACGCTTCGGGTGCCTGGGTGCTCGAGCAGCTCCAGCACCAGGCGCGACACCTCTACTGGCTCAACCCCGAGCCCCGGCAGTACTGGGGTTCGGGCGACTCCATCCTGGACGAGTACGCGGTGCACTGCGACGCCGTGGTCGAGTGCCGCACGCTGCGCCAGCTCGAGGGGTTCGTGGCCGAGCTCGCCTGACCGGGCCGCGAAGGGTTGCGGGCCCAGGGGCAGGTGTCGTCAGCAGGCGTAGTCGTTGTCGAATGTCGTGCTGAGATCCCCGGCGGTATAGGGGTAGCTGGGGCTCGAGTACTGCACGAGCGCCAGTGGTCCGGACGGGACTTCGGAGTAGCTCTTGACGCTTGCACAGACTGTCTGCGGGTTGGTCTTGGCCCAGTCCGCAGCGAAGTAGGGCACCGAGGGCCGGTTGTTGCCGGCGATGGTGGGCCACTCGCTGGGGCTGGCGTAAATGCCGACTGTGTTGAGGCCCTCCGCCTTGTTCAGGGCCAGCAGGGTCCCCTCGATGACCGAATAGTTGCCGGCGGTGGAGGACGACCAGTTTGTGCCGGCGTGCTCCACGTCCAGCCACCACGGGACTGTCGCCCTCGTGCCGATCGTCGCCCGGGCGGTGGCGTAGTCGCTCAGCCCGACCTGGTAGCCGAAGTTGCAGGCGCTGGGAAGTGGCGTTGTTGTGCAGCCGGGCTCGGCTGTGGGCGAGGTGCCGTAGACCATGAACACGTAGAGGTTCAACCCGGCCCCTGCCCATGTCGCCTCGCTCTTGAGGCACGCGTTGGTGGCCGTGTCGCCCCACCCGTTCACCTCCACGACCCCGATGGCGTGCGGATTGGGGGGCAGTGTTGTGCACTGGTAGTTGGAGATGTCGTATCCGTAGCTTCCCGACTGGTACGAGGAGCTGGTGGCGCTGCCGGTGCCCTGGGCGACGGCGATCCCCACCACCGGAGCCGGGATGGCCTGGGGAGCCGAGCCGAAGTAGCGCGCTGTCCCGAAGTTGGTGACACCGCCGTTGTTGTTGGCCATCCAGTAGCCCGAGTCGTTGAAGAGCGAGGCCACGCCCACGATGGGCCGGGCCTCGTCCACCCCGCCCAGGGAGCCGTAGAAGTGTCCGGCGGCGTTGCCGAAGGTGAAGATCCCGCCGTCGCTGGCGACCAGGAAGTAGCCGTTGCCTGTGCGGCTGGAGGACATGCCCACGATCGGACGGTTGAGCACCATGGATCCCGTAGACCCGTAGAAGCGGGCGTTGCCGAAGGTGAAGATTCCCCCGTCGCTGGCAACCAGCCAGTAGCCGCCTCCTGTGGCGGTTGCCGCCATCCCGACGATCGGCTGGTTGAGGTGGGATCCGCCCATGGAACCGAAGAACGGCGCGTTGAAGCTGAAGATGCCACCATCGCTCGCCACCTCCCAGTAGCCGCCGGTAGCGGGGTCGAGCGCCATGGCGACGATGGGCTGGTTGAGATGCGAGCCGCCCATCGATCCGTGGAAGCGGGCGTTGCCGAACGTGAAGATCCCCCCGTCGCTGGCCACCATCCAGTAGCCGCCGCCTGTGCCGGTGGACGCCATACCGACCACCGGCTGGCTCAGCGTGGTGTGCGCCATTGTCCCGTACTGGGGGGCGCCGCCGAAGGCGTACACCGCGCCGTTGGACGCGTCCATCCAGTACGCCTGGTCCGAAGCCGGCAGTGTGGCGTTGGGGGCGGCGCCGGCCCGCTGGGCGGGCGGGACCGTGGCCGTCACCAGTACCGAGCCGCAGGCGAGGGCCATCACGACCACCGCCAGCAGGAGCCGGAGGAGCCCGGTCCCGCCGTTCCCCCCGTTTCCGCGCCGAAACAAACGGGTAAGTCGCCTGCGTCGAAGAAGTCCCATCCCGGCGAAATTGTAATGTCGCGCGGCGCGAACGCAAGTGAACCGTTCAATTGCGCGCCTATGCAGGAATGTCTTCCCCTGGCGGGCCCCGATCTGGCGCATGGATGGGGCCCCCGATCTGGCGCATGGATGGGGCGTCGGGCCCACGGCGCGTGCCGGCCGACATGACGGGACCACGACGGCGCTCTGTCGGTCCTGTGACGCGCCCGGCGCGCCGGCGTGCCCGGGCTCCCCTCAGGAGCGCAGCAGCTCGGCGACGTCGAACGCCAGGTCCAGTGATTGGCGGGCGTTGAGGCGGGGGTCGCAGGTGGTGGTGTACCGCTGGGACAGGTCCGCCTCGCCGATCTCCTCGGCACCACCGAGGCACTCGGTCACGTCGTCGCCGGTGAGCTCCACGTGCACCCCTCCCGGCCATGACCCCATCGAGCGGTGGATGCCGAACCATTCCCGCAGCTCGGCCACGATGTCGCCGAACCGCCTCGTCTTGTGGCCGCCTTCGCTGGTGAACGTGTTGCCGTGCATGGGATCGCACGCCCACACCACGGGGTGACCCCCCTCCCGGGCGCTCTCGATGAGCCCAGGCAGGGTGCCGGACACGTTCCCAGCGCCCATCCGGGTGATGAGGGTCAGCCGGCCCGGCGTGCGGTCGGGGTCGAGCCGGTTGCACAGCTCGCCCACCTCGTCGGGCGTGGCGGAAGGCCCCAACTTCACGGCTACGGGGTTGATGACACCGGACAGGAACTCCACGTGGGCGCCCCCCAGCTGGCGCGTGCGCTCACCCACCCACAGCAGGTGGCCGGACGTGTCCACCCAGTCGCCGGTGAGCGAGTCCTGCCGGGTGAGAGCCTCCTCGTAGTGGAGGATCAGCGCCTCGTGGCTGGTCCAGAAGTCGGTCTGGTGCAGCCCCTCCTCGGCCTGGAGATCGATGCCGCAGGCCGCCATGAAGCGCAGCGCCCGGTCGATCTCGCTGGCGATGCGCTCGTAGCGACGGCCCTCGGCCGAGCTGGCCACGAACTGCTGGTTCCAGCCGTGCACGTGGGACAGGTCCGCGAACCCTCCCTTGGTGAATGCCCGCAGCAGGTTCAAGGTGGCCGCGGCCTGGTGGTAGGCGCTCACCAGGCGGGTGGGGTCCGGCCGGCGGGCCTGGGGGTCGAACGCCTCGTCGTTCACCATGTGGCCCCGGAACGCCTCGAGCTCGATGTCGCCCATGCGGTCGAAGGCGCTGGTCCGGGGCTTGGCGAACTGGCCGGCGATGCGTCCCACTTTGACCACGGGGACCCCGGCGGCGTAGGTGAGGGTCACCGCCATCTGAAGCATCACCTTGAGCTTGTCCCTGATCTGGTCGGCCCCGAATTCCCGGAACGACTCCGCGCAGTCCCCGGCCTGGAGCAGGAACGCCTCGCCCCGGGCCACGGCGGCCAGGGAGGCGGTCAGCTGGCGGGTCTCGCTGGCGATCACCAGCGGGGGCAGCGTGGCAAGCGTGGAGCCGGCCCGCTTGAGGGACTCCTCGTCCGGCCACGCCGGCTGCTGGGCGGCCGGGAGGCGCCGCCACGAGCCGGCCGTCCACGTCTCTGCAGCCGGTCGGGCGCCCCGGTCGGGCCCGCCGGCCTCTCCGGACGCAGGGCCCGGGTCGGACAGGTGGTCGGGTCCGCCGGCCGGGTGGGACGCCATCCCCGTAGCGTACGGCCTGCGTCGTCACCGGCCCGACGCGTACGCTCCCCCCCATGTCCGACCACGTCCTGGATCCCGGCGCCTCGGCGCGTCCGGTGCCCGATGGCGGGCGGGCTGGGGAGCTGCGGCCGGAGCGGTGGGGCCTGCTCGGCGGCACCTTCGACCCCCCCCATTGCGGGCACCTTGCCGCCGCCCGGACGTGCCGCGCTGCGCTGGGGCTCGACCGCCTCGGGCTGGTGGTGGCCAACGAGCCGTGGCAGAAGGTCCCGCAGCGCTCGGTTTCCCCCGCAGCGGACCGGATGGCCATGGTGGAGGCCGCGGCGGCGCTCGTCCCGGGCCTGGAGGCCTGCGGGATCGAGATCGCACGTGGGGGCCCCAGCTACACGATCGACACCGTGGAGGCTCTGCTCGACCGGACCGCGGCCAGGGCTTCGCCGCCTCCGGTGCTCTACCTCATCGTCGGCTCGGACCTCGTCGCCGGCCTCGGCACCTGGACCCGCGTGGAGGATCTCCGCCGGCTGGTGACCCTGGTGGTGGTGGAGCGTCCGCAGAGCGAGCGGGCCGTCGACCCGCCGGGATGGCGGGTCGTCCACGTGCAGGGCGAGCCGGTCGACGTCTCCAGCTCGGAGGTCCGGGACCGCCTCGACCGGGGTCTGACCGTGGAGGGCCTCGTCCCCGAGGCGGTTATCCGTTGCATCGCCCGGCGGGGTCTGTACGCTGGTGGCAGATGAGCGTCTCGACGATGGACACGGCCGAAGTGCCTCGGAGCGGCGCGCGTTCGCCCGCCGGCACGGTCATGGAGCCGGCCGCATCGCCAAGCGAGATGCCAGACGAGGAAGCCGAGGCGCCCGACCAGGCGAAGGTGACCGCCGCTGCCGCGGTCGACCGGGAGGCGCTACGGGCGGCCCTGGTGCACGTCGTGGCTGCGCCGGCTCCCGCACCGATCCCGGTCGGCCGGAGCACGTTGCGCCGCGAGCGGCGCCAGCACCGCCGCCAGCAGCGACTCTTCGCAGCGGCGGGCCTCGCCGTTCTGGCGGCCGTGTTCCTCCTCACCGTCTTCGTCCTTGGAGGGATTCGTTGATCGGAGGGATTCGTTGACGCTTCCCGGCATGGCGTTTGTTGCGGCGGCCGCAGCGGACGAGAAGCTTGGAAGCGACACCGTCGTCCTGGACATGGCCGATGCGCTCGGCGTTGTGGACGCCTTCGTCGTGACGAGCGGTCGCAATGTCCGCCAGGTGCGCACCCTGGTGGAGGAGATCGAGCGCCAGGTCAAGCTGCGGGCGGGCGAGCCCCCGCTGCGTGTGGAGGGCCTCCGCGACGCAACGTGGGTCCTGATGGACTACGGCGACGTGGTCGTGCATGTGTTCCTGGACGAGCTGCGTGCCTTCTACGACCTCGAGCACCTGTGGCTGGCCGCGCCCAGGGTGCGCTGGCGTGAGGAGGCGACGGGCTAACTGAGCCGGCGACCGGCACAGTGGAGGCCGTGCCGGGTCACGGTGCTGCGGACGTGGTGGTGCTTGTGGCCGGTGTGGCCGGCTTGAGCAGCGCGGCGTAGCTCGACTGGTGCACCGGGGCGCTGGTCAGCTGGCCCGACGCCATCGGCACCGGAATGGGGCCGCCGTTGATCTCGATGATGACCCCATCGGTCGCCTTGAGGGCCTCGGTCGCGGTGTAGACGACCTGGGCCACGCCGAGCACTTCCTCGGTATTCGAGAGAAACCCGAATGTGGTGTTGAAGTTGAGGGTGACCACGTTGCCGGCGACGCTGGTGTGCAGGAGCCTTATGCCCGTGCCCCGTGGAAACGCCGTCGTGGTCCCTGTGCTGTACAGCTCCCGTGTGGTCGGCCCCGCCAGCAGGGTGTCGATCGCCGCTGTGACGGTCGCAGACGGCTTCACGTACCGGGACTTGGGAACGATGTACGCGCCTGTGCTGATGAAGTAGACGGGGGTGGGGACGGCCCCCGCCCGTGTGGCCGCATCAGTGGTCGTCGTCACGGGCGAGGCGTTCACGTTCCGGGGCACCTCGCTGGCGGGGATGGCACGGGCCGTGGCCTGGGTGGGGATGCCACAGCCGGCCAGCATCAAGCCGGCTGACATGGCCGCCAGCGCGCCCGCCGCGGCCGGGCCGTGCGGGCGGCGGAGCCCGGGGCGCCCGGTCATGGCCATCGGGCCATGGGCGCTGTCGCGTCCTCGTCTTCGTCCGCCACGTGTCCCGGCAGCTCGATGGTGAACCGCGCACCGCCTCCTTCGGCCTCGTCGGCCCAGACCCGCCCGCCGTGCAGCCGCACGTGCTCGGCCACCAAGGCCAGCCCGAGCCCGGTGCCGGTGCCGGCTCCGCGCTGGAAGGCGGCGTGGCCCCGGTAGAAGCGCTCGAACACCCGGGCCCGCTCGACCTCGGGCACCCCCGGCCCCCGGTCCTCGACCGAGATCCGGACCGATGTCCCGGCGCCTGTACCGCCGCCGTCCCCGCTCGCCGGTCCGCGGTCCACACGGACGGACGTGGCCCCCCCGCCGTAGTGGGCGGCGTTCTCCATCAGGTTGGTCATCACCCGCTCGAACCGGCGCTTGTCCACCGACAGCCGGACACGCTCCAGCTCCGGGTCCACCCAGATCGCCGGCTCGGCGCCGGGGTCGGGCAGGGAGCGCCGGGCTGCGGCGATGGCCCGTCGCACGAGCTCGCCGGGCCGCACCTCTTCCAGTGAGACGTCCGCCGAGCCCGTGTCCGAGCGGGAGATCTCGAGCAGGTCGCCCACCATCCGCTGGAACCGCCGGACATCGGCAGCGAGGAGCTCCAGGGCCCGCCGGCTGGAGGGCGCCAGCTCCGCTGACTGGTGCTCGAGGACCTCCAGGCTGGCCGCGAGCGTGGTCAGGGGCGAGCGCAGCTCGTGGCTGACGTCGGAGGTGAAGCGGGCCTCGCGCTCGATGCGCTCCTGGAGCTGGTCCACCATGCGGTTGAACGAGGTGGTCAGCGCGGCCAGGTCCGGATCCGCGGGAGCCGCCGCCAAGCGGGTGCCCAGCTCACCGCCGGCGATGGCGACCGCCACCCGTGAGACCCCCGTCAGCGGGCTGAGCGAGCGCCCGCTGGCCCAGCGGCCAAGTGCGGCGCCGAAGACGGTCGTGACCAGGCCGGCGCTCACCAGGGCGAGTAGCAGCACCCGCAACGTGTGCGCCAGGTCCGAGATGGTGAAGACCTCCACGTACACCGCGTGGATGGGGTGGATCTGCACGCCCACGGCGATCTGGGCCCCTGTGGCGTTCACGAAGGTTTGCGTGGTGGCGGCATCGGTGCCCAGGGCGCGGAGAAGGCTCGGCGGCAGGGCGTTCTCGTCGTAGGACAGCGTGGCGACGTACCAGGCGCCGCCGTAGCGCAGGAGCGAGTGGGCTGTGGCGGTGCCGGAGTCCGCGGTGGACAGGGCGCTGACGATGGTTGTCTTGATGGGCTTTGTCTTGTTCTGCTGGTGCAGGACGATGTCCTCCTGCACCTGCGCCGCGTTCTTGAACGCCAGGTTGATCGATGTGGTCTCGCGCTCGCCCACCAGGAAGTGGCGGGTGGTCAGGTAGCTGATCGTCCCCATGAGCACCGAGAGGATCAGCGCGCCAAGGGCGAAGGTGACCGTCACCCGTGCCCGGAGGCCGAGCCGGGTCCACAGGGCCGGGCGCCGCGCGGGTCGCTCCTCAGGGCACAAGCTTGTAGCCCATGCCCCGGACGGTGAGGATGTGGCGGGGCAGTGCGGGGTCGGGCTCGATCTTGGTGCGCAGGCGCCGGATGTGGACGTCCACCAGGCGGCCGTCCCCGAAGTAGTCGTACCCCCACACCCGGTCGAGCAGCTGCTCCCGGCTCAGCACCTTGTTCGGGCTGGCCGCCAGCTCGCACAGGAGGCGGAACTCGGTCTTCGTGCAGTGGACCTCGGTGCCGTCCTTCCGGCGGAGGACGCCCTCTTCGGGTGCCAGCTCCATGTCCCCGAAGGTGAAGATCGCGGGCTCCTCGTCGGCCGGACGGACCCGGCGCAGCAGGGCGCGGATCCTGGCCCCCAGCTCTTTGGTGACGAACGGCTTGGTCACGTAGTCGTCCGCGCCCGCCTCAAGGCCCGCCACCACGTCGTGGGTGTCGGTCCGGGCGGTCACGATGATGATCGGGACCGCGCTCTGACGTCGCAGCGCCCGGCAGCACTCGAAGCCGTCCATGCCGGGCAGCATCAGGTCGATGAGCGCCACGTCCGCGGGACGCGCCGCAAACCGGTCCAACGCCTCCTCCCCGGTGGCCGCCTCGTCGACCTCGTACCCCTCGCCCTCCAGGGCGAGCCGCATGGACGAGCGGATCCGCTCGTCGTCCTCCACCACCAGGATGCGGCTGCTCATGCCGAAAGGTTACGACGCCGCGAAGACTCCATGGGCACACCCGCCGCTGCGCCCGGTCCCGAGCCGTGCCGCGGGGCACCGCTACCGTAGGAGGGGTGGAGGAGGCAGTTTGCGCGCCGTGGCAGCTCGAGGAGTTCGATCGCTGGCTCGGGGCCCGGGCGCCGGCCACCCGGCGCGCCTACCGCTCGGACCTCGATGCCTTCGTGGAATGGAGCGCCCGCGGCGGGTGCCGGGCTCCGGGGGCGGTGTCGCGGGTCCTCCTGCGCCGGTACCTGGCATACCTCGCGACCCGCGGCTACGCCCGGGCGTCGGTGGCCCGCAAGGCGGCGGCCCTGCGTGCGTATTTCGGTTGGTGCCGGCGCCGCGGCCTGATCGCCGAGGACCCTTCCGGCCGGCTGACGGCCCCGTCCGCGACCGGCCGGCTGCCGTCGGTGCTGTCCCACGGTGAGCTGGCGGTGCTCCTGGACGGCGGCGGCGAAGCCGGCCAGCCTGCCCCCGGCCGGCCCCCCCCCAACCCGCAGCGGCGCGCCGTGGCTGAGGCCTTCGCCCTCCAGGACGACGCCGTGGTGGAGCTCCTGTACGCCGCGGGGATCCGGGTGGCCGAGCTCTGCGGTCTGGACCGGGGCGGTCTGGACCTGGACGCGGGCTTCGTCACCGTGCTCGGCAAGGGGTCAAAGGAGCGCCGGGTGCCCGTGCACGACCGGGCCGTGGCCGTGCTGCGCCAATGGGTGCACGAGGGGCGGCCCCTGGTGGCCGGCCCGCAGACCCCGCCGCAGGCAGTGTTCCTGAACCGGCGGGGAAACCGGCTCGGGCCGCGCGACGTCCGCCGCATCGTGGACCGGCGGTCCCCGGTGCCGACGCATCCCCACGCCCTGCGCCACACGATGGCCACCCACTTGCTCGACGGGGGGGCAGACCTCCGGGTTGTCCAGGAGATGCTCGGGCACGCCAGTCTCCGCACCACGCAGATCTACACGCACGTGAGCCGGGAGCGGCTGGTCGAGATCTACTCGGGGACTCACCCCCGGGCCTGAGGCTCCCGGGGTGGCCGGTGGCCCTGCGGTGGCCGGGGGGCCGCCCGAGCGGGTATCCTGCACCTGCTCGCCGCCCGGCGGGCGCCGTTACCCACAACTATCCCGCACCCGTGCGCGTTCCACGGTCGCCCCCGATGGGGGTGCTGCGCCGGGGAAGAAGAACCGACTGGAGGAACCCGTATGGCCGTCGTCACGATGCGACAGCTCTTGACGGCCGGAGTGCACTTCGGCCACCAGACCCGTCGCTGGAACCCCAAGATGCGCCGCTACATCCTGGGCGAGCGCAATGGGATCTACCTGATCGACCTGCACAAGACGCTCGACGGCATCGAGAGCGCCTATGGCTTCGTCCGCGACCTGGTGGCCGGCGGCGGAAGCGTCCTGTTCGTGGGAACCAAGAAGCAGACGCAGGGCCCGGTGGCGGACTACGCCCAAGCCTGCGGGATGCCGTACGTCAACCAGCGGTGGCTGGGCGGCATGCTGACGAACTTCCAGACCGTCTCGGGGCGTGTGAAGCGCATGCAGGACCTGCGGACGATGCAGGCAGCAGGCGATTTCGACGCCATGCCCAAGCGGGAGGCGCTTCGCCACGTGCGCGAGCTCGAGAAGCTCTCCCGAAACCTCGGCGGGATCGCCAACCTGGACCGGCTCCCGCAGGCCGTCTTCGTGATCGACACGAAGAAGGAGCACATCGCCGTGACCGAGGCGAACAAGCTCCGCATGCCGGTAGTGGCGGTCGTGGACACGAATTGCGACCCGGACGTCGTCGACTACGTGATCCCGGGGAACGACGACGCCATCCGGTCGGGAGCGCTGATGTGCCGGGTGATCGCCGACGCCGTCGTCGAGGGCCGCTGGATCGCCAGCCACCGCCCGGCGCCGCGCCAGGTCGAGGGCAACGGCCCGGCCGCCGCCCCGTCAGGGCCGCCCCGGCCCCGGCCGCGGGCGACCGTCGAGGCGTCCCATCCCGCGCCGCCACCCGAGCCGGAGTCGGCCCGCGCCGGGACCGCCACCACGGCGGGCCGGAGCGAGCCGGTTGCCGCCGGCTCGGCGCCCACTGACGCCGCGGGGCCGCCGAGCGCGGCGACGGAGAGCACCGAACCGGCCGTGGCCGGGGCAGACGGGTCGGCCGCGGCCCCCTCGATTGCCACGGAGGCTTGACATGCCGGACTACACCGCAAAGGACGTTCAGAACCTTCGCCGACTGGCCGGTGTGGGCATGATGGATGCCAAGCGGGCTCTGGACGAGTCCAATGGGACAACGGACGAGGCGCTGCAGTGGCTCCGCGTCAAGGGCCTCGCCAAAGCCAGCGCCCGGGAGGACCGTGAGGCGTCGCAGGGCGCGGTTGCCGCAGTGCGTCAGGGCTCGACGGCGGCGATCGTCGAGCTTCGGTGCGAGACCGACTTCGTGGCCAAGGCGCCAGAGTTCGTCTCGCTTGTTGACGAGCTGGCCGAGCTGGTGGCCGCTGACGGTGAGGACGCCGTTTCCGGGCGTCAGGACGCGGTGGACAAGCTCCGCACGAGCCTGCAGGAGAACATCACCATCGGGCGCGTCGTCCGCATGGAGAGCACCCAGGACCAGGTGCTCGACTCGTACCTCCACCAGCAGGCCGGTCGGGGGGTCAATTCCGTGCTCGTGCTCCTCCAGGGGGGCAGCCAGGAGCTGGCCCACGAAGTGGCCACCCACATCGCCTTCGCCCGGCCGCAGTACCTGCGGCGCGAGGACGTCCCGGCCGAGGAGGTGGCGGCGGAGCGGGCGACCGTGGAGGAGATCAGCCGCAATGAAGGGAAGCCCGAGGCGTCGCTGCCCAAGGTGGTCGAGGGCCGCATGAACGGCTGGTACAAAGAGCGCGTCCTGCTCGAGCAGCCCTACGTGCGGGACGAGAAGCGCACCATCGCCGACCTGCTGGGCTCGGCCGGAGTGGTCCGCTTCGCCCAGGTGGTGATCGGCTCCTGACCTCCGCACCGGACGTTCCCGCCGACGGCGCCGATCATGGGTGAGCCGCGCCGGCTGGTCCTCAAGATGTCCGGGGAGGCGCTGGCCTCCTCGGCCTCCGACGAGACCATCGACGCCCCGGCGGTCGAGCGGATAGCCGGCGAGATCGCCGGTGCGCTCGAAGAGCTGCCCCTGCAGCTGGCCGTGATGGTCGGCGGCGGCAACATCTGGCGGGGCACGACCGGCGCAGGCGCAGGGATGGACCGGGCCACCTCGGACACCATGGGCATGTTGGGCACCGTCATCAACGCGCTTGCACTGCAGGACGCCCTGGAGCACCAGAACCAGCCCACCAGGGTGTGCACCGCGGTGCACATGGCCGAGGTAGCCGAGCCGTACATTCGCCGGCGGGCCATCCGGCACCTCGAGAAGGGGCGGGTGGTGATCTTTGCCGCCGGCATGGGGAACCCCTATTTCACGACGGACACCTCCGCGGCCTTGCGGGCGGCCGAGATCGAGGCCGAGCTTCTCTTGAAAGGGACGCACGGGGGTGTCGAGGGCATCTACAGCGCCGATCCCCGTGTGGACCCCACCGCCACCCGATACGACGAGATCTCGTTCATGGACGTCGTCTCCCGGGACCTGCGTGCCATGGATCTCACCGCCATCACGTTCTGCAAGGACAACGACCTCCCGATCCTCGTGTTCGACGTCATGGCCCCGGGGAACCTCCGCCGTGCGCTCGGCGGCGAGCGGATCGGTACGCTTGTCCGGTGATGGACGACGACCTGGTCGAGCTCGTCGTGGAGGAAGCCCGCGACAAGATGGCCAAGGCGGTGGACCACGTGCGGGCGGACTTCGCCGCCGTGCGCACGGGTCGCGCCTCGCCGGCGCTGGTGGAGCATCTGGCCGTGGACTACTACGGCACGCAGACGCCGCTGCGCCAGATCGCCGGGTTCACCGTTCCCGACGCCATGCTCCTGGTGCTCTCCCCCTACGACAAGAGCGCACTGGGGGCCATCGAGAAGGCCATCCAAGGGTCAGACCTGGGGATCAACCCGTCCAACGACGGCGCGGTGATCCGGCTGGCGTTCCCGCCGTTGACCGAGGAGCGGCGCAAGGAGCTGGTCAAGGTGGTCCGGCACAAGGCCGAGGAGGGCCGGGTGGCCATCCGCAACCTCCGGCGCGCCACCCGCCACGAGCTGGAGGCGATGGAGAAGGCGAGCTCGCTCTCCACCGACGAGCTGGAACGCGTGGAGAAGGAGCTCGAGAAGATCACGCAGCAACAGGTGACTGCAGTCGACCAGCTCCTTGCCCACAAGGAGAAGGAGCTGCTCGAGGTTTGAGCACCGGCTCTCGGTGCGGGTATGCGCCGCGAGGGTTGTGAGAGCGCAAGCCCGACGGGGGGCGCGATGACAGACGACGTCAGGACAGGCAGCACAGTGGACGACCACCCCGACCGCGGGCCCTACACCGGCCCCAGGACCGGCCCGGTCCGGATCATCGGCGCCCGACGGGCCAGCGGCCCGGCGCCCGACGACGCCCCTACCGACGAGCCGCCGGCCACCGGCGGGCCCGGGGCTCCCGGCGAGCCTCCGGCCACCGGCGTGCCCGGGGCCGACGATTTCGGCCCCGAGGACTGGGCGACCCAGCCCGAACCAGCCCTCCCGCACTGGACGGAGGCGCCGACGGGCGAGGTGCCGGCCGTCCTGGCACGTCCGCGGGCGGGCGAGGAGGACGATCCTTGGGCCGGCGTGCCCGAGCCGTCGTGGCGGGAGGAACGCTCGGACTGGGACCGGGCGGATCCGCTGGACGCCGCCCTGTGGCCAGGCGCCGGCGAAGGGCGTCCCCTGGCCGAGAACGACCCCTCCGACCGGGAGCCGTGGGCCTTCGACCTCGAACGGGACCCCGCTGGAGAGGCGGATCAGGCGGGCGAAGACTTCTTCCCGTCGTGGGAGGCGGCACCGGCCGTTCCCGACCGTTGGGAAGGTCCCCCCCGGACCGGCGAGGAGCCGGTGGTCCTGGACGAGCACGACCTGGACGAGCTGGACGCGCTCGACGCCCGCTGGGCCAGTGACGACGAGGACTGGGATCCCGACCTGGTGGCGGGGGAGAAGACGACCGTGATGCGCATCCCGCATCCCGCAGAGCCGGCGCCCCGGGACATGGGCCGACCGCGGCCTCACCCCGCCCACGCCGCATCGGGCAGCGGCGATGGGACAGGGTTCCTCGCTGATCCGGTGGTGGACGAGGCCCCGGCGGAGGCTTGGCAGGAGCCGGGGCGTGGAGGAATCTCGGCCGACGAGGCGCTCGCCGCCGATCTCGAGACACGACGCGGCCGCAGACGCCGCGCCGGCGGCCGGGGAGCCGGGTCGGCGGTGCCCCCCGAGGCCGAGGCGGCCGAGGACGTGGAGGACCCAGCGGTCGCAGCGGACGCAGGGGTCGCCCCTTCCCTGGTGGTGCGGGCGCCGGGCGGCCACCGGCCCCGCAGCGGGGACGCCGGCCGCACCCGGACCGTTGGCCCGGGGGGGGAGCGCACGGCAACAACATCCCCGGCACCGGCTCGCCGCGGCGAAGACGCGATGTCGCAGCGGGCGGGGCGAAACATGCCCGCTGCCATCGCCAGCGGACTGGTGGTCGGCGTGCTGGCGCTGGTGGCCTTCCACTTTGGCACCGTCCCTGCGATGGTGGTCGTCAGCGCGGTGATCGGGCTGGCGGCGGTGGAGGCCTTTGCCGGGTTCCGCAGTGCCGGCTACCACCCGGCAACCCTGCTGGGCCTGGTGGCCGTGGTGGGCCTGGTGGTCGGCACCTACGACAAGACCTATGAAGCCCTGCCGCTCGTAAGCGTGCTCCTGGTGGCGGGGACGTTCGCCTGGCACCTGGCGGGGGTCGACCGCAGGGCCGATCCGGTCCGCAGCACGGCGGCCACCCTGCTCGTGTACGCCTGGGTGGGGGTGTTCGGGTCCTTTGCGGCCCTACTGCTGTCGCCGTCCCTCTTCCCGGACCGCCACGGCGTGGCCTACCTGCTGGGAGCCCTCATCGCTGCGGTGGCCTACGACGTGGGCGCGCTGGCGGTGGGAGCCTGGCTGGGCCGCCGGCCCCTGAGCCATGTCAGCCCGGGAAAGACCTGGGAGGGTGTCATCGGCGGGGCGGTGGCCGCGATCGTCCTGTCGGTGGGCGTCGTGCACTTGATCCATCCGTGGACGCTGACGCACGCCCTCGCCCTGGGGATCGTGGTGGCCGTCGTCAGCCCGATCGGCGACCTGTGCGAGTCCATGGTCAAGCGCCACCTGGGACTGAAGGACATGGGCCGCATCCTCCCGGGTCACGGCGGAGTGCTGGACCGGGTGGACGGGTTGCTCTTCGTGCTGCCCGCCACCTTCTACCTGGTTCGGGCCTTCCACGGAGGCTGACCGCTTGCCGGCCGCCCTGGTTGGCGGCACCGGCGATGGCATGCTGGAAGGACTATGAAGACCGTCAGCCTGGTCGGGTCCTCCGGCTCCATCGGGACGCAGGCAGTGGACGTCGTGGTCGCCGCTCCCGACAGGTTCAAGGTGGTTGCCATCGCGGCGCAGCGCTCGGTGGACGTGCTGGTGGACCAGGCGCACCGCCTGCGCCCGTCCCTCGTCGCCCTGGGCGACGCCTCGCTGGCGTCCACACTCGCCGGCCGGCTCCCTCCCGGAACCGAGTTGCTGGCCGGCCCCGAGGCGCTGGTGGCCGCCGCTCAGGCGGCCGACGTGGTCGTCAACGGCGTGGTCGGCTTTGCCGGGCTCCCGGTCACCATGGCCGCCCTCGAGGCCGGGAAGCGCCTGGCGCTGGCCAACAAGGAGTCCCTCATCGCCGGCGCGCCGGTCGTCCAGAGGGCTCGGGCCACCCCGGGTGCCGAGATCGTCCCCGTGGACTCCGAGCACTGCGCCATCCATCAGTGCCTGAGCGCAGTCTCTGTGGGCCCCGGCGGCCCCGCGGCGGTGGCCGACGGCACCGGGGCGGCAACCGGAGTGCAGACGTCCGGCGCCGTGGCGGGGCTCTTGGTGACCGCCTCAGGCGGCCCGTTCCGGGGCCGCCGCCGCCACGAGCTGGCCGCCGTCGGCCTGGCGGAGGCGTTGGCCCATCCGACCTGGTCCATGGGCCCCAAGATCACCGTCGACTCGTCCACCCTCATGAACAAGGGCCTCGAGGTGATCGAGGCCCATGCGCTCTTCGGGATCCCCTACGACCGTATCGGCGTGGTGGTCCATCCCCAGTCGGTCATCCACTCCATGGTGGAGCTGGTGGACGGGTCCACCATCGCCCAGCTGTCCCACCCGGACATGCGGCTGCCCATCGGCTACGCCATGGGCTGGCCGGAGCGGCTGGGCCATGCGTACGGCGCCATCGACTGGGGCTCCGCATTCTCGCTCCAGTTCGAGCCGCCGGACCGGGAGACCTTCGCCTGCCTGGACCTCGCGTACGAAGCAGGCCGCGCGGGCGGCCCGGCACCTGCCTGGCTCAACGCCGCCAATGAGGTGGCGGTCGCGTCGTTCCTGGAAGGGCACCTGGACTGGCTCGGCATCGCCGACGTGGTACGAGCGACCTTGGACAGGTGCGACGGCGCACCCTTGCACGCCGTGGAGGACGTGCTCGAAGCCGACCGCAGGGCTCGGGAGCTGGCCGGGGCCTCCGTGGCCCGCAGGCTGGCGGCGGTGTGATGCCGGGTTCCGGCGGCGCCGCCGGCGACCCTCCTGCCCAGCGCTCGACGGCGTGGGCCATCGCCCGCCTGGCCGTGGTGGCGGCGGTCGTCGCCGCCGTCCTGCTGCTGGCCGGGCTCGGCACCCTGCTGCTTGTGATCGTCGCCTTGGTGATCATCGTCGTCTTCCACGAGCTGGGGCACTATCTGACGGCGAAGGCCAGCCACATGAAGGTCACCGAGTTCTTCATCGGGTTCGGCCCACGCCTGTGGTCGGTCCGCAGGGGCGAGACCGAGTACGGGCTCAAGCCCATTCTGGCGGGGGCCTACGTGAAGATCCCAGGGATGACCAACCTCGAGGAGGTCGACGAGGCGGACGAGCCCCGCACGTACCGCCAGCAGCCGTTCCACCGGCGCATCCTGGTGGCCAGTGCCGGCTCGATCATGCATTACGTGATGGCATTCCTCCTGGCGTGGATCGCCGTCGTCGCCTTCGGCACGCCCAGCTCGACGCAGGTGGTGGTGGCCGGGTTCACCAAGTGGACCGGGCACGCAGAGACGGCGGCGCAGGCGGCGGGGCTCACGGTGGGGGAGCGGATCGTCTCGGTGGACGGCCGGCGCATCGTCACATCAACGGCCCTGGGAACCGCAATCGAGTCGTCGGGCGGGGCGTCCGTTCGGCTGGTGGTGACAGCCCACGGGCGGCGGTCCGCCATGGTGGTCCACCCGGTGGCCGGCCACCTCCGGGGCAGCACAGAGATCCTCGGGACGGCACCGGGCAAGAAGACGCACTGGCTCATCGGGGTGGCGACGGTGCCCCAGCCCCTGTTCGTCTCCCAGAACGCCCTGTCGGCTGTCGCCTCCGCCGGCACGGACGTCGGCCACGTGACCAGCGCCACCGTGCTCGGGATCGGGCGCGTCTTCTCGCCTGGGGGGATCGCCGCCCTGTACGACCAGGTGACCAACCCTCAGGCGGCGGCCAAGGCGGCCAAGAACCCGCAGTCGTCGAACCGCGTCATGTCCATCGTGGAGGCCACCCGGCTGGCCACCCAGGCCGAGCGGGCCGGGGTGTACTACTTCCTCTCGATCCTCATCGCGCTCAACATCGTGCTCGGCCTCATGAACATGCTGCCGATGCTGCCGCTGGACGGGGGCCACGTGGCCATCGCCGTCTACGAGCGGATCCGGACCCGGCGGGGCAAGCCCTACTACCACGCGGACGCGGCAAAGCTGCTCCCGGTCGCCTACGCCTTCATGGCCGTCCTGCTCGTCATCGTGGGTTCGGCGGTCTTCCTCGACATCGCCCATCCTGTGGCCAACCCCTTCGGCTGACCCCTTCGGCCGACCCCGTCGGCCGACCCGGGTCCTCCGCCCGAACTGGTTGCGCGCCGTCCGGGCGGCGGGCGCGGCAGAATGGGAGCGATGCAGCTCTCCTCCTCCCTGCTCACGCCGCGTCGATCGACGCGCCAGATCCATGTCGGCGGCGTGGCCGTCGGCGGCGGAGCCCCTATCTCCGTGCAGTCGATGACCACCACCAAGACGGCCGACGTGGAGGGCACCTTGGCCCAGGTCTACGCGCTGGCCGCCGCCGGAGCCGACATCGTCCGTTGCACCTGCAACGAGGAGGCGGCCGCCGAAGGGCTGGCGCGGATCGTGCCCCGCTCGCCCGTTCCCATCATCGCCGACATCCACTTCCACCACGAGATGGCCCTGGCCGCCTTGGAGGCGGGGGTGCACGGGCTCCGGCTCAATCCGGGGAACCTGCGCAAGGAATCCGAGATCAAGCTCGTGGCGTCCGAGGCGAAGGACCGGGGGGTGCCCATCCGCATCGGGGTCAACGCCGGCTCCCTGCACCCGGATCTGTACAAGAAGTACGGCGCCGCCACCCCGGAGGCGCTGGTGGAGTCGGCCAGGATGGAGCTGGCCTACTTCGAAGAGGTCGGGTTCGCAGACGTGAAGATCTCGGTCAAGGCTTCGTCGGTCGCCCTCATGATCGCCGCGTACCGGCTGGCATCCGAGACGTTCGACCATCCCCTGCACCTCGGGGTGACGGAGGCCGGGCCGCCGCCGGCGGGCCTCCTCAAGGGCACGGCGGGCATTGGCGCTCTCCTGGCCGAAGGCATCGGGGACACCATCCGCTACTCGCTCACCGCGGACCCAGTGGAGGAGGCTCGAGCCGGTCGGCAGCTGCTCGAGTCGCTGGGCCTCCGGGAGCGCAAGGGCCTGGACCTCATTGCCTGCCCGTCCTGCGGTCGGGCCCAGGTGGACGTGATCGCCGTGGCCAAGGAAGCGCAGGCCGCGCTCGAGAACCTGAACCTGCCCATCCAGGTGGCGGTCATGGGCTGCGTGGTCAACGGGCCCGGCGAGGCCCGCAGCGCGGACCTCGGCATCGCGGCAGGCAAGCAGAAGGGGCACCTGTTCATCAAGGGCAAGATCGTCCGGGTGGTGCCGGAGAGCGAGATGGTGGGCGCGCTCGTGGCCGAAGCCGAGCGGCTGGTCTCCGAAGGGGTGGAGGCCCGGCTGGCCGCAGCCGACGCCGATGCAGAGGCCGAGGCCGAGGCAGACCGGCGGGCCATGCTCGACGAGAGGGGCCCGGACCCCAACGCCTCCGAGGTCCGGATCGACCGGATCCGCAAGCGCGTGCACGAGGAGGGCGACGGCTCCGGCGCTGCCGGGCAGGGGGGTGGCGCCGCCCCGTAATGGCCGGGAGGCGGCCCAATCGGCACGGTTCCGTGGGTATACTCGATCCGCTGTCCGGTCTATTGCAGGACCTGTTGAAAGCGTGGGCCGCTGCCCACGCTTTCGTCGTGCAGGGGGCCGGGCCGGGTGGCCGGGGCTCGTTCGCCCGGCCAGAGGAGGAGTGACGCACAGCAGCAACGACGGGCGAGCGACGAAGGGAGGTGCCGGCGGATGGCTGGAACGACCGTGGAGACGTTGTACGGCGAGCTGTCGCCGGTTGTGGCCGAGCTCGGCCTGGAGCTCGTGGACGTCGAGCTGGTTGCCGCCACCGTCCGGGTGACGGTGGACCGGGAGGGCGGCATCGACCTGGATGCGTTGTCGGCTGCCAACCGGGCGGTGTCCGGGGCGCTGGACCAGCTGGACCCGCTACCCGGGCGCTACACGTTGGAGGTGTCGAGTCCGGGGGTGGAGCGCCGGCTGCGGACCCCGGAGCAGTTCGCCCGAGCGCTGGGCGAGACCGTGTCGGTTCGCCTCATGCCCGGTGCAGGGGAGGTCCGGCGGCTCCAGGGGCGGCTGGCCTCGGTCGACGGCAGCGGTGTGGTCCTGGAGGGACCCGATGTGCCCGGCGGCTCGGCGACCGTCGGTTTCGAGACCATCGAGCGGGCCCGCACGGTCTTTGCGTGGGGGGCCGGCGGCGCGCCCTCACCGAGCCGAGCCAAGGGGCGCAAGGGCAAGGAGAGGGCGACGACGTCATGAGCAAGACCAACTTCGAATTCCTGGACGCGCTGGGCCAGATCGCGCGCGACAAGGGCATCTCGGTGGAGACGCTCCTGGACGCGCTGGCCAACGCCCTGGTGGCCGCCTACAAGCGTCGGCCTGACGCCGCCGAGGAGGCGGTCGTCACCATCGACCCCGAGTCCGGCGAGAGCCGGGTGTACGGCCAGGAGCTGGACGACGAGGGCAACGTCGTCAACGAGTGGGACGACACCCCCGACGACTTCGGCCGCATCGCCGCCCAGACGGCCAAGCAGGTGATCCTCCAGCGGATCCGCGAGGTCGAACGGGACATGAAGTACGAGGAGTACGCCGGGCGGGAGGGTGACATCGTCACCGGCATCGTCCAGCAGACGGACAACCGCTACACCCTGCTGGACCTGGGCAAGGTGGAGGCCCTCCTGCCCCAGGCGGAACAGGTGTCCTTCGAGCGGTACGACCACGGCACCCGTCTCAAGGCCTACATCGTGGAGGTCCGCAAGACCACCAAGGGCCCCCAGATCGTGGTCAGCCGGACGCACCCGGGTCTCATCAAGCGCCTCTTCGAGCTGGAGGTGCCCGAGATCTCCTCGGGGGTCGTCGAGATCAAGGCCGCCGCCCGGGAGCCGGGCCACCGCACCAAGATCGCCGTCTGGTCCAACGACCCGAACGTGGATCCGGTTGGCGCCTGCGTGGGCGCACGCGGGTCGCGCGTGCGGATGGTCACCAACGAGCTGCGGGGCGAGCGCGTCGACGTCGTTCCGTTCTCGGATGACCCGATCGAGCTCATCCAGAACGCGCTGGCCCCTGCCCGCGTGCGCGAGGTGCGCCTCGACGAGGAGACCGGAACGGCCACCGTCGTCGTCAGCGACTACCAGCTGTCCCTGGCCATCGGCAAGGAGGGCCAGAACGCCCGCCTCGCCGCCCGCCTCACGGGGTGGAGGATCGACATCAAGAGCGAGACCCAGCTGGCCGAGGAGGAGTCCGGCTACGCCGGGCAGGAGTGGGCCGAGGGCGAGTGGGTCGAGAGCGAGAGCGGGGAGATGGTGTGGAGGCCGGCTGAGGGCGGCGAGGCCATCTCGGCCGAGCAGTGGAGCCACGCGGCCGAGGGTGACAGCGCGAAGGCCACCGAGGTCGAGGCCACCGACGGCGAGGCCACCGGCACCGAGGGCGACGGCGAGGCCACGGACGGCCCTCCCGGACCGCAACCGGAGTCCGCCGCCGCAGCAGGCGAAGCTGTGGGAGGGGAGGCATAGCGCCCGTACGGACGTGCATCGGGTGCCGGCGTCGGGCGCCAGCATCCGAGCTCGTCCGGGTTGTCGGCCGGGACGGGGCGTTGGTGCTCGGAACGGGTATGGAGGGCAGGGGTGCATGGCTGTGCCGGGCCTCCGAGAGCTGCCTGGACCGGGCAGCTCGCCGCAATGCCTTTGAGCGGGCGCTGCGGTGCCCTTTGGCACCGGGCGCCACCGAACCGCTCCGGCGAGAGTTGGGCCTTGCCCACGATGTGCGAGGATGGTTGGATTCCCCGGCGCCCTGAGCTGCCGGGAACTGCGAAGGAAGCACCGAGGACGAATTGCCGAAGAAGATCCGCGTCTACGAGCTCGGCCGTGAGCTGGGGCTGACCAACAAGGAGGCTCTGGACCTCTGCTTGGCGCTCGGCATCGGGGTGAAGAGCCACTCCTCGTCGATCGAGGAGGCGCAAGCCGATCGGGTACGGCGGAAGGCCGACGCCGAGGGCCTGCGGCGACCCGTCGCGCCCGAGGAGCCGCCGGCGGAGACGCAGGCGCCGGCCCCGGTCAAGAAGGCCGCGCCCCGGCCCGCGCCTGCCGAGCAGCGAGCGACACCGGCGGCGCCTGAGCGGCGCCCCATCGTGAGCAGCCGTGGCAGCGCGCCGATGGCACCCGGCCGCCCGGGCGGCGCGCTCCGGTCTGAAGGGGTGCGGCGAGAGGTCGCGCCCGGTCCTGCCCCCGCCGCCCCGGCGCATGCCCCAGCGGCCCACGCCCCCGCTGCCCCGGCCCCCCACGTCCCCGCCGCCCCGGCCCCCCACGCCCCCG
>DAHUZE010000016.1 GCA_027306755.1 Acidimicrobiaceae bacterium | reverse complement strand
TCAGGCCCGGGGCTGTCGGGCGCTGGGGCGTCGGTCGCCGGGGGGGCGGAGCTCCGGGCAGGAGCGGGTGGCGAAGCGATCCCCGGCTCGTATGCACGATCCTGGGCTGCCCGCTCCCGTCGCAGTGCACCGAGGCCGGGGCGCTCGCCGACGGGCCCCGTTGGCGCCGACCGCGCCGTCGACGGCAAGGGCGCTGGCCGGCGCGTGGCAGGTGGCCCGGGCGGCGCGTCAGAGGCGCGGGACGACGGATCGGCTCCTCCGGCCAGCGCCTGTTCCAGGCGGCTGATCCGATCGAGCAGCGCCTCCACGGTCTCGTCCAGCTCCGGACGAGCCAGACGTACCAGGGCGACCTCCAGCACGGCCCGGGGGTCGGGCGCCTCATGCATGTCGACCTGCGCCCGCCCCAGGTGCTCGATGGCCCGGACCACTCGGGGTAGGCCCATGCGAGCTGACCGTTCGGCCAGCCGCTGCCGTTCCACGCCCACTGCGGCGCACAGCTCGGGAGCAAGCGAGGCGAGGAACGTCTGGCGCAGCTCGTCCACGAGCTCCGTCGCCAGTTGCTGGGGACCCCAACCCGCGTCCCCCAGGGCGGCCACAGCCACGAGCGCACCCCGGGCATCGGCTTCGGCGATGGCTTCCGCCAGAGCGTCTACGCCGGGACGGAGCGCGTCGGCGGAGCCGGCCGCGGCCACCTGGTCCATGGCGCTGAGGGCGTCGCGTGCCGACCCTCTTGCCTTACGGACGGCGACGGACAGGTCCGCCTCGTCCAACGACAGACCAGCAGCGACGTTCACGTCCCGGAGTAGGCCGGTCAGCGTGTCCGGCCCGAGCAGCCCGAACTCGAAGTGCTGGGTACGGCTGCGAATGGTGGGGGGCACCTTTTGCGGATCGGTCGTCGCCAACACGAAGACGACGTGGCCGGGCGGCTCTTCGAGGGTCTTGAGCAGGGCGTTGGCCGCAGCGTTGGAGAGCATGTGGACCTCGTCCACGATGTAGACCTTCCACCGGCCCGGGGTGGCCAGTGCGGCGTGGGCGATGAGGTCCCGCATGGCGTCGACCCCGTTGTTGGAAGCGGCGTCCAGCTCGTGGACGTCCATCGACGATCCTCGGGCGATTGCCACGCAGGAGGCGCAGGTCCCGCAGGGCTCCCCGTCGACCGGGTTGGCGCAGTTGAGTGCCCGGGCGAGGATACGGGCAGTCGACGTCTTGCCCGTGCCCCGGGGGCCGCTGAACAGGTAGGCGTGCGCCACCCGGCCGTCCCTGGCTGCGCCCTGCAGCGCGCGCACCACGTGCTCCTGGCCGCGGAGCTCGGCAAAGCGCCCGGGCCGGTACCGGCGGTAGAGCGAGACGAACTGGTCGTCCCCGTCGAGCGGCGTGGCGACGGGCACGGTCGGCGCATGCTCCCCGGCGCTCGTGCCTGCCGGGCCCGCATCGTCCACCACGGGCGCCGACTCTACCGGCCGCCTCTGACGTGCCGGCGCTCGGTGCGATGGCCAGGTTGGCTACGGCACACGGTCTGACCCGCTGAGAGCTGCTGCCTTCCGACCCTGACTCGGTTCACGAGGGACCGTTGCGCAGGACCCGGCCACCGCACCCAACGCCGGCACGGCACTCGGGCCACGCTAGCCGCAGGATGGTGCTCCGCCGTCGCCCCTGAGGATCGGGTGCCCCATGCCGGCGCGACTACCCTGTTCCCGCTGCGTTGCAGGCAGCACCCGGAGGCGTGCGAGAGCGGCCGAATCGGCACGATTGGAAATCGTGTGTGGGGCAACCCACCGTGGGTTCAAATCCCACCGCCTCCGCCACCCAGCCAGCCACCCAGCAGGCCAGCAGGCCAGCAGGCCAGCAGGCCAGGGGTTCCTGATTTCAATCGCGGGGTGAGGCCACCGAACGCAACTATGCGGCGCGCACCTCTTCAACGTGGAGGAAGGCATGGCGGTGCGCCACCAGGTTCCATAGCCGCTTCACGTCGGGGGCGACGTCCACGATGAGCAACGCACCGGCGTCCACGTTGACCTCGAGCTCAGGGCTCGACCAGAAGAGGGCCTTCGCCTGGAGGCGGTGCGGCCCGGGAGTGACGTGCACGGTGTCGCGCTGACCGGGCGTGAGGCTCGCCGCCTCCTCACCGTCGATCTCGATGAAGTAGACCATGAGCGGCTGGACCACAGTGGGACGCCTGTGAATCTGGATTGCTGCGGTGGGTTCCATTTTTACTCCCCCGGTTCGAGTTCCTCGTGCCCTTCCAGCCAGAACCTTCCGGCCGGTCGTGATGTAAAGCTAACTGGACTATCCCGTGATGTCAAGGTAGTTTTACACCGCTATGAAGAACTCTCTACGGGAGCTGCGGTTGGGAGCCGGCCTGTCCCAGGCCGAACTGGCGTCCCGGCTCAGCGTGTCGCGCCAGACGGTGATCTCGCTCGAGAGCGGCCGGTACCTGCCGTCGCTTCCGCTGGCGTTCCGGATCGCCGACCTGTTCTCGCTGCCCATCGAAGCGGTGTTCCAGCCGGATGAGGAGGATCTGCGCCCATGAACCGGATGATCTCTCGGCGCCTGCGCGCGCCAGCGTTCGCGCTGGTCTTCGGCGCAATGATCTCGACGTCGATCGGGATCGGCCAGAGCTGGATCGGCGCCGCACTGGCCTACGCCGTTACCGCCATCGTGTCGGCGATGTTCTTCCTCTACGGCTGGAGCGAGACCGACGCCGGTGCCGTGATCAGCGGCCGGCTCGACGAACGCCAGGAGCTTGTGAGGTTGAGGGCTGCCCATGCCGGGTTGGTCGCGGCAATCGCTGCCGCCGGCATCGCCTGCCTCGTCTCGGCCATCGTCAAGGCCACGTTCTGGCCGTATGAGGTGATCGTCGACGTCATCAGCGTGGCCTATCTGATCGCGCTGCGCGTCTACGGCGTCGCCTCGCCGTCAACAGAGCCAGAGGGCGAGTCGGAGTAGCGATACTTCAAGACGGCACCGGGGGATCCACGGTACACGCATCATACACGTGCTGTGTATACTACGTGCATGAGCCGAGTACGGACCAACATCGAGATCGAGGACACCTACCTCCAAGCCGTCATGGACCGTTACGGTCTCCATACGAAAACGGAGGCTGTCGACCTCGCCCTCCGGCACCTTGCGGGCCAGCCCATGAGCCGCGAGGAATCGCTCGCCATGCGTGGGGTGCGCGCCATCGGAAAGGTGCCGGCTGACACCGGTCCCGCTCGCGGCCGATGATCCTGGCCGACACGTCGGCATGGGTCGAGTACGACCGGGCAACGGGGAGCCCGATAGACGACCGAATGTCCGAGCTAATCGCTGATGACGGACCACTCGCGACGACCGAGCTGGTGATGATGGAGGTCATGGCGGGGGCCAGGAACGACGGCCGGGCAGAGGACTTGCGCAGATTGCTCTTACGATGCCATCTGCTCCCGTTCGACGCGGCGGCGGACTTCGAAGCGGCGTCGCGCATCTACCGCCTGTGCCGGCGAGCCGGTGTCACGCCGCGAGGCCTGATCGACTGCATGATCGCGTCGGTCGCGCACCGGAACCATGCCACGTTGCTCGCTCACGACGCTGACCTCACCCGAGTGGGAAACGTGGTCGGCATCGTGATGGACTCCGCTTCTCGCACCCCCGAAATGTGACCCCGTTCCGTCGGTCGCTCGGAGGCTGCGACCCGACTTGACGCGCCGAGTAGTGCTATCTACCCTAGCACTAGCGAGGGCCCGGATGAGCACGACGGCGAGCAGACGGGGTCCGGAGGCGGTCGTCAAACCGTGGAGCCCGAACGATCCGCCATCTGCACCCCTCGGAGACGCGCCAGCCCAGCCAGCCGAGGATCTCATCAAAGAGGCCCGGCGCAGGCAGCGGCGCCGCTGGGCATTGACCCTGCTCGCGATCGCAGCAGTCATCGGACTCATCGGCGGACTTGTGGCGAGCATTCCTCCTCCAGGCCCGACGCGCCCGGCGTCCCGCACGGCGCGAGGACCGTTGGCGGGCCCGCTGTCGAACCTCGCGCACCTAAACGCTTCGGCCGCTCCAGAATCTCGGTGCCCGACAGGGGCGACAACCACTCGGGGAACGACAATGCCCGTCATCCAGTCCCTCCACGGTGCCTTCGCCGCGTGCCTGCGTGTCGCGAACGTCGCATCCGGCCAGTACCACGTGGTTCTGAACGCTGCGATCACACATGGAAGGCCCGGTTTCGTGCGGCGCGAGCCCCGGATGCAGCTCTCCATCTCGCCCCCCTCGGGGCGGCCGGGGAGCCGCGTCACGGTGACCGGCGTCGTGAGCGTGGCGCACCGGCTCACAACGGCGCCGGCTCCCAACCGCACATCGACCGCGACAGTGTGTTGGGGCGGATGCCCCGGAGGGTTGCAGGACCAAGTGGACACGACCCGCTGGTCGTCACCGACCACCTTCCATGTGAGCTTCACGGTGCCCGCGGCGCCCTGGATCGAAGTGGGAGCGTCGGGCAAGGCCCACGTCGTGGCGCCCGCGCCGGGCGCCTACCTCATCGGCATGCGGTGCGTCGGTCCGTTCTCCTACAGCGGATGCGGACTCGGTCCTGCAGAGGCTTCGGGCACGTTCCGGATCGTCTCCGGGCACGCCCACCTGGCACGTTGCCCGATGCCCACCTCGTGTGCCTTCCTCGGTCTCGGCCGGCGGAGCGCGATTCCCGCCCAGGCATTCGAGGTGAGAGGCGTCGCGCCCCTCGTGTCGATGATCGGCACACGTCCCGACGGGGCCGAACTCGAAGTGCTCCCCGGACCGGCACGCGGTCCCCAGATCGTCTTCGGACTGAGCCCTGGTTCTCAGTACCACTGGGTCCATATGGGCGATGCCTCACTCGACGTGAAGCCGCCGCCGAGCTTCGCGAGCCTCGGGCGGTTCTCGGTCTCGAGCGAGACCGGTGCCGGATTCGCGCCATTGTCGGGCAACCCTGCAGCGCCTGAGCGCATTGCGCATTGCGCACCGGGTGCGGCGGTGATCACAACGTTTGGTGCCGACGGCGCGGTCACGACCATGAGCATCTCGACGGCCGGCGCCATCGCAGCGCTCGCTGGGATCGGGCTCTCGCCTGCACAGAACTCCACACGGACCGGCGCGTCATCGACCTGTAACGCGGTGGCGCTTCCCAATGCCGGCCCGGCGGTCTTCGTAGCATTCGAAGTCCCCCTCGTACCGACAGGGATCGTCGCCAGAAGCATCGGTCTCGAGTCACTCGACGGCGGCGCGTCCTGGAGCGTCCTGCCGGTCCCGGTGGGTGCGACCGTAACGGGGTTCGGTGGCTTTCGCTATCAGGCCAACCTTGTGGAGGCGCTCTACACGCCGGCACACCGCAACCCGCCAGGCATCCAGCCACTCGTCGAAATGTTCGACCCGTCATCGGGCACCTGGCGTCCGGCTTCCCTCGGCTGCCCGTCGAACGGCCCGTGCGTCACGGTCGGCCCGCTCTCAGCCTCCAACTGTGCAGGCGGTGCCCATGCCCAACAGGAGCTGCTGCGGTCGAACGATGGCGGTGCGTCCTGGAGGGAGCCGGTGTGGCCGACGCTCGTGGATCCCTGCGCCAATGGCGCGGTCGCGGCGATCTCGCCCTCCACGGAGCTCCTTGTCCACGGGTCGATGCGCTACCCCTACCTGCTCCTTCGCTCGACCGACGGAGGCAAGACCTGGGGCGACGTCGGGCTGCCCCGGGAGCCCTCCGCTACGGCTCCGGGTATCGCCACAGGCGGGCTGACGCTTCTCTCGAACGGAGCCCTCCTTGCGCTCAGGAGCGGTCCCACTGCCAAGTGGGAGCTCCTCGTGCCGGGTTCGCAGCGTTGGTGCGCAGTCCAAAGCGTTCCGGAATCGATTCGATCCTCAGCGAGGAACGCCGGGGCCACTTCTGTCTTCGACGGGCAGCTCTGGTGGGCGCGCGTCAATGACGCCGCTACAGCGTCCTTGCTCCACGTGGAGATCACCGACATCAAGTGCGGGCACAGACCAGATAACGCTCGAAGTCGGCTCAGCTACGGGGTAGTTCGAACTCCACCGCGGCCGCCTCCACGCCGTGCAACGACCATGTGGCAACCAACCGGACCCGGCCGCCGCTCGGTGACGGCATCACCCAGAGCCAGAACGACTCGGGGCCGGAGTCATCCCTTCGAAACGGGCTGACCGTCACAGGCCCAAGCTGGTCTTCCGATGTGAGGTCTTCGATGCGACGGCTCCGTCCGTCGGCAAAGCTGACAGAGAGCTGGAGGCCGCGAAGGTGCCAGAAGCCGCGAGACGAGCGGCTTGGCAATCACAGAGGGGGGCAGCTCGAAGTTCGCTTGCCCCCGGGGGTCGGGACGCTCCCCGAGCGGGTCACGCACAGGGAGGGCTGCCGGCGGATCGATCACGGGTATCGGCGGGAGGCCCTCTTCCTTCCTGCCTCTCACGAGGTCCCCTCCCTGCGCCGCAGTGACGATTAGCCACTCCCCACTGCCGAGGAGCAACGCTGCCTTCCCTGTCGGAGTGAAGGCGATGCCCCGGCAGCCGACGGCTTCCATAGGGGCCTCCTTTCGTTCGCGAGACCGCGAGCGCGCTCGCAACGGTATCCGGAATCGAGCGCAGGGCGCAGGGCGAGCAGCTCCGCGCCCAGAGCGCCGGCGGCGGCTACCGGAAGAGCACGCTGATGCTCTCGCGGCGGGCGATGCGATGGATCGCTTCACCGAAGAGGCCGGCCACCGACACCACCTCCACGTTCGGAGGCAGGGCGGTGGGCTGGGTTTCGACCGAGTCGGTGATGAACAGCGTCTGCAGTGGGCTGTTCGCAAGGCGGTCGACGGCGGCGCCCGTCAGAAGACCGTGGGTGACCACGGCGTGGATCGGTCCAGCTCCCCTGCTCTCGAGCACCCGAGCAGCCTCAACGAGCGTTCCCGCGGAAACGGTGAAGTCATCCACGATGAGCGCGGCACGACCGTCCACATCCCCCATCAGCTCGACGACCTCCGCCGTCTCCGAGTGGTCGGTACGCCTCTTGTCGGCGATGGCCAGGGGCGCCCCCAATCGGTCGGCCCATAGGCGGGCCTTCTTGGCGAAACCGGTATCGGGAGCCACAACCACGAGTGTGGCCAGTCCTTTCGCCCTGACCGCTTCGCACAGCACGGGCAGCGCATAAAGGTCGTCAACGGGGATCTTGAAGAACCCCTGGACCTGCGGCGTATGCAGGTCCAGGGTGACGACCCGGTCTGCCCCGGCCACTTCGATGGCGTCGGCGCATACCCGGGCTCGGATGGACACACGCGGCTCGTCCTTCTTGTCGCCCTTGGCATAGCTGAAGTAGGGGATGACCGCAGTCACCGACGCAGCGCTCGCCCGCTTGAGTGCATCGATCCAGAACAGCAGCTCCATGAAGTTGTCGTTGGCCGGGAACGCCGTGCTCTGGATGAGGAAGGTGTCCCGGCCGCGGACGTTCTCGCCGACTCGCACGAAGAGGTTGCCCTCGGAAAACCGCAAGGTCTCGGACGCGCCGAGGGGTTGGCCCAGGTAGGCCGCGACGGCGGCGCCCAAATGCGGGGAGGCCGAGCCGGCGAACAGCGCGAAGTCGTCCATCGAGCCAACGGTACCCCGGGTCGCCTCGGCTCCCCGGCGGCGCTCTACCCGGCTGAGGGGCCGGGAACGCCTGTCCGGAGCGTGTCCAGCAGAGCGAGCTGGCCCGGGTCCAACGACAGGTTGGCTGCAGCCACGTTCTGCTCGAGGTGCGCGAGCGAGGACGTGCCGGGGATGAGCAGCACGGTGGGCGCCTGGTGCAGCAACCAGGCCAGAGCGACCTGGGCAAGCGTGACCCCGAGCTCCGCTGCCACGGCCTGCACGCCCGGATGGTCGAGCACCGGATTGGGGGATTGGAACGCGGAACCGAGCGGAAAGAACGGGACGTAGGGCACGCCGTCCGCCGCACAGGCCTCGAGCAACGGCTGGTCCTCGCGCTGGGCGAGGTTGAACGCATTCTGCACACATGCCACATCCGTGACCTGCCGGGCCGCCCGGTACTGCTCGATCGTCACGTTGCTGAGCCCCACGGCGCCGATCAGCCCTTCGTGGCGGAGCGTCTCCATGGCCTCGAGCTGATCGGCGAAGGGCACGTCCGCATCGGGGTGGCGCCGTAAGTTGACCACCGGCACCCGCTCGATCCGCAACGAGCGCAGATTGGCCTCGACCCCGGCCCGCAGCTGGTCGGGCCGCTGGGCCTCGAGCCACGCTCCCTGCTCGTCCCGCCTGGCACCGACCTTGGACACCAGCACCAGGTCAGGAGGGTATGGATGCAGTGCCTCGGCGATCAGATCGTTGGCCACGTCCGGGCCGTAGAACTGAGCAGTGTCGATGTGGTTGATCCCGAGCTCCACCGCCCGGCGCAGGACCGCTATCGCCTGGGCCCGGTCGGCCGGCGGCCCAAGCACTCCCGGTCCGGGCAGCTGCATGGCGCCAAAGCCCATTCGGGCCACGGGACGGCCAGCCAGCGCCGCGAGCCCTCCGGGGATGGTGGCAGCGGGCGAGGAGGGGTCCGTCACCGAGCCAGCGTATCGGCGGGTTCCCGAGATCTGGCAGCCCGGCCGTCATCCGGCGGGCAACGCTTGCGTGGACCGCCTTCCGTGCACGGGTGCCAGGAGACCCGCGCGGCTTCCGGGCTGATTGCGGTATGACAGGGAGTGATGACGAACTGTCCGGAGGGCGACCGGACCACCCCCGGATGGCGACGCCGGCTCCGGGCGGCGGTCCAGTGGCTCTCGCTCTACCGCAAGTCATTGCGTCGGGGCATCCTCATCTTCGGGATCCTTCTCGTCATCGAGTACCTGGTCGTCCCCGAGCTCGTCGGCGCCAGCAAGGATCTGTACCTGCTGGGGCAGCTGAACCTGGGGTGGCTGGGAGCGGGAGTGGTGTGCGAGGCCGTGTCGCTCTTCTGCTACGGCCTGTTGAGCCGCACACTGCTTCCCCCAGACGGTCGACCGCCCCTGTCCCGGCTCTTCCGGATCGACCTGGTGGCGGCGGCAATCGGGCACGTGATCCCCGCTGGCACCCTCGGTGCCGCCGGCGTCGGGTACCGCATGTTCACCTCCGCCGGGATCTCGGGGAACGACGCCGGCGTGATGATGGCGGCCAAGGGGCTCGGTTCGACCGTCGTCCTGAACGTCTTGCTGTGGGCGTCCTTGGTCATCTCCATCCCGTTGGCGGGGTTCCACCCGATCTACGTGACCGTAGCCATCATCGGTGCGGTGCTCCTGTTCGTGGTGGCCGCACTCGTCCTCGGGGTCACCCGCGGCGCGTCCATGGCGGGCCGGGTCCTCCACGCCGTTGGGGACAAGATCCCCGGCGTGGGTGGGGACCGCCTCGAGCGCGTCGTCCGCGACGCAACGGCCTCTTTGGCGGCATTGGCCAGCGACCGCCGGGTCCTCGTCCGGTCCCTCATATGGGCCACGCTCAACTGGCTGCTGGACGCCGCGTCGCTGTGGTGCTTCGTCGCCGCCTTCGGTCGCCTGGTCGACCCGGCGGAGCTGTTCGCCGCATACGGGATCGCCAACGTGGCCGGGGCCCTCCCCCTCACCCCGGGCGGGCTCGGGGTCGTGGACTCGGTCGCGCCGCTGCTGCTGGTGAGCTTCGGCGTCACGCGCAGCGTCGCGACGCTGGGTGTGCTCGGCTGGCGCCTGGTCAACTTCTGGGCACCTATCCCGGTTGGCGGCCTGGCCTACCTCTCGCTCAAGGTTCCTCCACGCCCCGGTGCTCCCGGCGGATCCCGGTGGGACACCCGCTCACCGAATGGGCATCCGGTTCCGACAACCCCACTCCCGGGTATCCCCATAGGCAACAAGGCGATGCCTGACCGCATCGGGGAAGGAGCGGGAGATGCCCAACAAAGACGAGACGAAGGGCCGGGCCAAGGAGGCCGTCGGCGCGCTGACTGGTGACAAGCGCCTCAAGAACGAGGGCCGTGTCGACCAGGCCGCGGGCAAGGTGAAGGGGGCTGTCGACGCCGCCAAGAACAAGGCGTCCGGCAAGACCTGACCGCCAGCAGCCGCAGGCGAGGGCGCGCCGCGCAGTGGTGAGCGGCGCGCCCTCGCCGCGCCCCCGTCACCCCCGTCACCCGCGGGAGCGTTCTCGCGGCGCCGTGGGAGCGCTGGGCCGCTACTCCTTGGGCGGCGTGTGGATGAGCTTCTTGTTGACGAACTCGTCGATGCCCAACGGACCCAGCTCCCGCCCCACGCCGGACCGCTTCGTCCCGCCGAAGGGAAGCTCGGGCCCCCCACCCTCGATCTCGTTGATCCACACCATTCCGGTGTCCAGCCGGTCGGCGATCGCCAAGCCGAGCGCCTCGTCGCCGGTGAACACCGACGCTCCCAACCCGTAGGGCGTGTCGTTGGCCAGGTCCACGGCCTCGTCCACGCTATGCACCTTGTAGATGACCGCGGCCGGGCCGAAGATCTCCTCGCGGTAGGCCCGCATCTCGGGCGTCACGTCGGTCAGCACCGTCGCCTGGACGAACGCCCCCGGCCCTGGGATGCGCTCCCCACCGAGGTGCACGCTGGCGCCCTTGTCCACGGCGTCGCGCACCTGGGACATGAAGTTCTGGGCCGCCTGTTCCGAGGAGAGCGGGCCGAACGTGGTAGCGGGGTCCGTCGGATCCCCCGGCACCTGCTCGGCCATCGCCTTGGTGAACTCGGTGACGAACTCGTCGTAGACGCGGTCCATGACGATCATCCGCTTGGAGGCATTGCAGGCCTGGCCGGCGTTCTCCATCCGGGCGGCCACCGCCTGCCGGGCTACACCGGGGACGTCCTCGGTGTCCACGACGATGAAGGGATCCGAGCCACCGAGCTCGAGGACCACCTTCTTCAGGTGCTGCCCGGCCAGGGACGCCACCGCGGTGCCGGCCCGCTCGCTCCCGGTCACGGACACCCCGGCAACCCTGGAGTCGCCGATCATCTCGGCTACCTGCTCGTTGGTGACGAAGACGTTGACGTACGCGTCCCGGGGTAGGCCGGCGTCGTGGAAGATCTCCTCCATTGCCAGCGCGGACTCCGGGCACTGGGGGGCATGCTTCAAGATGACGGTGTTGCCCACCATGAGGTTGGGAGCCGAGAACCGGGCCACCTGGTAGTAGGGGTAGTTCCAGGGCATGATCCCGAGCACCGGGCCGATCGGTGCCAGGCGGACCCATGCCGAACCGGGCTGGGGGGACTCCAGTGGCCGGTCCGCCAGCAGCCTCGGGCCCTCCTCGGCGTAGTACTCGTAGATCGAGGCGCTGAACTCCAGCTCGTCGACAGCGTCACGGGTGGGCTTGCCCATCTCGCGCGTGATGATGGACGCCAGCTGGTCGATCCGCTCCTTGTAAAGTCCCGCCACAGCCCGCAGGATCCCCGCCCGTTCCTCCACCGGCCGCTCCCGCCAACCTGCGTAGGCCGCGTGCGACCGCGCCATGACGGCGGCCAGCTCTTCCTGGGTGGCCGCGGCGAACTCCTTCTCCACCTCTCCGGTGGCGGGGTTGGTGACCTTGTACATGCTCAACGTGGCGCTTCCCCTTCCGGCGCGTACGCCCCGGGCCTTGGGCCGGGATGCCTGACGGCCCCGACTCCCTCGCTCCCTGTCTAGCAAGATCACGGCGGCCGCGCCGCTGCGCGGACCCGTCCGGCTCAGGCCTCCACCGCCCTCGCCGAGATGGCGGGGGCGCGGCGGAGCATCCGGCCACCAGCCAGCACAACCCCCACCCCGAGCGCCGCCGACGCAGCGGTCACCAGCCAGCCGTCGACGTACGACGCATGGGCCACGATCAGTCCGATGAGCACCGGGCCGAGCACGCCTCCGAGTCGTCCCCCGACTTGGGTGATCCCGGTGGCGACCGCCGGGGCGTGGGGATGGGACCGGACCACGGCAAAGTTGAAGAGCCCGTTCCACCCCCACCCGAAGCCGAGGGCCACGATCGCTCCCACGGCGAACAGTGCCCGGTTCCCGAGGCCCGCTCCCGCGGCAACGGCGGCGTAGCCGGCCACTCCCGTCCCGAGCATCACCGCGATCACGGCGAAGTGGTGCCGGTCGCGCCGGTCGGCGCGCATCCCGCTGGCGATGCGGGCCGCCACCGCAGTCATGCTGGCCAGCGCCACCAGCAGGCCCGCTGTGCCTTTCCGGTACCCGATGTGGACGGCTGAGCTCACCAGGAAGGCCGTGCACCCCGTGGCGGCCATCACGCCCAGGCCGAGCCCGGCGGCCAGTACGGCCAGCGCTCCGGTGTGCACATCGGCCCGCGGCTGTGCCCGGTGCTGGCGGCGGCGCTCGGCCAGCGAGGTCCGCGCGGCCGGGATCGTCCAGGCTGCGCCCAAGGCGACCATCCCGCCGGCAAAGAAGGCCCAGCGCCAGCCCACGCTCAAGGCCAGGACGGGGACGGCCAGGCCTCCGAGCAGCGAAGCCAGCGGCACGGCCGACTGCTTGAGCCCGAAGGCGAGACCCTGGCGGTTCGCCGCGCTTCGGCGCACGAGGAAGAGGTTGGTGGCGGGGCTCATCGCACCGCTGAGACCGCCGGCGACGAACAGGAGCACGCTCAGGGCCCACCACGACGAAGCCACGCCGGCAATCACGACCTGGACCACCGCGCTGGCGAGCAGCATCGTCCGCATCACCCGGACTCCCCCCACCGCCTCGGCCACCCAGCTGCCGGGCACCGAGCACGCCGCCGCACCGAGGTAGTACACCCCGACGGCCAGGCCGAGCGCCGCGGTCCCGAAGTGGAGTGTCCGGCGCATCTCGATCGCCATGGTCCCCACCAGATAGACCGGCAACCCCGCGGCGGCAGTCCCGAGAAGCGCAGCTCCGAGGTCCCTGCGCACTCCCTTCCCTTGCACTCCCTTCCCTCGCAGCCCGGCTCAGCTCGTGGCCGCGGGCGGCGCCGGAGCGGGCACAACCGTCGCTGCCACCGCCGCTCGCGGCTCGTCCTGGTAGACGCGAGCTGCAGCCCGGACTCCCCACCGGCCCGTGAAGGCCAGCGCCGTCAGGAGGCACACCGCTCCACAGCCCACCAGCACGGCCCAGGCCAGGTGGCTGTCCGCGGTGAAGCGCAGGGCCGCCGTGCCCCGCAGCCGGCTGGAACCGAGGGATGCGGCACCGATCATCGAGCCCATGACGGCCACGCCGAGGACGTTGCCGACCTGGCGGGTGACCGAGGAGATGGCCGACGCCACGCCGGCTCGCTCCGGGGGCATCCCGGTCACCGCGGTGTGGGTGATCGGCGGGTTGACGAGCCCGAAACCGCAGCCCAGCAGGACATAGGCCGCGATCAGGCGCTGCGGGCTCGTGCCCGGCGACAGACCCAGGAGCAGCGACCCGCCCGCCACGATGCCGGCTCCGCTGAGCACCAGGGGGACGCGGGGCCCGAAGCGGCCGACGAGGCGCCCTCCCACCAACCCGCAAAGAGCGACGCAGGCGGTGGTGGGCAGGATCGAGACGCCGGCCAGGAAGGCCGAGTCACCCCGGACGTCTTGGAGGTACAGGGTGTTCACGAAGAGGAAGCCGGCCAGCGCGAGGAAGCTGGCAACGGCGATGACGGTCGCGGCAGCGAACGGTGGGCTCCGGAAGAAGTGTGCCTCCACCAGGGGCTCCTTCTGGCGTCGCTCCACGAGCACGAAGGCGGCCAGGCTCGCGCCGCCCACGGTGAAGGTGGCCAGGATGGCGCCGGATCCCCACCCCGAGGAGGGTCCCTCGATCAGGGCGTAGGTGATCGAAGCAAACCCGGCGATCATGAGCACCTGCCCGGCCGGGTCCAGCGCCCTCCGGCCCGCCACGCTGGACTCGGGGACCGTCTTGCGGGTGGCGTACCACGTCACGGCGCCCACCGGGATGTTGACCCAGAAGATCGACCGCCACCCGGCCCCGGAGACCAGGGCACCCCCGATGATGGGCCCGGTGGCCACGCCTAACCCGAAGATGGCGCTCCAGACCCCGATCGCCCGGGCCCGCTCGGCGGGGTCGGTGAAGACCTGGCGGATGATCGACAGCGAGGCGGGGATGAGCAGGCAGCCCCCGACGGCCTGGGCCATCCGGAAGCCGATCAGCGTCCCCACGCTGGGAGCCACGCTGCACAGTGCCGAGCCCACGGTGAAGAGCACCAGCCCGGTGGAGAACGCACGCCGGCGGCCGAAGCGGTCGCCGATGGACCCCGAGAGCATCAGCAGGCTGGCCAGGACCAGGAGGTAGGCGTCGGCCACCCATTGGAGGTCCGCCACGTTGGCGTGGAGGTCGCGGTGGATCGTCGGCAGGGCCACGTTGAGCGCCGTGCTGTCCAGATAGGTCATGAACAGGCTCATGCTGCAGATGGTCAGCACTGCGTAGCGGCGGACCTCCGCGCCGGCCGCACGGCGGGGAGGCGGCCCACCACGAGCGGTCACGGCGTCGCGTCGCAGTCCGGCGGGCCGGGCTGGGCCGGTGCTTGGGGCCCGTTGGAGATTGTCGAGACGGCGGTGTCGGCCACCGAGGACACGGTGGCCATGGCCGAGGCCTGGTGGGCCAGCTCGGCGTCGAAGAAGCGGGTGGTGACGCGGGCCACCACTGTGCGGGTGGGCGCTGTCATGTAGCCGGCCAGGTGCGACACCCCGTCGAGCTGCAGGTACCACTTGGGCTGGGGGGCCCCGTCGTAGAGCTGGACGCTGCACGAGGGGAAGCTGACGGTGTCTGTCCTGCTCTGGACGGCAAGCAGCGGGACCGCGGGCAGTGACGGTGTGAAGTACGTGCCCCCGAAGAAGTTGACCAGCTCGGCACCGGACAGGACGGCCACGGCCTTGACCGACGCTGTGCGCTGGGCGGAGTCGGCGGCCACGGCCAGGCTCACGTCCCCGCCGTCGGAGTGGCCGACCAGACCCACCTCGGACGGGTCGATCCTCCCGGTGAGGGCGTTGCCGGCCTGCCCGGCGGTGGACAGGACCGACTGGATCACGAAGCGCAGGTCGGCCGGGTGGTGGACGATGTCCTCCCCCGCCTTGATGTTTGTCCCTGTCGGTGTGGAGGGTGTGCCCTCGTGGGGGGGCGGGTTGGTGTGCGGGTAGGTGGGGGCGGCAACCACGAAGCCGGCCGAGGCCCAGTCGGTGATGAGCGGGTCGTATGTGGCGACGGCCGTCCAGAAGCCCTGCGAGAAGACCAGCAGCGGTCGTGCGCCTCCGGTCTCGGGGTACCAGATGGTCGTCGGCAGCGGCCGCTGTGTCGGCCCCGGGTTCTCCACCAGTGTCAGCTGGGCGGTCGCCACCTGGTACGCGCCGATTGTCGCCGGCGGTCCGACGGGGGTGGTCGTGGTGGTGTTCGTGGGCGGCACCGTGGTGGTCGTAGAGGTTGGGGGGGGCGCCGTGGTGGTGGTCGGGCTGCTCCCCAGCAGCGAGCGGCCCGACATCCCGAACCAGATGCCGGCCGCGGCGAGCACGACGACGGCCGCGACGAGCAGCTGGCGCCGCACGACCTGCCTACTTCGGTACACGCCCCGCCGCATCGAGCTCGACGCCTTCCGCAGTTCCGCGCTCAGCGCGCGGCGGGTCCGGGCGCAGACCGCCTCGGATGCCCCTGCTGCATGATCCGTGCCTCCGACGGGTTTGGGCCTGGCTGCGACACGGCGTGTGCATCATCTCGCACAGCCTCCGTCACCTTCCGGACTGAAATGGTCGGCGAATGGTACCAAGCCCTCGGAGCCGAACCACGACAGGGACAGGGTGGAAGGCCACGCAGGCGGCACCGATTGCCGACCGACCTGGCCGCCTACTCGAGCACCGCCCGGATGCGCCGCACACCGGCCGACGAGGACTCCTCCTTGACGATGCGGAAGCGTCCGAGCTCACCGGTGCGGGTGACATGGGGCCCGCCGCAGATCTCCTTGCTGTACCAGTCGCCCTCGGGGTCCCCGGCCGTGTACACCGTGACCGTCGGCCCGTAGCGATCCCCGAAGGCGCCGAGGGCACCGGAGCCGAACGCCTGCTCGGGCGTCATCTCCTTCACCTGCATCGGCCAGTTCTGCGCGATGGCGTCATTCACGATCTGCTGGACCTTCTCCAGCTCTTCGGGCGTCATCTTTGCCGGATGGGAGAAGTCCAACCGCAGCCGCTCGGGCGTGATGTTGCTGCCCCGCTGCACGACGTGGTCCCCCAGTACGAGCCGAAGCGCCTTGTAGAGAAGGTGGGTTGCAGTGTGCAGCTGGGTCGTGGACACCGAGTGGTCCGCCAACCCGCCCTTGAACATCCCCGCGGCCGCGGTGCGCGAGCGCTGACGCTGCTCGTCCATCAATCCCTGGAACGACGGCTCCCACGCAGGGTCCACCGGGACCCCGGTGGAGGCTGCCTCCTCGAGGCTGAGCTCCGGGGGGAAGCCGAAGGTGTCGAACAGCTTGAAGACCGCTTCGCCCGTGAGGCGCCCCTCGGCGAGGCGCGGGAGCTCCCGCACCCCCCGGGCCAGCGTCTTGCGGAACAGGGCCTCCTCCCGCTCGAGGACGCCCCGAAGCTCGGACGCCCGCTCCCCGAGCTCCGGGTAGGCGTCGCGGTAGATCGACACGACCACGTCGGACAGGGCTGCCAGCAGGTCCGATTCGATGCCGAGGTACAGGCCCTGGCGCATGGCGCGCCGGGCGAAACGGCGCATGACGTAACCCTGGGTGTTGTTGGAGGGCTCGACGCCGTCGAACGCCAGGAAGACGACCGCCCGGGTGTGGTCGGCGATGACGCGCTTGGCCCGGTCGTCCGCCCGGGCACCGCCCCCGTGCGCCCCCCGGTTCCCGTCGTGTGCCCGGGCGGGGCGCATGGCGTCGATCTCCGCCATCAGCGGGGCCAGGAGATCCACCGCGAAGGCGTCCGGCGAGTCCGCTGCCGCCATGGCGATCCGCTCCAGGCCGCCGCCGAAGTCCACGTTGCGCTGGGGCAGCAGCTCGAAGCCGGACCCGGTCTTGAGGTACTGCATGAACACCGAGTTCCCGATCTCCACGAAGCGGCCGCAGTCGCAGTGCGGGTGGCAGTGCACCCCGAAGGCCGGGTCGTGGCGGACCTGGGGGAAGAGGTAGAAGACCTCGGAGTCCGGGCCACCGGGCTCGCCCGGCGGCATGGTGTCCGGCGGACCCGACCGGCTCCACCAGCACTGCGATTCGTCGTAGCGCACGATTCGTGCGTCACCGATGCCCATGGCGGCCGCTCGCTGCTTGGACCCCGCGTCCAGGACGGTGGGCTCGACGCCGGCGCCGGAAAAGAGCCCGATCCACAGCTGCTCGGCCTCCTCGTCGGCCGGGATGCCCCACCCGGGCGCGCCGCCGAACACGCTGGCGTACAGCCTGGACGGGTCGAGCCCGACCACGGCGGTCAGGAACTCGAACACCCAGGGGAGCTGCTCGGACTTGAAGTAGCTGCCGAGAGACCAGTTGCCCAGCATCTCGAAGAGGGTGGTGTGCCGGGCGTCGCCCACCTCGTCGATGTCTTCCGCCCGGAAGCACACCTGGGAGTCCACGAGCCGGTTGCCGGCGGGATGGGGCGCCCCCAGGAGGTAGGGGATGAGCGGCTGCATCCCCGACCCGGTGAAGAGCGTGGTCGGGTCCTCCCGTGGCACGAGGTTCGCCCGGCCGATGACCGCGTGGCCGCGCGTGGCATAGAAGTCCAGGTAGGCCTGCCGGATCTCCGAGGCGTTCACGCCCGTGACGCTACCAACCGGGCCGGGCTCCCCTGGACCGGGCGACACGTCCAACGTGCTCCCCGGGCTTCAAGGGCGGGGCCGTCAGCCCCCGGGGCGGAGCACCCGGAGGCGCACGGTCACCTCGAGCGACCCCAGCCTGCCGAGCAGGTCCCCCGGGGGCTCGGCCGAGATGTCGGTGATCACGTAGCCGACCTCCCCGTGGGTGCCGAGCAGCTCGCCCTCCACGTTGAGCCCGTGCTCGGCGATCAGCGAGGTGACCTCGGCCAGGACGCCGGGGACGTTGCGGTGGATGTACAGCAGGCGGCAGGCCCCCGCCGGCTCGCCTGGGTCCAGACCCGGCAGGTTGACGCTGAGCGACGTGGTGCCCTGCCCGACGTAGCGGACCAGCTTGCCGGCCACGAAGTTGCCGATGTCCTGCTGCGCCTCCTCGGTCGACCCACCCACGTGGGGCGTGAGGATGACGTTGGGCATCCCCTGCAGCTCCGAGACGAACGGCTCGGCACCGCTGGCCGGCTCGTGGGGGAAGACGTCCAGCGCAGCTCCACTCAGGTGGCCACTCGCCAGGTGGGCCCGGAGCGCCCCCTGGTCCACCACGAACCCCCGGCTGAGATTGAGGAAAAGGCTCCCGGGCCTCATCCGCGACAGCTCCTCCTCGCCGAACATCCGCCGGTTGGCCGGCCTGCCGTCCACGTGAAGGGTCACGATGTCCACGGTCTCGAGCAGCTCCTCGAGGGTGCCGCAGGCTCGCGCGTTGCCGAGGGCGAGCTTGTCAGCCGTGTCGAAGAACCACACTCGCATGCCCAGCGTCTCGGCGAGCACCGAGAGCTGGCTCCCGATGTTGCCGTAGCCGACGATGCCAAGCCGACGGCCGCGGATCTCGTGGCTCCCCTCCGCCGACTTGTCCCATACGCCGGCGTGCATGGCACTGCTCTTGTCGGTCAGGCGGCGGGTCAGGGCGATCATCTCGGCGATGGCCAGCTCCACGACGCTCCGGGTATTGGAGAACGGGGCGTTGAACACCGGGACGCCCCGGCGGGTGGCCGAGGAGAGGTCGATCTGGTTGGTGCCGATGCAGAAGGCGCCCACGGCCAGAAGGTCCGGGGCGGCCTCCAGCACGGCGTCCGTCACCTGGGTACGCGACCGGATGCCGACCACGCTGACGCCCGCCAAGCGCTCGCGGAGCTCGGCGCCGTCCAGGGCGTGGTCGACCGTGTCGACGGCGAAGCCGGCTGCTTCGAGGGCGGTAACGGCGTCCGGGTGGATGTTCTCGACCAGCAGGGCGCGCCGGCTCCGGCGGGGAACCTGGGGAGGGAGGGCGGAGGGGTCGGCCACGGCCGGTTCACCCTACCGGGAGCGGACGGTGGCCCGTCTGCGCCAGGCGCGGTCAGGCCGAGCGCTCCTCCCTCACCGCCTGGTCATCGGGCACGGACAGCGGCCGGTAGCCCGGCCGGTCGGGGTCCCGCACCCCCGGTATGAAGACGACGAGGCAGGACGCGCCGGAGACGCCCGCCCCCAGCAGCACCGTGTCGCGCACGCCGATGGCCCCTGACAGGACGCCGGCGAAGATGAGACCCAGCGGCGACAGGCAGATCGAGAACAGCCAGTCGACCGAGGAGGCGCGCCCGAGCATGTCCGCGGGCACGGCCGCCTGCATGAGGGTGCCCCACAGGAGGTTCCCGTAGGTGAGCCCGAAGAAGGTGACCGCCCCGAACCCGGCCACCACGAACACGTCAGGCGCCAGGCCGACACCCGCCAGGCCTGCCGAGGCCGCGGCCCAGGCGATCCAGATCGCGGTCATCCGCCGGCGGGGGGAGCCGAGCCGGCCGGCGACCACCGCGGCCGCCAGCCCGCCCGCGCCGGCTGCGGCGAACGTGGCGCCGTAGGCGGCGGGGCCCTGATGCAGGACGTCGCGGACGAGCAGCGGGATGGTGACCGCCGCGGGCGAGAAGCCGGCAAAGTTGGCGACCCCGGCTGCCATGATGCCGAACCACAGCCAGCGCTGGCGGATCGTCCATCGGATGCCCTGCCGGGCGTCGGCCACCATGGAGCGCCCCGAGGGAGCCGGCGGCGGGACATGGCTCATGAAGACCAGGCACGCCGCGCTCACGGCGAACGTCCCTGCGTCGACGGCGAAGGCGACGGCGGTCCCGCCAACCGCCACCATCACCCCTCCCACCGCCGGACCGAGGAACGAGAGGCCCATCGTCTGGCTGGCGCTGTTGAAGGCGTTGCCCTGCGTGAGCAGCTCCTCGGGCAGGAGCTCGGGCATGATGGCCTGGTACGCGGGGTAGAAGAAGGCGTCCCCCACCCCCACCGCTGCGGACAGGCCCACCAGCTCGGTGACGTTCAGCGCGTGGGCCAGGATCAGGAGCGTGAGGGCGACCACGGCGCCGCCCCGCAGCACGTCCGCCGCCAGGACCACCAGGCGACGGGGCAGGCGGTCCACCAAGGCACCGGCAAAGATGAGGAGCAGCGCGTTGGGCAGGATCCGGGCCGCCTCCACGGTGGCGAGCGTGCTGGCGTGGTCACTGACGCGCAGCGCCTCCAGGGCAACGGCCACGGTGTAGATCCCGTCCCCCAGAACCGAGACCGTCTGGCCGCTCCACAGGAGGGCGTAGTCGCGGTGTCGGAGCGCGCGGGGGACGAGGGGCACGGCCCGCCAACGCTACCGGCGCGGCGCGGCAACAATGGGGCCCGACCGCAACGAGGAGGGGCGAATGTACATCGCACCGGTCGACGCCGGCCTGGAAGAGGAGGAATGGCGCTCGTTCGTGCGCGCCCAGGGGTTCGGGCACCTGGCGGCCAGCGGGCTCGGCCGTGACGTACCGGTGGTCGTGCCCACCCAGTTCGTGCTCGACGGCACAGCGGTCCTCTTGCACCTGGTCGGCCGGAACCCGTTGCTCGGCGCCCTTGCCGAGCAACCTCGCGCACTCTTGAGCGTGGCCGGGGACTGGGCCTTCATCCCCTCGGCGTGGAAAGCCATCGGGGACGAGGACCCCGCCCTCGGGATCCCGACCACCTACTACGCGGCGGTCCAACTGCTCGGCACGGCAACGGTTGTCGAGGAGCCCGCAGCGGTGGCGGACATCCTCCGGGTGCAGCTGCGGGCGGAACAGCCGGGCATGGACGTGGCCGATCCGCTGGACGCCCACCTGCAGCGGCTGCGCGCCATTCGCGGCGTGCGCCTGGCCATCGAAGAGGTGCGCTCCAAGTTCAAGTACGGCGGCAACGTGGACGCGGACCACCGGCTGGCGGTGGTCGACCGCCTCCGCCAGCGCGGCGGGCCCGGCGACGCGGCCGCGGCGGCCCACACGCTCCGGCGGTTGCACGCCGCGCCGGGAAAGGCGCAGTAGCCGCTCGACCGATCAGTCCTGTCACGTGCGGCTCAGTGGTCCGCGATGATCGACCCGACGCGCTCGGCGATCCCCGGGTCCCGCCGGGTGAGCACCCGCGCGTAGACGACCGACAAGACGAGGATGGCAAGCGCCACGTACGGATACCAGTTGTACGGCGACGCCTGGCCCGGCTTGGACAGGTAGTACAGCGGCACGATGATGGCCGCCGCGCCCAGGATGGGCAGCACGCCGTGGCGCACCGGATCGAAACGGCCCGGTGCGTGGCGGCGCATGAAGAAGGGGAGTGCCAGGTTGGCGCCGAGATACACCAAGAGCACCAGGATGGTCCCCATGGTGGAAGACTCGGCAAAGAAGTTGATGGGTGTCAGCGCCACCGGCTTGCCCTGCAGGGAGTCGAAGATGGCCCACACGGCGATGATCCCGACCGAGATGCCCACGAACACGAAGATGGCGTTCTTGGGGGTGCGGCGCCGGGGGTCCACCCTGCCGATCCACCGGGGCAGCAGTCCTTCCCGCCCTGAGTTGAAGACCAGGCGGGCCTGGGAGTTGGTTCCGGCGATGAGGGCCCCCAACGTGGAGGTCAGCCCGGCCAGGTAGGCGAGCACCGCTAGGACCCCGATGGTGCTGTGGGCGACGGTGATGAACGGGATGGCGGCGCTGGAGAGCGTCTTGACGTTGTAGCCGAACCCGGTGACGGTGGCGTACGAGAACAGCAGGTAGCTCACCAGCATCACCCCCACCGACAGGAAGACGGCTCGGGGCACGTTGCGCCGAGGGTTGTCCGTCTCCTCCGCCAGGGCGGCCGAGTTCTCCCAGCCGATGAAGAGGTAGACGGCGAGGGGGAATCCGGCGGCGAGCCCGGAGAAACCGCTCTTGATGTGGCTGGGCTCGAAGGGAATGAAGGACAGGTGGGCGCCGTGACTGGCGAGGGAGGCGATCGACACGATCACCAGGATCGTGAGCTCGAAACCGAAGAACAGTCCGGCCACCTTGGTGGAGATGGCCACGCCGCGGATCATCATCACCACCGCAGCAACGGTCAGCACGGCCGTGAGGACGCCCCAGGGCACGTTCCACCCGAAGTAGTACTTGAGGGTGATGGAGAAGAAGCCTCCGGAGATGGCGATGACCGAGGCCATCGCCGTGATGTAGCCGGTCCCGGCCAAGAGCGCCGTCGTCACGGCGCTGGTGGGCCCGAAGGTCTTTCCGACGAAGGTGATGAACCCGCCCGTGGACGGGATCACCCGGGAGAACTGGGACAGCGTGTTGGCCAGGAGGGCGATGGCGATCCCCGCGGCGAGGATGGTGAGCGGGGCCGCGGCACCGGCGGTGAGGGCCAGGAAGCCGAAGCCGAAGAAGAAGCTCATGGCCGGGGCGACGTTAGCCATCGTTGCCGCCGAGATGTCCACGAGGCCTAGCACCCCCTTTGCCAGGCGATGCGACTCCGGCCCGGCGCTCACCGGGGCGGGCGCCGTCGCGGTGAGGGGGATCGCCGTCGGTTCCGCCATCGTTCCCTCCGTTCTGCGGCCCCTGTCCCCAGGGCGCCGCCCTCTCAGGTGCTCGGGTATCTCCGTTCCTTCAGCGCTGCAGCGACTCGGTGGGCCGGGACCGGGAATCGCCGGAGCGGCCGCCCCGGACCGGGACCCCGCTGCGCAGGTCGGCAAGGTACGCCGGCGCCCCGCCGCCGTGAGCGCCGACAGCCACGTCCACCACCCGGATGTCGGGCCGGTACGCGGGCAGCGCCGCGACCAGCCGCCCCGATGCGTCGGCGACGCCGGACCCGCCGCAGAACCGAAGTCGGCCCTCCTGGCCGACGCAGGTCACGTACACGTGGGGAAGCCCGTTCTCCAGCGCCCGCACCCGCAGGAAGAGCTGGTGGTCCTCGGCATAGGGGTCCATGTTGGCCGATATCGTGACCACGAGCTCGGCCCCCGCCGAAGCCAGCGCCCGGGCCGGCTCGGGAAACTCCACGTCGTAGCAGACCAGGATGCCCACGGCCGCGCCGGCCAGCGGCGCGATCAGGTACTCGTCACCTTCCAGGAAGTACCGGTGCTCGGCGCCGAACAGCTGCACCTTCCGGTACCGCCCGGCAGCGGCGCCGTGCTCATCGATGCACAAGGCGGTGTTGGCCATGCCCTCCCCCCGGCGCTCGGCCACACCCACCACCACGGCCGTGGAAGTGTCCCGAGCCGCAGCCAGCAGCGGCGTCAACGCGCCTCCGCCGTCCAGGTCCAGGTCCAGGTCCAGTGGAACGATCCCCTTCAGGGCGTACGCATGCACGTACAGCTCGGGGAACACCGCAAGCTCCGCGTCCGGGTAGGCGTACAGGAGGCGGCACGCGTCCTCCACATTGGAGGCGACGTCATGCGTTCGAGGCGCAACCTGCGCCAGCAGCACCCTCATGCGATCCTCCGCCCGGCTCGCCCCGGGCGCGCGAACGGTAGCACGGCCGTCGCTCGGCGCACTGCCCTGGAGGCTGCCGCGCTGATGCAAGGTGCCAGGATGGCGCAGTGGACGTCGTGCGGGTGGACCAGTGGCTGTGGGCGGTGCGCCTCTACAAGACCCGGACGGCGGCAACGGACGCGTGCCGGGCGGGGCACGTCCGGGTGAACGGCACGGGGGCCAAGGCCGCGAGCCCGGTCCGGGCCGGTGACCGGGTGTCGGTCCGCCTCCACGGGCGCCAGCGGGAGCTCCAGGTGGTGCGGGTGGCTGCCAAGCGCATGGGCGCCCCCGAGGCATCCAGCTGCCTGGTAGACCACAGCCCGCCGGTGTCGCCGGCCGGCGCCCTGGCCGCCGAGCGAGCGCCCGGTACGGGGCGGCCGACCAAGCGGGAGCGCCGGCAGCTCGACCGCTTCCGCCGCTGACCCACCCGTCGCCACGCCGCCCGCCAGCCGCTCCTCACCCGTCCTCGTGGGCGGCAAAGATCGAGCGGCACTCCCGGACGGCGTAGAAGACGAGCACGAATCCGGCCACCGGGTCGGCCCACCACCAACCCAGCGCCGCGTCCAGGACGAGACCGCACAGCACGGCGACCGCCAGGATCCCGTCCACCGCCGTGACGCGGCCCTCGGCCGACAGCACCGGGTTGCCCAGTGCCTCGCCCGTCCGGGCCTTCCCGAGGGCCAGGGAGAACATCAGCGCGGCGGTGACGGCAGTCCAGCCGATGCCGACGGGGCTGTGGCCCGCACGATGCCCGACCGACAGGACGAGCGCCCCCTGCACGAGGAGGTACAGGCCCAGCAGGGCGAAGGCACCTCCGATCAGCCGGAGGGCACGGCCCCGGCGGACCGGGGACCCCCCGCTGAGCTCCCACACCACCACGGCGGACGCGCCGATCTCGATGAGGCTGTCGATGCCGAACCCTGCCAGGGCGACCGAGCGGGCGGCTACAGCGGACCAGGCCAGCACCCCCACGCCGGCCACGTTCCACCCGAGCGTCACGTACTCCAGCCGCAGGCCCCGACGCAGGAGAGCGTCCCGGTCCGGCGTCACCTCGCCATCTGGCTCCGGAGGGCCGCGAGCCAACCGTCCGCCCGCCGCCAGGCATCGTCCGCTTCCCGCCGGCGCTGCAGCGCGAGGTGGCCGGCCGCAGGGTAGGACCCGAGGAACTTGATGTCGGCCAGGCCGGCCCGAAGGTCGCGCAGGCAGTCGGCCACCACCTCGTCCGCCAGGTGCCCGGCCAGGTCGATGGCGAAGCAGTACTCGCCCAGCCCCTGCTTGGTGGGGCGCGACTCCAACCGGGTCAGGTTGATGTTCCGGGCGGCGAACTGCCCCAGGATGCCGTGGAGGCTCCCTGGACGGTCCGCGTCCTGGAAGCAGACGATGCTGGTCCGGTCGTGCCCGGTGGGGGCCGGCACCCCGGAGGTGGTCACGGCCAGGAACCTCGTCTGGTTGCCGTCGAAGTCCTCGACGTCCTCGACCAGCATTCGCAGGCCGTAGAGCTCGGCAGCCAGGCGCGGGGCCAGCGCCGCGGTGCCCGGCGGGGCCCCGGCGCCCGCGGGGCCCGCGGCGCCAACCAGGCGCGCCGCATCGGCGGTGGAGGTGGCCGCCACCAGCTCGACCCCGGGGAGCTGCTCGGCGAAGAAGCGGCGGCACTGGCCCAGGGCCACCGGGTAGGACACCACCCGGCGCACGTCTGGCAGGGCCAGGCCGGGGGGGCCCATCAGGTGGAGATGGACGTCCAGGACCACCTCGCGCTGGATGAGCAGGTCCACGTCGAAGATGAGGGCGTCCAGCGTGTCGCGCACCACACCGTCGATGGCGTTCTCGATGGGCACGAACCCCAGGTCCGCCCGGCCGTCCCTGACCGCGTCGAGCACGTCGGCGATGGTGGCGCAGGGCTGCAGCGCCGTTGCCGCGTAGTCCTCCTGGGTGAGCAGCGCCTCCTCGGAGAACGTGCCCACAGGACCGAGGAAGGCCACCGAAGCGGGCGGGCTCGTCACATCGGGCAGGATAGTGAGCCGCGATGGACGAGCCCGAGCTACGAACCCTGCTGGCCGATGTGGCGAGCGGCCGGTGCCCGCCCGACGAGGCGGTCCGCAAGCTCCGGCGGCTCCCCTTCGCGGACCTGGGCTTTGCCCGGGTGGACCACCACCGCGCCCTGCGGCAGGGCTTTCCCGAGGCCGTCTACGGCCCGGGCAAGTCGGCCGAGCACTGCGCGGCCATCGTGGGGGAGCTCCTTGACGCCTCGGGAGGCCCGGTCGTGCTGACGCGGGCCGACGGGGCGCAGATCGCGGCCTCGGCCGCTGCGGTGGACGCGGCCGGCCATCGGCCCGGCGTGGTCACCCCCACCGGAGCGCTGTCCACCGTGGCGTGGCGGCCGGCCCCCCCCCGCCCGGCGCGGGTCCTGCTGCTCACTGCCGGGACGGCCGACCTCCCGGTGGCCGAGGAGTGCCGGGCGGTGCTCACCGCCCTGGGGCTCGTCCCGACCCTGCTGGCCGACTGCGGGGTGGCCGGCGTCCACCGCCTGCTGGCGTCGGCCGACGAGCTGGCCGAAGCCGAGGCCGTGGTGGTGGTGGCCGGGATGGAAGGGGCGCTGGCCAGCCTGGCCGGGGGCATCACCCCGGCGCCTGTGGTGGCCGTCCCCACCAGCGTCGGCTACGGCGCGTCCTTGGAAGGGGTGACCGCGCTCCTGGCCATGCTGTCGTCCTGCGCCGCCGGAGTGACGGTCGTGGGGATCGACAACGGGTTCGGGGCGGCGTGCGCCGTGGCCCGGCTGCTCCGGTGACGACCGTCGCCTGGTTCCACTGCTTCGCCGGGATCGCCGGCGACATGGCGCTGGGCAGCCTCGTCGACGCCGGCGCCGATGCCCAGGAGGTCACCGTGCTGCTGCGCCGCCTGCCTGTGCCCGGATGGGAGCTGCGGTTCGAACCGGCCCAGCGGAACGGCCTCGCGGCCACGCGGGCAGTCGTGACCGTGCCGGGCGAGCCCGGCGCTCCGGTGGCCCGCACCAGCGCCAGCGTGCGGGAGGCGGTGACCGGGGCCCGGCTGCCGGCGCGCGTCGAGCGCCGGGCCGTGGCCACGATCCGGGCCCTGGCCGCCGCCGAGGGCCGGCTGCACCGGATGCCGGCCGGCTCCGTCCACCTCCACGAGGTCGGCGCCCACGACTCCCTGGTGGACATCGTGGGAACGGCCGCCGCGCTGGAGGTGCTGGGCGTCGACGAGGTCGCCGCGTCGCCGGTGGCCGTCGGCACCGGGACCATCCGGTCCGCACACGGCATGCTGCCGAATCCCCCTCCTGCCGTGGTGCGCCTCCTGGAGGGCATCCCCACCTACGGGCGCCCGTTGCCGGTGGAGCTGACCACGCCCACCGGAGCCGCGCTGCTGGTGGCGCTGGCGTCGTCGTACGGCCCGCTGCCGCCGATGACGGTGACCGCCTCGGGCTACGGGGCCGGCGCTGCCGTGCTCGAGGAGCTGCCCAACTGCACCCAGGTGGTCGTGGGCCGGGCCTTGGACGCCGCCGCCGGGCCTGGGCAGCCGCTCCGTGTCCTGGAGGCGACCGTGGACGACGCGACCGGCGAGCAGCTGGCGCACGCGGTGGCCGAGCTGCTGGACGCCGGCGCCCTGGACGCCTGGATCAGCCCGGTGGTCATGAAGAAGGGGCGCCCCGGGCATACGGTGCACGTGCTGTGCGACCCTGCCGCCGCCGGGGACTTGGTTGGCGTCGTGCGGCGGGCGACGGGGACCTTCGGGGTCCGGGCGGTGACCGTGGAACGGTGGGCGGTGGCGCGCCGGACAGAGGAGGTGGAGGTCACAGGGGCTCCCGTGCGCATGAAAGTCGGCCCGGATCGGGCAAAGGCCGAGCACGACGACGCGGCCCGGGCGGCCCGGGACACCGGGTTGAGCCTGCGCGAGGTGACGTCCCGGGCCGAAGAGGCGTGGCGAGGAGAGGTGACGGGGCGGGCGCAGGCCGCGGACCCCGAGCACGGCGCAAGCGCGGAGCCCGGCGCAGGCCCGGAGGGGGCGGCGCCCCCGTCGGACGGCCGGTTGTGACCGTGGCTTGCGGGAGCAACGCTGGGTCCGGTCACCCGAGCCGCGTCAGGCAGTACGCGGCATTCCTCGCCACCGCATCCACGAGCTCCTCGAGCGGCGCATGCGACTCGCGCGGGAGCCACTCCGAGGGGCTGGCCTGGAAGTCCAGCGCGCCGAATCGGTCCGAACCGGACTCGAGCAGATATCTGGTGGCAAACCGTGCAATCTCTCGGTGTCAGCGCCGTGAAATGTCGCACACCGGTAGGCCGGCGGCGCAGCGTCTGCTACCGGACCGGCTCCACGGCCACGGGCAGGCGCTTCAAGCCGTTGGTGAAGTTCGTCCGGGTCCGCGCCGGCGCGCCGGCCAGGGCGAACCGGGCTACCCGCTTGCACAGCTCGTCCAGCACGATGCGAACCTCGAGCCGGGCCAGATGGGCGCCCAGGCACATGTGCGGCCCTCCCCGGCCGAAGCTCAGGTGGGGATTGGGCGACCGGCCCACGTCAAAGAGCTGCGGCTCGGCGAACACCTCCTCGTCGCGGTTTCCCGAGACGTACCACAGCACCACCTTGTCTCCGGCGGCGATCCGGCAGCCCTGCAGCTCCGCGTCGTGGGTGGCGGTCCGGCGCATGAAGTGGGTCGGGCAGGACCATCGCAGCACCTCCTCGGTGGCCGAGTTCAGCAGCCCGGGATCGTGGCGCAGGCGGTCCCACTGGTCCGGGTGCTCGCAGAACGCTAGGACGCCCTGGGCCAGTGCGATCCGGGTCGTCTCGTTGCCGGCGATGACCAGGATGGAGAAGAAGTTGTCCAGGTCGACCTCGGTCAGCTTCTGGCCCTCGATCTCTGCGGCCAGGACCGTGGAGAGGAGGTCGTCGCCCGGCTGGCGAAGGCGGTCCTGCACCAGAGCCCGGCCCAGGTCCCACAGCTGCTTCCCGTAGGGGCTGCGGAAGGGGTACAGCCGGAATTCGTCGGTGTCGTCCCGACCCCAGACGACATCGGTGACCTCGGGGTCCGTGTTGGCGATCAGCTTGTCCCCGAGCTCGACGAACTCGTTCAGGTTCCCGTCGGGCAGGCCCATGATGCGGCCCAGCACCCGGATGGGAACCTCGCGGGCCACGTGCCCGACGAAGTCGAACTCGCCCAACGGCAGCGCCTCGTCCAGCGCCACGGACGTCAGCGAGCGGACGAAGTGCTCGTAGACGGCAACGGCCCGGGGCGTGAAGCTCGGCGCAAGCACCTTGCGGAGCTTGGTGTGCGAGGGGGGGTCCATGTCGATGATGGTCCGCCGCGCCGCCATGTCCTCGGCCGTCGGCTCCTCGAAGGACACCCCTGTCGCCGACGAGAACCCGGCCGTGTCCCGGCTGATCTCGACGATTGTGGCGTACCGGTGGACGGACCAGAACCCGCGGTTGGGCCGGTCCTCGTCGAACCAGGCCACCGGAGCCTCCCGCCGCAGGCGGGCGAAGCTGCCGTAGGGGACGCCGCGTTCCCACGCGTCCAGGTCCGTGAGAGCGGTTGGTGGCGTGGCCATCACGCGGAAGTTTGGCAACGAACGACCCGGCCTTGCAACGGGGCCCCGGGATCGGCCGCGAACGCCGAGGCCTCATCCACCAGCCATCCGAACCCCGCATCAGGGCCGGCACGCCGGAGGGACTCGGGGTGCCACTGGACGGCCAGCACGGGACGGCCGGGCAGCTCCAACGCCTCCACGGTGCCATCGGGCGAGCGGCCGGAGGCCACCAGCCCGTCCCCCACCCGATCCACCACCTGGTGATGGATGCTGTTCGCCAGGACCTCGGTCCCGTAGACCGAAGCGGCCAGCGATCCCTCCTCCAAGTGCACGGGGTGCGCCACCTCGTGGCTCGGCCGTCCGAACCGCGGATGCCCGTCGCCCGAGTCGACCCCCACGTCCTGGAGGAGCGTGCCGCCCCGGAGCACGTTGAGCACCTGCAGCCCGCGGCAGATGCCCAGCACGGGGAGTCCCCGATCCATGGCCGCCGAGAGGATGGCCAGCTCCCAGCGGTCCCGGTCCCGCTCGACCGGACCGCATCCGGGCTCGAGCTCCGCTCCGTAGCGCTCGGGGTCGATGTCGGCACCGCCGCTCAGGACCAGCCCGTCGAGCCGGTCGACCATGGCCTCCACCGGCGCGTCCCGGCTGAGCCCGACCACCAGGCCGCCCGCCTCGGTGACGGCGCTGGAGTAGTCCACGAAGTGCAGGTCGAACTGAGCCTCGGATACCGCGGGGACGACGTTGTTCCCCAGCAGGCGCGCCGGCCAGCGCCGGCCGGTCACCCCGATGAGCGGCAGGCGGGGCACGGGCGGGGCGTCAGGCGCCATCGGGCGATGGTACCGGGAGCCTGGCACGTCAACGGCGGCTGTAGTGTGCGCCGGTGCGCGTCCTCGTCGTTCGCCACCACGAGGAGGACTCAGCCGGGTTCGTGGGCGACGCCTTCGCCGCCCGGGGGGCGGCCCTGACCGTCCACCTCAACCCGGACGGCGGGCGCCTGCCGGACCCGGCGCCGTTCGACCACGTGGTCGTCCTCGGCGCCTCCTGGTCGGTCAACGAGGGCGCGCCGTGGATCGCCGACGAGATCGCCTGGCTGCAGACCGTGGAGCAGCCGGTCCTGGGAATCTGCTTCGGCGCCCAGCTCCTGTCCGCCGCCTGCGGCGGAGCGGTTGAGCGGGCGCCCGTGAAGGAGATCGGCTGGGTGAGGGTGGAACCCGTGCCCGGTGCCCGGCCCGCCGTCTCCCCGGGCCCGTGGCTGCAGTTCCACAGCGACCGCTGTGTCGTGCCGACCACCGCCAGGGTGCTGGCCACCAACGACGTCGGCGTGCAGGCGTTCACCTTGGGCCAGCACCTGGCCGTCCAGTTCCATCCTGAGGTGGACGCGGCCCAGCTCCGGGGGTGGATCGAGCACGGCGGACTGGCGGAGGTGCAGGAGGCAGGCCTGGACGCTGGCGTCCTGGTCGCTGAAACGGCGGCCCAGGAGCCCGCGGCCCGGGCCCGGGCTCAGGAGCTGGTGGACGCCTACCTGGCGCGCGCCGCCGGTCCTGCCTGAGGCGGCAGACCTGCCTGAGGCGGCAGACCTGCCTCAGGCGGACCACCTGCCTCAGCCGGTCCAGCCTCCCTCGGGCCGGGGGAAGAAGACGTGAGCCTGCCCGGTGCCCGCGGCTGCCTCGTAGTCCGAGCAGCGGATCCCCGGCGCTCGCCAGGCCCGACCCCCGAGGGCGCCCGCCATCATGAGGTAATGCCCGAAGCGTCCCTCGGGGGACACCGCCCGGTAGGCGCCCATCCCGTCGATCACGGCGGCGTGGTCCCCGGCCTCGAGCCAGCCGAGCACCCGCACGTCTGCCGCCCGGGCCTCGTCGCTGATCAGGTTGGCCGGGTCGCAGGACTCGTGGTCGCGCAGCTGCCGGAGGGGCCAGAACCGGTGGCTCATCCCGCCCGACGCCAGGAGGACCACCCGGCGGTCGAGACCCTCGATCGCCTGGGCCAGCACCTGGCCGAAGAGCAGGAAGTCCTCCACCTCGCCCGTCTGGCAGACGCTCACCGACACCCAGCGCTCCGATCGTTGGAGGAACCCGAGCAGGTTCACCGTCGGGTAGTGGATGGCCACGTGCGGATCGTCGGTAGCGTGCACCCAGGTGCCGGGCGTGCGCGTGCCCACCTCGGCAACGGCCCGGGCCAGCTCGGGATCCCCGGGCACGTCGTAGGGCACGCCGGCCATACCCCGTGGCAGCTCGTCGGAGGTGTAGCGACCGCTGCGTCGATCGTGGGCGGTCAGGCAGTGCTCGAACGTGGTGAACCAGTGGGTGTCGAACACGACCACGGTGTCCGGCCGGAGCTCGTCGAGGAACTCGGACCGGATCCGTTCGAGGCCGTCCACAAGTGAGGTGTCCCTCCCGCCGTTGAGGCGGCGCCGCTCCGCCTCGGGCATCACGATGGTCGGCACATGAGCGACCAGCGCCGCCCCGACGATTGCTCCCATTCCCTTCCTTTCCCCTGCACGTTCCCTGCACTTTCCCTGCACGACTGCCCGTGCTGCCGGGCGGCTCGGGCGACCGGCCCGCTGCCGGATCCGACCCACCCGTGGACGGCCTACAGGAACGGCAGGTATTCGCGGATCTCCCAGTCGGTGGTGGCCCGGCGGAACCGCTCCCACTCGGCCCGCTTGATGGCCAGGTGCTGGGCCACCAGCTCCGGCCCGATCGCCTCGCACAGCGCGACGTCCGCTTCCAGCCTGTCCAGCGCCGTGGCCAGGTCGGGCGGCACACAGCGGCCGTTGCTGGCGCCCTCGAACCCGTCGCCGGTCTCCGGGGGCGGGCAGGGCAGCCGGTCCGTGACCCCCAGCAGCGCGGCCTGCAGGACGGCGGCCACCGCCGTGTGGACCACGGCCGCCCCGTCGGCCATCCGGTGTTCCAGCCGGGTGGAGTCGCCCCGGTCGGGTGGCACCCGGACGGTGGCGGACCGGTGGTCGTGGCCCCAGTTGGCGAAGCAGCCCGACAGCGAACCCGGGACGAGCCGCTTGTAGGCGTTGACGGTGGGGGCCAGCAGCCCGGCCAGGGCCTCGTGGTGCTCCACCATGCCGGCGATGCACTGCCGGGCCGTCTCGGAGATCCCGTCGTCGGTGGACGGGTCGTCGAAGGCATTGGCACCGCTCGCCGCCGCGAGGCTGCAGTTCACATGCAGTCCACTGCCGCCGCGGTCGGAGAAGGGCTTGCCCATGAAGGTCATCAGCAGGCCGTGGCGCTGCGCCACCTCCCGGGCCAGGACCTTGAAGAGGAACGCGTCGTCCGCCGCCTCCACGGCGTCCCGGTACTTCAGGGTGAACTCGAACTGCGGCGTGTCGTACTCGCTGTTGATCGCCTCGATGGGCAATCCGCTGCGGTCGGCCAGGCTCCAGATCTCGTCGATGAGGCCCACCGGGTCCACGGCGGTGCCGGTGCCGTAGACGAAGGCACCCGGCGTGTCCAGGGGGCGCCAGCCGCCGTTCCCGTCCGGATCCATCAGGTAGGCCTCGAGCTCGATGCCGACCTTGGGGCGCAGGCCGCGCGCGCCCCACGCCGCCACGGCGCGGTGCAGCGCGCTGCGCGGTGCTACCTCCACCGGCTGGCCGTGCTCCTCCAGGTCCGCCACCACCACCCCCGTGCGGTCCTCCCAGCCCGGGCGGACGGCCGACTCGTCCACCCGCGCCGTCATGTCCGGGAGCCCCTCGAAGAAATGAGACCCGGGGGCCCCGGGCACCATCTCCCGGCTGTACCCGAGGGCCCAGACGCCGGTGCAGTGGCGGAGCCCCCGTCTGAGCTCGCTGGCCGGCACGTACTTGCCGCGGGCCAGGCCCAGATGGTCCGGCCACAGCACCCGGACACGGTCGAAGCGTGCGTCCATCAGGCCCTCCCGCGGGCGCTCGGCGCGAACACCGAGTTCTTCACGTCGCAGTAGAAGTCGAAGCTCCAGTTCCCACCCTCGCGGCCCACACCGGACTGCCTCGACCCTCCGAAGGGGGCGCGAAGGTCCCGGACGAAGAAGCAGTTGACCCATACCGTGCCGGCCACCAGCGCGCCCGCCACCCGCTCGGCCCGGGCGTCCCCGGAGGTCACGACGGTGGCGGCCAGGCCGAACCGGGTGGCGTTGGCCATGGCCACCGCTTCCTCCTCGGATCCGAAGCTCTGGACGGTGAGGACGGGTCCGAACACCTCTTCGGTCAGGATCTCCGACCCCTCCGCCGCACCAACCAGGAGGGTGGGCCGGTAGTAGAGGCCGCCCAGCTCCGTGTTGGGCCCGCCGCCGGCCAGGACGCTCGCCCCGTCGGCCACGGCCCGCTGCACGAACCCGTCCACCCGCTCCAAGTGGGCCCGGGTCACCTGGGGCCCGATGTCGGTCGAAGGGTCCCGCGGGTCACCCTGGCGCAGACCGGCGATCCGTTCCACCAGCAGCTCCACGAAGCGGTCGTGGACGGCGGCGTCCACGAGCAGGCGGGTGCCGGCCAGGCACACCTGCCCGGCGTTGTCGTACTGCTCGGCTGCCAGGCTCACGGCCAGGTCGATGTCCGCGTCGGCGAACACCAGAAAGGGGGACTTCCCTCCGAGCTCCAGGCTCAGGGGCACCAGGTTCGCCGCGGCCTGGCGGGCGATGGCCCGGGCGGTGGGGACCGAGCCAGTAAAGCCGATGCGGGCCACTCTGGGGTCGGACACCAATGCCGCGCCGGCCTCCTCGCCGGTTCCCTGGACCACGTTCAGCACGCCGGGAGGCAGGCCGGCGTCAGCGGTGATGTCGGCCAGGAGCGACGCGGTGAGCGGCGCCCACTCGGCCGGCTTCAGGACGGCCGTGTCCCCTGCAGCCAGGGCCGGCGCCACCTTCCAGGTCTCGAGCATGAGCGGGGCGTTCCACGGCGTGACCAGCACCGCCACGCCGGCCGGGTCCCAGCTCACATGGTTGCGGTGGCCCCGGGTGTCGAGATCCTCGTGGCGCAGCTGGAGGAGCCAGTCGGCAAAGAAGCGGAAGTTGTGCACGACCCGTGGCATCACGCCCCGGAGGTGCGAGCGAAGCAGCGCGCCGTTGTCCTCGGTCTCCACCGCCGCCAGCTGCGGGATCCGGGCCTCGACGCCGTCGGCAATCCGGTGCATGGCGGCCGCTCGCTCGGCCGGTGACGTGCGCCCCCACGTCTCGAAGGCGTCCAGGGCGGCGTCCACCGCAAGGGTGGCCTCAGCCGCGCCTCCGGCGGCCACCTCGCCGAGCACCCGCTCGTCGATCGGGCTGACGTCACGGAACCGGCCGGCGGAGGGAACGCGCTCCCCGCCGATCCAGTGGTCGAGGGAGACGTCCTCCCCTGCCACCCGCGCCGTCACTGCCAAAATTCCCTCCCCGGCGGAGATTGTTTGCTGCCGAACGCTACCCGGTCATCCCTGGACCGTGCGCACGACCACCCGGAGCAGGCCGGCCAGGCGAGCCATCTCCCCGGGGTCCAGGTTCGAGCTGGCGAACGCCTCCTGCTCGTTGAACCGGGGGAACAGGTCCTCGATGGCCGCGAGGCCGGCGGGCTCCAGGCCGACCACCACCAGCCGGCCGTCACCGACGTGGGGGCGCCTGCGCACGAAGCTCCGACCTTCGAGCGTCTTGAGCACCCCGGTGAGGGTGCCCTTGGTCACCCCAGCCTCGGCGGCCAGGTGCCGCGTCTCCTGGTCGCCCCAGATCCACAGCACGAAGAGCACGGTGAAGGCGCCCCAGGACAGGTCGTAGTCGCACAGGACCTTCTGCTCCATGTGGTTCCGGATGACGTTCGCCGCCCGGTAGATGTTCGACACGACGGCCATGGCCGCGAAGTCGAATGCCTGGTTGCCGATGCGGGCGCGGACGTCCCGCTCGGCCTGCACGAGCTCCTCGGGATCCTCGGTGACGAAGCGACTGGTCACAAGGCGATGCTATTGCCGCCGGTCACGCCCGTTTGGGTGGGCGCACGCCCCGGAGCTCCCAGTCCCCGCCCAGGGCCGTGGACACGACCTCCTCCGAAGAGCTGGGCTGCGCCCCCACATCGGTGCGCACCGGGACCGGGCCGGTCACGATGGTGTTGGTGAGGGTGCCCAGCCCCTCGACGGTCACCGACACCTCGTCCCCGGGCTGCACCGGCCGGGAGCCGGCCGGCGTGCCCGACAGGATCACGTCCCCCGGGAACAGGGAGATCAAGCGAGCGATGTCTGCCACCAGGTACTCCATGTCCCAGACCATCTCGTCGGTCGTCCCGGACTGCACCGTCCTCCCGTTGACCGTGGTCTGGATGCTCTTGTGGCGGAAGTCCCAGCCGCGCACCAGGCCCGGCCCGAGCGGGCAGAGCGTGTCGGACCCCTTCACGCGCAGCATCGAACCGGCATCGGTGTCCCGGAAGTCGTGCAGCCCGAAGTCGTTGGCCACGGTGAAGCCGGCGATCACCGCCCCGACGTCGGCCGGGTCCACGTTGCGGCAGGTGGTGCCGATGACGATGGCGATCTCGCCCTCGTAGTTCAGCCACTGGCAGCCCTCGGGTCGGACCACGTGGCCCCGGTGAGCGTTCAGGGCCGACGTGGGCTTGTGGAAGTACGTGGGCGCCGGGCCGAGGGAGATCATGAACTCCTCTCCCCGGCTGCGGTAGTTGAGGTGGACGCACACGATCTTCGACGGCGTGCACGGCGGCAGGTGGACGGCGTCCTCGGCAGCCACGACGCGCCCGTCGCCGGCAATCAGCCGGTCGCCGGCCCGGCGCACCTCCACGGCGGCCCCGTCCAACAGCACCCGGCGCGTCTCGGTCACCTCGTGGGCTCCTTCCTCCGGATCCTGCGTCCGGCTGGGCAAGCTGGCAGGTCCGGTGCGCCACGCTCGCCGCGCGCCCGGCCCTCCCCGCTGATCGTACGGGGGCGAATGGTACGGTGCGGCCGTGGCTCGCCTCAACGGCTTCCTGTTCCCGCGGACCGCCTCGGGCCGGGCCTCGCTGCTGCCCCCGCCGCCCTGGCACTACTCGGGGGACCTGCTCACCATCGAGTACCGCACCGATCCCGCCGCCGTGGCCGAGCTGCGGCCCGACCCGCTCGAGCCGCCGCGCGAGGACGAGGACCCCGGCGCGGTCGCCTTTGTGGTTGCCGACTGGCAGTCGTGCTCGGACACCTTCGAAGAGCTCACCGACCCGGTGCGCCTCCAGTACAAGGAGGCGTTCTTCGTGGTCCGGTGCCGCTGCCGCGGCCAGCTGTGGTCCCGCTGCGTCTACATCTGGGTGGACAAGGACTTCGCGATGGTCCGGGGCCACGTGCAGGGCTACCCCAAGAAGCTCGGCTCGGTCCACCTGACGCGTCCGGTCACCGTGGGACGGGCCGGACCCCGCCTGGAGCGTGGCGGACGGTTCGGCGCCACGTTGGCGGCCGGGGATCGCCGGCTGGCCTCGGCTCGCTTCACCATCACCGGGCCGTCTGAGGGTTCCGGCTTCGTGAACGCACTGCCCATGCTCCACCACCGCCTCCTGCCGCGGATCGAGGGCGACGGCCGGGACTCCCTGGACGAGTTGGTGACCATGCGCGGCGTGGACGTGGAGCTGGGGCCGGCGTTCCGGGGCGACGCGGAGCTCGAGCTGTTCGAGTCGCCGACCGAGGAGCTGGGCCGCATCGCCCCGCTCGAGATGATCGGCGGCTACTGGCGCAGCGTCGGGACCACCTTTGCCGGAGGGACGACGCTGGAGGGCTGACCAGCCGCCCACTGGCGCCAGGTGGCGCCGGTGGGCCGCTCCGGCAGGGGCGCCTGCGTCAGTCGGCCGCTTCGGCCAGCGCCTCCGACAGGGTGGGGTGCACGAGCATGCTCTCGACGATGTCCTGGACCCGCAGGCCGGCGGTCACCGCCAGCGCCACCATGGAGATGAGCTCGGCGGCGTGCTGGCCCACGATGGACCCCCCGAGGACGACCCCGGTAGCCGGGTCCGAGACGATCTTGACGAACCCGCGGGGATCGTCGTTGATCAGAGCCTTGGCGGTGGACGCGAACGGCACCTTGGTCACCCGGACCTTGCGGCCCTCGGCAAAGGCGTCGGCTTCGGCCAGCCCCACGTCGGCGATCTCGGGCTCGGTGAAGATGGCCGACGGCGCCTTGTCGTAGTTGAGGTGGCGGTGGGACACGGTGTGGCCGATGGCGATGTGCTCGGCAACCTTGCGTCCCTGCATGGTCGCCACCGACGAAAGGGGCAGCTTGCCCGACAGGTCGCCGGCGGCGTAGATGTGGGGCACGTTGGTCTGGCAATGGCGGTCGATGGGCACATAGCCCGCGTCGTCCACCGCCACGCCGGCTTCCTCCAGGCCCAGGCCCTCCGAATTGGGGATCGACCCGATGGCCAGAAGCGCGTGGGACCCGGCCGCCACCCGGCCGTCGTCGCAGCGGACGGCCAGGCCCGGACCGCCCGGCACGCCCGCATCCACAGCGATGGCCCGAGCACCCTTCAAGAGCCGTACCCCCCGCCGCAGGAAGTCGTCCTCGAGCACTGCGGCAACCTCGGGATCCTTGCGGGGCAGCACCTGCTGGCGGCTGACGATGAGCGTGACATCGGAGCCGAGGGACCGGAACATGTGGACGAACTCCACTCCGGTGACGCCCGAACCGATCACCACCAGGTGCTCGGGCAGCTCCTTGGGCGGGTAGGCGTCGCGGGTGGCCAGCACACGGATGCCGTCGACGGGCGCCCACTGCGGGATCCGCGGCCGGCTCCCGGTCGAGAGCAGCACCGCGTCGGCCTCGAACGTCCGCTCCCCGTCCGCCGTGCGCGCGACGACGGTGTGGGCGTCGGCCAGGCGGCCCGTCCCGCGGACGATCTCGACGTTCTGGCTGGTCAAGATGGCCTCGGCCGATTCGCGCAACCGGGTCGTGATCGACTCGACTCGCTGGCGCAGCCGCTCGAGGTCCAGCACCGGATCAACCTCGGCCAGGCCCATGCCGCCCGTACGCGACAGGAACGACAGCGCCCCGCCGGTGGCGATCATCGCCTTGGACGGGATGCAGTCCCACAGGTCCGCCGCCCCGCCCACCACGTCGCGCTCGACGAGCGTGACCTCCACGCCCATCCGGGCGGCGTCCGTGGCTGCCTGCGTTCCGGCGGGACCGCCGCCGAGGATGACGAAGCGCATGCCGCCAGGCTACGAGACGTCCGGGGCACCAGCCCGCGGAGCCCGGGGTCCGGCGCGATGCTGACCCCATGCGCAATCCCATGTTCGTCTTCGACGAACGGACCACGGACCTGGTGCTGGACTACTGCCGGGAACGCCTCGCTCTGGACCCGGTGCCCCTCGACTACGGCGGCTACGCCACCGACTTCACCGGCCTGCTCGACGGCCTGATCGGGCAGGCCGCCAACGATCCGCAGGACGTCCTCAACCTTTTCACCCACTCGCTGGCCACCGCCGTCGTGTCCATCGACAGTCCGCGCTTCCTCTCGTTCATCCCCGCCGCTCCGACCAAGGCGGCGCTCCTGTTCGACATGGTCGTCTCGTGCTCCTCGCTGAACGGGACGTCCTGGCTGCTGGCCGCGGGCGTGGTGGCAGCGGAGAACCAGGCGCTCGGCGTCCTGCGGACTCTCGCCGGGCTGCCCGAGGAGGCAGGGGGCACCTTCGTGTCCGGCGGGTCCGCGGCCAATCTCTCCGCCCTCCTGGTGGCCCGGGACACCGCCGATGTCCCCCCCGGCACCCGGCCCGCGGTGGCGGTGAGCGCCGAGGCGCACTCTTCGGTGGCCAAGGCGATCCACATCCTGGGCTGCGACGCCCTCACCGTGCCCACGCCGGACCACCGCCTGACCGGAGACGGGCTGGAGGCCGCTCTGGAGGCCGCGCACGGCACGGTGGTGGCGGTGGTGGCGACCGGTGGGACGACGAACGCCGGCATCGTGGACGACCTGGCGGGCGTGGCCGCCGTGGCGCGCCGCCGCGGCATCTGGTTCCACGTGGACGCCGCCTACGGCGGGGGCGCCCTGTTCTCCTCTTCGGCGCGGTCACGGTTCTCCGGGATCGAGGAGGCCGATTCGGTGGTCATCGACCCCCACAAGTGGCTCTTCGCCCCCTACGACTGCGCCGCACTCCTGTACCGCCATCCCGCACTGGCCAAAGCGGTCCACACCCAGGATGCCGCCTACCTCTCGGCGTTCCGGGTTGCGCCCCGACCTCCGGGCCGCCCCCCGGCAGGGAGCGCCGGTGGCGGCGAGGCCCCGTGGAACCCCACCGACTACGCCTACCACCTCTCCCGGCGGTCACGGGGAATGCCACTGTGGTTCTCGCTGGCCGTTCACGGCACCGACGCCTACCGCGACGCCGTGGACGCAGCCCTGGACACGGCCCGCGCGGCGGCAGCCCTGGTGCGGGCCGCGCCGCACCTGGAGCTCGTCCGGGAGCCGGAGCTTTCGGTCGTCCTGTTCCGCCGGCCGGGTTGGCAGCGGGAGGACTACGACGAGTGGTCGGCCCGCCTGCTCGGCGATCAGGTAGCCCTCGTCGTGCCCACTGTCTGGGAGGGAGAGCCGGTGGCACGGCTGGCCCTGCTCCATCCGGAGACGACGCTGGACGTCATCGCCGAGGTGCTCGACTCGATGGCCTGAAGGCGACGCCCGGCGCGTTCGGGCTCCCGGGCCGTCAGGACGGCTCGGCGGTGTAGCGGTAGACGTTCGTCTTGCGGGCCTCGAACCCTTCGCGCAGGTACAGCCGGTTGGCCGCCTCCCGGTCCGGCCGGGACGTGAGGTCCACCGTGCGGGCGCCCTGGGCGGCCGCCCCCTCCAGCGCCGCCCGGACCAGCGCCCGACCCGCGCCCGATCCGCGGGCCCGGCCGTCCACCACCACATCCTCGATCCACGCCCGGACACCGGTCGGGATGCAGAAGACGGCCAGGGTGAGCACGCCGATGATCCGGCCCCCGTCGTCGCGGGCGACGAAGAGGGTGGTGGCGGGCGAGGAGACGATGGCCGCCAGCTCGGCGGCGGTAGGCGGGGGGGCTGAGCGCGACAGCTGGGGCACGAGCCGGGCCACGGCCTGGACCAGCTCTTCGTCCACGACCGCCGCCGGCTCGACGCGGGTCACCGGTCGCCCCCAGCACCGTTCGCGGTGCCCCCGTCGCCGGCGGACGGGTGCTCCCCGGCCTCCCGCCACATCGGCTGGCGCACCCGGTCGTACAACACGTCCCGATGCTCGCCGCGCACCGCGGCGAACACGTGCTCTCCCCACCGCTCGTAGCCGACCATCGGGGACGGCAGGGTGTCCTCGGTGAACCAGCCGACGTCCCGGCACTCGAGCGGGTGGGCCGCCAGCTCGCCGCCCACGGCACGGCAGTGGAAGACGAGGGAGTAGAGCGGGATGCGGGTGAACCCCAGGCGGAGCCCGTCGAGGACCGCGATGAGGCGGACGGGCTCCACGTCGATGCCAGTCTCCTCCTTCACCTCTTTCACCACCACCTCGGCGGCGGAGTAGCCCACGTCGCACCACCCGGTCGGGTAGAGCCACGCCCCCGAGTCCGATCGCTGGATGAGCAAGAGCTCGCCATTGTCGTTCCCGACTGCCGCTCCCACGGCCACCTTCGGGGTGACGTAGCCGGGCACCCCCTCGCCCACCTGGTTCAACCACTCTTCGACCAGGCCGGCTTCGTCCTCCACCGAGGCCGCGTCCGGAGCGGCGGCCGCCCGGATGTCCGCGGCCACCCGCAGGATCTCCTCGAAGCGCTCCTGCTCGTAGAGGCTCTGGCTGAACCCCAGACCGGTCCGAGCGGTGGCGGCCAGGGTCTCGGCCCACCGGAGCAGCGTGCGGGTGGGCACCGACGGATCCACGGCCCGACGCTACCGCGCCGCGCCCGGGGCGCCCCGGAGGCCCGGGCTCCCGGCGCCACCCCCTGGCGGTCACAGGCGCCACCCCCGGCGAAGGTCACGGGTGCCACCCCCTGGCGGCGGTGACGGGCAAGAATGGGGCCATGTCCGTGCACGCCGACTGCCGCCACTCCGTGATGCAGACCACCAGAGGCGGCGACAAGGTGGAGCGCTGCAAGATCGACGCGAACGAGCAGCTGCCGTTCGCGTGCCCCGAGGGCTGCGTCTTCTTCGAGGCCCGGAGGGTCTCCTCGGCGGGATGGCAGGTGCCGCGCCCGCACGAGCGCTGACTCACGCTGGAGCCGGGCCCGGCCGGGCGAGCGGCCCCGGGTCGGCCTCCAGCACCCGGTTGAGGCTCCCTGAGCGGAACCCTTCCAGGTCCAGGGCGACATAGGCGTACCCGGCGCCCTTGACCGCCTCAACCAGAGATTCCCGCACGTCCAGCGCCCGGGCCAGCTCCGCCTCGCCAACCTCCACCCGGGCCACGGTGCCGTGGTGGCGGACCCGGACGTCCCGGAACCCCAGGGCGCGCAACCCGGCCTCGGCGCGCGCCACCGACCGCAGCGTGGGGGGGGTGACCGGGGTGCCGTAGGGGACGCGTGACGCCAGGCACGCCCCCGCGGGGCGGTCCCAGGTCCGCAGGCCCAGGTGCCGCGAGGCCGCCCGGACGTCCTCTTTGGACAGTCCGGCGTCCACCAGCGGGAATCGGGCGCCGGCGGCGGCAGCGGCGGCCTGGCCCGGGCGGTGGTCCCCCAGGTCGTCCGTGTTGACCCCGAGCACCACCGTTGCCGACTGCGAGACGGCCACGGGGCCCAGGACGGCCATCAGCGCGTCCTTGCACCGGGCGCAGCGGTCCGGACCGTTGGCCACGTAGGCCGGATCGTCCATCTCCGCCGTCTCCACGGTCGACCACGTGAGGCCCCATTCGGCGGCCAGGGCCCGGCAGTGGGCTTCCTCGTCGGGGGCCAGCGACGGGGACACCGCCGTGACGCAGCGGGCCCGGTCGGGCCCCAGCACACGGTGGGCCACGGCGGCCAGGAAGGCCGAGTCGGCGCCGCCGCTGAACGCGACCACCACGTTGCCCAGGTCCTCCAGGACGGCCTGGAGCCGGCCCAACCCCGAACCGGCTCCGGCCTCCCCGCTCATCGCGTGGCCCCCGTCATCCTCCGCCGGGCACGACGGCCGCCAGCACGTCGCCCAGGTCCGCCACCACCCCGGTCACGAACGGGCCGAACTCGGCGTACCGGGAGGAGGCCGGGTCGAAGCGCATCTGGTAGACGCACTCCTTCAGGCTGTCGGGGGTGTCGGCGAACAAGGTCACGCCCCACTCCCAGTCGTCCAGTCCGGCGGAGCCGGTCACCACCTGGAGCACCCTCCCGTGGAAGAGCCGGCCGACCTTGCCGTGGCCCATCATCAGCGCCCGCCGCGCGTCGAACTCCAGCTCGTACCAGTTGTGGGCCTCGCCCCGCCGCTTGGACATCGGGTAGAAGCAGAACGCCCGCTTGCCGTCGGGCGGCAGCTGCGGGAACAGGCGTGCCTGCTTCAGCTCCTCGGGGACGCCTGCCGCGTACTCGGAGACCTCGGTCAGCGACACGTAGGAGGAGACCACCTCGAGGCCCGCGGACGCGGCGGACGACTGGAACGCTCGCAGCCGCGACAGGTCGGGCCCGAGCACCATGAGGGCGATGTCGGCCTTGTGCCCGAGGACGGCGGCCGCCACCACCTGGTCGCCCGCCTTGCGGACTACGTCCTCGGCGTCCAGCACGGCGGACGCGTCCACCGAGCGCGAAGCGCGGCAGAAGAGGTGCACCACGCCAAGGCCGGTCGCCGGCAGGAGCGGGGAGAGCGTTCGTCGGGGGTCCATCATGGCCAGCTTAGGGACCGCGGTCCACCGGGCGCGGACGACGGACCCCCGGGCGCAGCGCAGGGGCACCCCCCGAGGGGTGCCCCTGCCAGTGCCTGCCAGGCCGTCGGGCGGGACCCCGCCGTGCCCCGGGGGGGCCCGGCCGGGCGCCGATCCAGCGCGCCCCGATCAGTAGTCGTCCATCCCCATGCCGCCGCCGGGGGCGGCCGCACCCTTCTCCTCGGGCTTGTCGACGATGACGGCCTCGGTGGTGAGGAAGAGGCCGGCGATCGACGCCGCGTTCTGGAGGGCAGACCGGGTCACCTTGGCGGCGTCGATGACGCCCGCCTCGAAGAGGTCCCCGTACTCGCCGGTGGCGGCGTTGAGCCCCTCGGCGCCCTTCATGTGCCGCACCTTGTCGACGATGACGCCGCCCTCGAGGCCGGCGTTCACGGCGATCTGCTTCAGCGGCTCCTCCATCGCCCTGGCCACGATGCGGGCCCCGGTCGCCTCGTCACCCTCGAGCTTGTCGGCCCGCTCGGCCACATGGGCCTGCGCCCGCAGCAGCGCCACGCCGCCGCCGGGAACCACACCCTCCTCGATGGCCGCCTTGGTGGTGGACACGGCGTCCTCGATACGATGCTTCTTCTCCTTCAGCTCGACCTCGGTGGCCGCGCCGACCTTGATGACGGCCACGCCGCCGGAGAGCTTGGCCAGCCGCTCCTGCAGCTTCTCCCGGTCGTAGTCCGAGTCCGTGTTCTCGATCTCGGCCTTGATCTGGTTGATGCGGCCCTTGATGTCGGAGTCCTCCCCGGCGCCCTCGACCACGGTGGTCTCGTCCTTGGTCACGACCACCTTGCGGGCCCGTCCGAGCAGGTCCAGCCCGACGTTCTCCAGCTTGAGGCCGACCTCTTCGGTCACGACCTGGCCGCCGGTGAGGATGGCCATGTCCTGGAGCATCGCCTTGCGGCGCTCGCCGAAGCCCGGGGCCTTGACGGCCGCGCTCTTGAAGGTGCCGCGGATCTTGTTCACCACCAGCGTGGCCAGAGCCTCGCCCTCCACGTCCTCGGCGATGATGGCCAGCGGCTTGCCGCTCTGCATGACCTTCTCGAGCACCGGCAGCAGGTCCCGCACCACCGAGATCTTGGAGCCCACGAGGAGGACGTAGGCGTCCTCCAGCACGGCCTCCATGCGCTCTGGGTCGGTCACGAAGTACGGCGAGATGTAGCCCTTGTCGAAGCGCATGCCCTCAACGAGGTCCATCTCCATCCCGAAGGTCTGCGACTCCTCCACGGTGATGACGCCGTCCTTGCCCACCTTGTCGATGGCCTCGGCGATCATCTCGCCGATCTCGGGGTCCGCGGCCGAGATGGCCGCCACCTGGGAGATCTGGCCCTTGGACTCGGTCTCCTTGGCCAGTGCGTGGATGGAGCTGACGGCCTCCTCCACGCCGGCCTCGATGCCCTTCTTGAGGGACATGGGGTTGGCGCCGGCGGCCACGTTGCGCAGGCCCTCACGGACCATCGCCCAGGCCAGCACGGTGGCGGTGGTGGTCCCGTCACCGGCGACGTCGTCGGTCTTCTTCGCCACTTCCTTGACCAGCTCGGCCCCGATCCGCTCGTAGGGGTCCTCGAGCTCGATCTCCTTGGCGATGGAGACGCCGTCGTTGGTGATGGTGGGGGCGCCCCACTTCTTGTCCAGCACGACGTTGCGGCCCTTGGGGCCGAGCGTGACCCGCACGGCGTCGGCCAGCTTGTTCATGCCGGTCTCGAGCGCCCGCCGGGCTACCTCGTCGAAGGCGATCAGCTTGGGCATGGGTTCCTCCGTAGTCGTTCCGGTCTGTGGTCCGGCTCCTGTTGCGCCAGCCACGTTACCAGATCCATTAGCACTCTCGTACGGTGAGTGCTAACAGCAAACCACGCCGCGCCCCCAGCGTCAACCGCACCCCCCGGCCACCGCGGGGACCACCGAGATGGTCTGCCCGTCGGCAACCGGCGTCGCCAGGCCGTCCAGGAACCGGACGTCCTCTTCGGCCACGAACACGTTCACGAACCGGCGGAGCTGGCCGTCGGGGCCGAAGACGCGCTCGGCCAGGCCGGGGTGCCGGGCGTCCAGCGCGTGCAAGGCCTCTCCCACCGTCCCCCCCTCCACCTGCACCTCGCCGGCGCCTCCGGTGAGGGTGCGCAGCTGCGTCGGCACCCGCACGGTCACCGCCACGGGTCGTCCACCACCTCGTCGAAGGCGGCCAAGGTGGGGGCGATGGTGGCCGTGGGGCCGACCGAGGCAGCCAGGGACTCGACCGTCTTGAGCCCGTGCCCGGTGACGATGGCCACCACCTTCTCGTCGGGCCGGACCACCCCGGCGGCGGCCAGCTTGGCCAGGGTGGCGATGGTGACCCCCCCGGCCGTCTCGGCGAAGATCCCCTCCGTCCGGGCCAGCAGTCCGATGGCGTCCAGGATCTCGTCGTCGGCCACGGCGCCGATGGCGCCCCCCGAGCGGCGTACCGCCTCCAGTGCGTACCACCCGTCGGCAGGGTTCCCGATGGCGAGGGACCGGGCGATGGTGGAGGGGCGGACCGGGCGGATGGTGTCGGCCCCCTCGGCGAACGCCGTGGCCACCGGGGAGCAGCCCTGCGCCTGGGCACCGGAGATCCGCACCTCGGCTGTCCCGTCCAGCAGCCCGACGGCGACCAGCTCCGCGAATCCCTTGGCCACCTTGGTCAGCTGGCTGCCGGACGCCACCGGCACCACCACGTGGTCCGGCGCCCGCCAGTCCAGCTGCTCGGCGATCTCGAAGGCCAGGGTCTTGGACCCCTCGGCGTAGTAGGTGCGCAGGTTGACGTTGGCGAACGCCCACGCCGGGTGCTCGCTCGCCAGCTCGGCGCACAGCCGGTTGACATCGTCGTAGGTGCCGTCCACCGCCACCACCGTCCCGCCGTAGACGGCGGTCATGGCGATCTTGGCCCGCTCGAGGTCCCTCGGGACGAGCACCACCGACGCCATGCCGGCCCGGGCGGCGTGGGCGGCCACCGAGTTGGCCAGGTTGCCCGTGGAGGCGCATGCGGCCACCTTGAAGCCGAGCTCACGGGCCTTGGACAGGGCGACCGACACCACCCGGTCCTTGAAGGACCCGGTGGGATTGGCGGTGTCGTCCTTGATCCACAGCTCGCCCAGGCCGAGGGCGGCAGCCAAGCGGTCCGCCCGGACCAACGGGGTGCAGCCGGCGCCGAGCGAGACCGCCGACGTGCCGTCCACCGGCAGCAGGTCGCGGTACCGCCACATGGTGCGGGGCCCGGCGGCGATGGACGCCCGGTCCACCCTGGCGGCGATGGCGTCGTAGTCGTACGCCACTTCGAGCGGACCGAAGCAGAAGTCGCACACATGGAGCGCTTCGGCCGGGAACTCCCGGCCGCACTCACGGCAGCGCAATCCGACGACGCAGTTCACAGCGGCCTCCTCATCGATCGGGCATTGGCACCTGGTGTCGCTCCACTGGTTGCCGCGGCGTCGCAGGGCCCGTCCCTCAGCCGCTCTGGATGATGTGCGCAATGGTGGCCGACGGGCACCGGCCTCCGCAAGTCGGTTCGCGGGACGCGGCCGGGCGGGGATGGGCCAAGATCACGGCGTGGTGCGGACCTTCGGGCGGGACGACTTCTCGCGGCAGCAGGTGATGGCGGCCAAGCGGGGCCGGACCGTGACCGTGTGCATCCCGGCCCACGACGAGGAGGCGACGGTGGCCGGGGTCGTCCGGGCGGTGACCGGACCGCACCTGGCCGCGGCCGGAGGGTCGGGCCTGGTGGACGAGGTGCTCGTGGTGGACGACGGCTCGGGGGACGCCACCGCCCAGGTTGCCGGGGCGGCCGGAGCCCGGGTCGTCCGCCTGCCCCGCCGCCTGGGCAAGGGAGACGCCATGGCCGCCGGGCTCGAGCAGGCCGCCGGCGACGTGCTCGTGTTCCTGGACGCGGACGTGGAGAACACCACGCCGGCCTTCGTGACCAGCCTGCTCGGCCCCGTCCTGTGCGCCGATGCGTCGCTCGTCAAGGCCTTCTACAAGCGGCCGCTCGACGGCCGGGCCACCGGGGGCGGGCGCGTCAACGAGCTCACGGCCCGCCCGGTGCTCCAGGTGCTGTTCCCCGAGCTGGCCGACGTCCGCCAGCCGCTGGCCGGGGAGACCGCCGCCCCCCGCCAGGTGCTGGAGAAGGTGGGCTTCGCACCCGGCTACGGGGTGGAGATCGGGCTGCTGATCGACGTCGCCGCCCGGCTGGGCGTCGCGTCGATCGCCCAGGTCGACCTGGGCACGAGGATCCACCGCAACCGGAGCTTGGACGAGCTGCGGCCCCAGGCTGCCGAGGTGCTGCGCACGGCCCTGGCCCGGGCCGCCGGCCGCCGGCCCACCCCCCCGGAGGGGCCGCCCCGGCAGGCCCGGTAGCGTCGGCGGCCGTGAACGACGTCGTCGTCGTGTCCAATCGAGGCCCTCTCTCCTTCCGCCCCGGTCCCGGGGGCGCCCCGGTGCGCGCCGGGACGGGCGGCGGCCTCGCGGCAACCCTGCACCCGCTGCTGACCGGGTCGGGGGCGACGTGGGTGGCCGCGGCCATGAGCGACGCGGACCGCCGCGCCGTGGCCGAGGGCCTGATGGCCGAGGACGGGCTGCGCATCGTGACCGTGGAGCCGGATGCGGCCTGCTACCGCATGGCCTACGACGTCGTCGCCAACGCGACGTTGTGGTTCTGCCACCACCACCTCTTCGACCTGCCCCGGCGGCCGCGGATCGACCGGCGGTGGTTCGAGGCGTGGGACGCCTACCGGGCCTACAACCGCCTGTTCGCCGACGCGGTGGCGGCGAGCGCGCCGGAGGGCGGGCGGGTGCTCGTCCAGGATTACCACCTGTCGTTGCTCGGCCCCATGCTGGCGACCGCCCGTCCCGACCTTCGCACGGTGCACTTCTCCCACACGCCCTTCGCCGATCCCGGCATGCTGCGGGCGCTCCCCACCGCGGTGGCAGGTGAGCTGCTGGCCGGGATGGCCGGCTTCGGAGCATGCGGGTTCCACTCCAACCGGTGGGAGACCAGCTTCCTGTCGGCCTTCGCCGACCCGGCTCTGGGCCGGGCGGCCCGGGACGCGGGTGCCACGGGCCGCCCGGCCACCTTCGTCGCCGGGCTGGGGCCCCATCCTGACGCGCTGGCCGGCGAGGCCGCCTCGGCGGCGGTGGCCGAGAGCCGGGCCCGGCTGGTCGCCCTCACCGGAGGCCGGCGGCTGATCGTCCGGGTGGACCGCGTCGAGCTGTCCAAGAACATCGTGCGGGGGCTGTGGGCGTTCGACGAGCTGCTGGCCACCCGCCCCCGGTGGCGGGGCAAGGTGGTCCTCGTGACCCTCGCCTACCCGTCACGGGAGGGGTTGGCCGACTACCTGGCCTACCGCAGCGAGGTCGAGCACGCGGCAGCCCTGGTCAACGAAACCTGGGGGACGCCGGACTGGACCCCCGTGCTCCTGAGCGTGGAGGACGACCGTGCCCGATCCATGGCGGCGCTCAGCGCCTACGACGTCCTGCTCGTCAACCCCGTCCGGGACGGCATGAACCTGGTGGCAAAGGAGGGTCCCCTCGTCAACCGGGAGCACGGGGCGGTCGTCCTGTCCCGCGAGGCCGGCGCCTGGGACGAGCTCGCCGGGCTGGCCCTGGGGGTGAACCCCTTTGACGTCAGCGAGACGGCTGCCGCCCTGGACCGGGCGCTGTCGATGGACGAGGGCGAGCGGACCCGCCGGGCCGCGGCCATCTGCGACACGGTCCGTGCCACCACCGCTGCCCACTGGCTGGACCGCCAGCTGGAGGCGGCCGCCGGGGTCGATCCCGCAGAGACCTGACGGCGCCGGGCGCCGTCAGGAGCCGGCGGCGAGGGCCCCCTGGAGATCGGTCAGGAGATCGGTCAGCGTCTCCACCCCCACCGACAGCCGGACGAGCGCGGGGTCCACCGCCAGCTCGGAACCGGCCACCGAGGCGTGGGTCATGCGGTGCGGATGCTCGATCAGCGACTCCACCGCCCCCAGCGACTCGGCGAGGGTGAACACGCGGGTGGCGCCGGCGACCGCCAGGGCCGCCTCCTCGCCGCCCCGCACCGTGAACGACACCATGCCCCCGAACGCCCGCATCTGGGCGGCGGCCACGGCGTGGCCGGGATGGCCGGGCAGGCCCGGGTAGTGGACGGCTGCGACGGCCGGGTGCGCAGCCAGCATGGCGGCGACGGCGGAGGCGTTGGCGCACTGGCGGTCCATCCGGACGGCCAGCGTCTTGATGCCCCGCAGCGTCAGGTAGCAGTCGAAGGGTCCGGGCACCGCGCCGGCGGCGTTCTGGAGGAAGGCGATCCGCTCGCCCACTTGGGCGTCGTTGGTCGCCACGAACCCGCCCACCACGTCGCTGTGGCCGCCCAGGTACTTGGTGGTCGAGTGCACGACCACGTCGGCGCCCAGGGCCAGCGGCTGCTGGAGGTAGGGCGTGGCGAAGGTGTTGTCCACCACCAGGAGGCCGCCGCGCCGGTGGGCCACGGAGGCCAGGGCGGCGATGTCCGCGATGCGCATCATCGGGTTGGAGGGGGTCTCGATCCAGACCAGCCGGGTCTCGGGGCGCCACGCCGCTTCCACCGCCGCCGGGTCGTCCAGGGCCGCCGGGGTGAAGTGCAGGCCGGCCCGCTGGTGGATCTGCGCCAGCAGGCGGTGGGTGCCGCCGTAGACGTTGTCCCCCACGATCACGTGGTCACCGGGGTCCAGCAGGCGCAGGGTGGCGTCCTCGGCCGCCAGGCCGCTGGAGAAGGCGCTGCCGTGCGATGCGCCCTCGAGGGCGGCGACGCAGGCCTCCAGGGCGTGGCGGGTGGGGTTGCCCGAGCGGCTGTACTCGTAGCCCTGGTGCCGGCCGACCGCTGACTGGGCGAAGGTGGAGGCCAGGTGGATGGCCGGCACCACCGCGCCGGTGGCCGGGTCCGGCGGCTGGCCGGCGTGGACGGCGAGGGTCTCGAAGCCGGCCATGTCAGGTCCGCTCGAAGTAGGAGAGCAGGTCGGACCGGGTGAGGATGCCCACGGGGCGGCCCCCGTCGAGCACCAGGGCGGCGGGCGACGCCTGGAGCCGCTCGGCCACGGAGGCCGCGGTCTCGCCCAGGCCCACCGTGGCCAGGGGCGGCTCCATGACCGACCCGATGGGCTGGTCGAACGCCTCGGGGTGCCCGAGCGTCCGCTCCAGCAGCAGCCGGTCCGACACCGAGCCCACCACCTCGGCCAGGGCCACCGGCGGCTCCGCCTTGATCACGGGCACCTGGGAGACCCCGTACTCGTCGAGCACGGCGATGGCCGCTCGCAGCGTCTCGTCGGGATGGACGTGGACGAGCGGGGGCAGGCGCCCCACCTTGACCGCCAGCACGTCGCCCGCCGTCACCCCCTGGGCCCGTACGAACCCGTGGTCGGCCATCCACGCGTCGTCGTAGAGCTTGGACAGGTAACCGCGCCCGGAGTCCGGGACCAGCACCACGATCACGTCCTCGGGCCCGAGCGAGCGGCCCAGCTCGAGGGCCGCCCACACCGCCGTCCCGGTGGAGCCGCCCACCAGGATCCCCTCCTCGCGCGTCACCCGGCGGGCCGTGAGGAAGGAGTCGCGGTCCGAGACGGCGACCACCCGGTCCACCACCGAGGCGTCGTAGTTGCCCGGCCAGAAGTCCTCGCCGATTCCCTCCACCAGGTACGGCCGGCCACCTCCGCCGGAGTAGATCGAGCCCTCCGGATCGGCGGCCACCACCTGCACCGAGGGGTCCTTGGACTTGAGGTACCGGCCGATGCCGCTGACCGTGCCGCCCGTGCCCACGCCCACCACCAGATGGGTGATCCGGCCTGCGGTCTGCCGCCAGATCTCGGGGCCGGTCGAGCGCTCGTGGGCCCGCGGGTTGGCCGGGTTGCGGTACTGGTTGGGCTGGAAGGCGCCGGCGGTCTCCGCCGTGATGCGATCGGCCACCGAGTAGTAGGAGTCGGGATGGTCGGGGGGCACGGTGGTCGGGCACACCACCACGTCGGCCCCGAAAGCCCGCAGCAGCTGGCGCTTCTCCTCGGCCACCTTGTCAGGCACGGTGAAGATGCACCGGTAGCCGCGCACCGCCGCCACCATCGCCAGCCCGACCCCCGTGTTGCCCGACGTGGGCTCGACGATCGTCCCGCCCCGGGCCAAAAGGCCGCCGGCCTCTGCCGCGTCCACCATGGCGACGGCCGGGCGGTCCTTCACGCTCCCTCCCGGGTTGAGGTACTCGAGCTTGGCCAGCAGGTGGCACGGAAGATCCCGCCCGATGCGGTCCAGGCGCACCATCGGCGTGCTGCCGACCAGGTCCAGCACACTGCCGGCCACCGCCATCGGCGGTCCCGGGTCGGTGATGGGGTGCACCTCCACGCCCGCGGGGGCGATGTCCGGGTCGTCGGTGAACAGGACGGTGGGGAACCCCGCCCGGTGGACCTCGTCGGCGATCCGCACGGCCAGAGCGGAGGCCGCCGCGTCCCCGCCGCCCGGTGCCTCGCCCACCACGCCCACCAGCCCGGGGATGATGCCCCGGAGCTCGCCGATCAAGGTGGGCACCGTCTGGCGGGCGGGCACGTGGACCACCCGGCGGGCCCGGGCCTCCAGGACGTGCGGAGCCGTCACCGGGTCCACCACCAACAGGACGTCCACGCGCGGCGGGAGCACGGTCAGCGATGATACCGACGGACGGCGGCCGGCTACGGCCCGGCGAGGAGCTCCAGCAGGGCCACCGCCCCGGCCGGGCCGTCGACCACCACGTCGGCCGCCGCCGCCACTTGGGGCGCGGTCTCCCCGTCCACCACCGCCACCCTGGCGACGGCCACGCCCTTGGACGCGAGAGCCCCCAGGGCGGCGAAGGCCGGCAGGTCGCCCAGGTCGTCGCCGAAGAAGGCGACCGCGGCGTGGCCCGGCGCCATCCGCGCCACCACCGCACCCTTGTCCGAGCCGACCGGTGGCCGGAGCTCCAGGGCCATGCGGCCCGGCTGGGCCACCAGCCCGTCGGCCTCGGCCCGGCCCCCGGCCTCCTCGGCCCAGCGGGCCGCCGCCGGGGCCCGGCGCCAGTGGAGCGTCACGGTCAGCCCCTTGGCCTCGACCTCGGCCCCGGCCGGGGCCGACCTGCAGGCCCGGCGCGTCGCCTCCTCCACCACCGGGCGCCACCGCTCGGCCTCGGCGGACCGGCGCACCCTCCCGTCGTGGATCTCCTCGAGCCCGTAGAGCCCGGCCAGGTGCAGGCCGGGAGGCGTGCCGACCACCCGCGAGAGGAATTCGACCGGGCGTCCCGAGACCACCGCCACCAGCGCCATCCGGCGCGCCAGGCGCGCCAGCACGCCGGGCACCTGGGGCAGCGGCCGCGCCTGCGCGGGATCTCCCACGATCGGGGCCAGCGTGCCGTCAAAGTCCACGAAGAGGGCGGACTCGGCCGGCCGGTCCCGCAGGGGCTCGAGCACGGCCGGTAGCGCCCGGGGCCCCATGCCGGCCTGGCGCCGCTCAGCCGGCGGTCGTGGAGGTGGCCGGCACCTGTGCCGCCAGATCCGACCCGATCACGACCACCACGGCGGCGCCTGTGGTCCCCGAGACCGGGACGGTGGCGCCGAGCGGCTGCACCGCGGAAGCCGGCACGCCGAGCAGCGTCGCCACCGCCGTCGCGTTGGCCTGCTGGCCGGCGGCGTAGTACACGGACGAGGTGGACTCGGCTGTGTTCGCGGTCAGCGGAGTGAGCGTGCCCCAGCCGGCGGCCGCCACCTTGGAGGTGTAGTAGCCGGCAACACCGTTTGTGTGGCTGGCGTTGGCGACCAGCACCTTGACCGCGGCGCTCGCCTTGGCGCCCGCCGCGGCGGTCGTGGAGGTGGTCGAGCCGGGCGGTGCCGTGGTGGAGGTCGAGCTGGAGGCGCCCGTCGCTGTCACCGGGCCGCGGCCCCCCAGCGACAGCAGGTAGACCCCGAGGACCACGGCCACCACCAGGATGGCGATCGCCTTGGGATAGGAGAGCCCGCCGCGGCCGTCCGGCTCCTGCTGCCTGTGCGATCCGCCGGGCTGGCGTGCCGGTCCGCGGCCGTCCCCGCCCCCGGAGGCCGCGCCCCGCGTCGTCACCGGCTCAGCCTGCCAACGTCAGCGCCGGCACGCAAGCGCTGCGACGCCCGCCGGCGGGCCCCCTCGAAGCAGGCCACGGCCGTGGCCGCGGCCACGTTGAGTGACTCGATGGCGCCATGCTGGGGGATCGACACCAGCTCGTCGCAGCGTCGCCGCACCAGGGGCGGCAGGCCGCGCTCCTCGCCGCCTACCACGAGGGCCACCGGCCCGGTGACCGCCGGCGCGTCGTAGAGCGACACGGTCCCCTCGGCGGCCATGCCCAGGCTCCAGACGCCGAGCGAACGCAGCTGGGCCAGTGCGGTGGGGATGCCGCCCACGAGGGCGAACGGAAGGTGCTCGATGGCTCCCGCGGCCACTTTGGCCACCGTGGGCGACAGGTGGGCGGCCCGGTGCCGGGGCAGCACCACGCCGGTGACGCCGGCGCACTCGGCGCTGCGGAGCAGGCCACCCAGATTGTGCGGGTCGGTCACGCCGGCCACCACGAGGAGGAAGGCGACTCCGGCCCCGGCCCGCGACCCGGCTCCTGCCCGCGGCGCGGCCAGTGTCTCCAGCGGAACCGGCTCGATGGCCTTGGCCCGGGCCAGCACCCCCTGCGGCGCGTCGGTCCGGGCCGCAGCCTCCAACCGCGAGCGGGGGACTACCTCCACCCGCACGTGGCGCCGGGCGGCCAGCGCCTCGATCTCGTCCAGCTGCGGCGAGGGATCGAGCCCGTCCGCCATCCACAACGAGCGAACGGGGCGACGTCCGGCGAGCAAGCCGCGGACGGCCCGACGCCCCTCGACCTGGTCCCCGCCCAGCCCGGCCGGCACGCCCTGGCGCCCCGGCGCGCCGTTGCTCCGCTCGCCGGTGGGGGCCGAGCGGGAACGGGCGCCGGCTCGATTGCCAGCCGGGGCACCGCGTGCCGCCCGCGCAGCCGGGGCGCCGCGTGCCGCCCGCGCAGCCGGGGCGC
>DAHUZE010000015.1 GCA_027306755.1 Acidimicrobiaceae bacterium | reverse complement strand
TGGGGTCCGCCCCGAAGCGGCGCGCCGTTGCCGGCCGGGCCGGCGGGCTCACGGCATTCCCCCGGGCGGCGCCGCATCCTCGGGGAAGCCCACGAGCTTCACCTCGGGATGCAGCACCACCCCGGTCGCCTCGGCGACCGTGCGCCGCACATGGGCCATCAGGGCCCACACGTCGTCGGCCGAACCGCCGTCGTCCGCCTGGATGAAGTTGGCATGCTTCTCGGAAACCCGGGCCGAGCGCAGCCGGAACCCCTTCAGCCCGCACGCCTCCACCAACCGGCCGGCGGAGTCTGCGGGGGGGTTGGTGAAGACCGAGCCGGCATTGCTGCCTCCGGGCTGATGGTCCCGGCGCCAGCGGACGATCTCCGCGAGGGCCGCCCGGCCGGCTTCGGGCGGCGAGCCGCGCCGGGCAGAGAACTCTGCCCACACCACGACGTCCGAGGGCCGCAGGGCCGAGGAGCGATAGCCGAAGTGCAGCCGCTCGGGACCAGCCTGCACGAATCCCTCCCCCTCGAGGTCGATCATCCGGAACCGCACCAGGCACGAGGCGGTGTCCCGGCCGTGACCGCCGGCGTTCATCTTGAGGGCACCCCCCACCGTGCCGGGGATGCCGACCGCCCACTCCATGCCGGCGAGGCCGGCGCGCACCGTCTGGCGTGCCAGCCGGGGCAGATCGGCGCCGCCGCCTGCCCGGACCGCGACCTCGCCGGTCCGGCCCTCGGGGGAAGCGCCCGGACCGTCGGGGGCAGCCCCCGGACCGTCGGGAGCGGCGATGGCCCCGAGCTCGCCTCCGAGCCGGAGCACCAGCCCCGGGAAGCCGGCGTCGGCCACCAGCATGTTCGAGCCATTCCCCAGCACGAGGAGCGGGAGCCGGCCGATCGCGTCCAGCTCGCCCAGCGCATCCTGGAGCGTCGCCAGGTCGCGCTCCGAGGTGGCGTGGACGAGCATGGCCGCCGGACCGCCCACGCGGTAGGTGGTGAGCGGTCCGAGGGGAACATCCACGCGGGCGGCCGGACCGAGGCGCTCGGCCAGGGCCGCCACCAGCGAGCCGGCAACGCGATGCGAGGCCCCGGGCGGCGTCACGTCCCGCTCCGCAGGGCGATGAGCTCTTCGGGAAGGGTCGTGAGATCCCCGGCACCCAGCGTGCAGCAGAGGTCCCCGGGACGGAGCTGGGCGGCCACCTCGGCCCGCAGCTCGTCGCGAGATGAGACGTAGACGGCCGGGCGGTCCGGGCGGTGGGCGGTGACGGCCTCGGCCACCAGGCGGCCCGACACGCCGGGCACCACAGGCTCCCCGGCGCTGTAGACGTCGGTCACGAAGACGAGGTCCGCGTCGTCGAACGCCGACCCGAACGACGGGGCCAGGGCGGCCGTCCGGGTGTAGCGGTGGGGCTGGAACACGGCCACGATGCGCTCCCAGCCACCCGCGCGGGCCGCGGCCAGGGTCGCCCGGACCTCCGTGGGAAGGTGGGCGTAGTCGTCTACGAACGTGACGCCGTCGCTCTCGCCACGGAACTCGAACCGGCGGGGCACCCCGGCGAACCGGGCCAGCGCTCCCACGGCGTCGGCGAAGGACGCTCCGGCGCTCAGGGCACCCACCACCGCCAGGGCCGCATTGCGGGCGTTGTGGGCACCCGGGACCGGCGCCTCCACGCGCCCGAGCCGACCCTGCGGCCCGACCAGGTCGAAGCGGACGGCGCTGCGGGCGACCGAGAGGTCGGTCATCGTGTAGGTGGCGCCCGGCGTGGTCCCGACCGTGATCGCGCCCACCGCGGCACCCAGTCGGGCGGCGACGGGGTCGTCGCCGGACACGATGCGGACCCGGCCGGCGTCCAGGAAGCGGGCGAAGGCGTCAGCCAGCGACTCGAAGGTCCCGTAGTGGTCGAGATGGTCCGGCTCCACGTTGGTGACCAGCGCCACCTCGGCAGCCAGGCCGCCGAAGGAGCCGTAGCTCTCGTCGGCCTCCATCACGAGCCACTCCCCGGTGCCCCAGACGGCGTTGGTGCCCGTCTCGTTGACGTCAGCTCCGATGAGGAAGGATGGTCGGGCGCCGGCGGCCACCAGGATGAGCGACAACATCGATGCGGTGGTCGTCTTGCCGTGGGTGCCGGCCACGGCTACGCACCTGCGGGAGCTCGCCAGACCGGCGAGGACAGCCGACCGCCGGAGCACCTGGATGCCGCGCCGGCGGGCCTCCTCCAGCTCCACGTTGCCTTCGGGCACCGCCGGCGAGTAGGTCACGAGGTCCGCTCCGGCCACCCGGTCGGGATCGTGGCCGATGGACACGCCGATCCCCGACGCCGCCAAGCGGTCGGTCACCGGGGACGCCTTGATGTCGCTCCCGGTCACGACATGGCCCATGCCGGCCAGGACGGTGGCGATGGCGCTCATCCCCGCGCCGCCCACCCCCACCACGTGCACCCGGCGTGGCCGCCCCAGCTCGGCAACCGAATGCTCGGTCGCCGACCCCGGCTCCCCCTGCGGCCGATCGTGCTCACCAGGCATGCGCGTCCACCACCTCTGCCACCCGGGCCGCGGCGTCCGGGCGTCCCAGGCGCCGGGCCCGCTCACCCATCTCGGCTAACCGGCCCGGATCCCCGAACAGCTCCTCCACCGCCGCCCCCAGCGCCGCGGCGTCGCAGCGGTCGTCGGCCAGCAGCACCGCGGCCCCGGCGTCCACCAGCGCGCGGGCGTTGGCAGTCTGGTGGTCCCCCGGCGCACCCGGGAGCGGCACCAGGACGGCGGGAACGCCAGCCACCGTCAGCTCCGCCACCGTCCCCGCGCCGGCCCGGCACACCATGACGTCAGCGGCGGCATAGAGCAGGTCCATCCGGTCGCAGAAGGGCACGATCCGGTAGGCCAGGCCCGGGGCCGCCTGCCCGCGCCGCACCGCCCCGCCTTCCCGCTCCACCACGGCGGAGGCGGGAGCCCGGGTCGCCAGATCCTCGAAGTCACGGCGCCCGGTCACGTGGACGACCGTGAGGTCTGATCGGGGGGACCACCGGGCGGCAAGCTCGAGCGCCGCCTCGTTGACGCGGCGGGCTCCGAGTGAGCCGCTCATCACGCCGACGGTCGTCCGGTCCGCCGGGAGCCCCAGCGCGGCGCGGGCGGCCGCCACTCCGTCGGCCGACCGGTCCACGGCGGCGATCGCCCCCCGCACAGCTACACCGGTCACCACGGCCCGGGGCAGGATGGTTCCGGGCAGGGCCACCGCATTGGCGGCGGCCAGTCGAGAGAACACCCGGTGGACCAGCCCGGGGACGGCGTCGATCGTGACCAGCACCAGAGGCACCCTCAGCACCACCGCGGCCACGTCGGCGGGAAAGCTGGCGTAGCCCCCCACCGAGACGACCACCTTGGGCCGCCGCCGGGCCAGCGCTGCCACCGCCATCGCGGTGGCCCTGAGAAGCCCCCGCGCCGCGGCGGCGTTGGCCGCCAGCGCCTCCCGGTCCATCCGCCGCACCAGGCCCCGCCCGGGCAACAGCGTCACCGGGAAGCCCTCGCCGGCCAGGAGGGTCGCCTCCTGGCCCCGCTCGGACCCCACGAGCTCGATCGATGTGGGGGAATGGCCCCTGTCCACGAGGGCGCGGGCGATGGCCAGCGCCTCAAAGACATGCCCCCCGGTGCCGCCGCCCGACACCACGGCGAAGGGCCGATCGGTCACGCCGGCCGGATCCGGCGTCCGGCGTGCCCCAGGCCAGCCGAGCCGCGCTCGTGCCGGGCGATGCTCACTAGGACGCCGGCGCCGGCCATGGTCACCACGAGGGAAGATCCCCCGTAGGAGACGAAAGGAAGCGGGATGCCGGTCACCGGCAGGAGGCCGATCACGGCGCCGACGTTGATCAGCGTCTCCACCCCGATCCACCCGACCAGGGCCACCCCCAGGAGGCCGCCGAACCGGTCGGGAGCCCGGTTGGCGGCACGCAGGCCGAACCAGCACAGGGTCCCAAGCAGGGCGAGGACGCACACCGCCCCCACCAGGCCGAGATCCTGGCCGATGACCGAGAAGATGAAGTCCGAATGGGGGTTGGGGAGGTAGCCCCACTGCTCCGTGCCGTTGCCCAGGCCCACGCCCAGGATGTGCCCCGACCCGAGGCCGATCAGCGACTGCACCACCTGGTAGGCCGATCCTGACGCGTGCGCGCCGGGATTCAGGAAGGCAAGCAGGCGCTGGCGCCGGTAGGGGTCCACGATGCTGGCGGCCACCGCCACCAGGACCACGGCCACGGCCACCTTGGCGAGCGGCCGGATGGAGATGCCCGACGCCAGCAGGACCGACAGGCCGATGCAGCCGAGCACCACCGTCGTCCCCATGTCGGGCTGCATCAGGACCAGCATGGCCGCCGCCCCGGTGACCAGGAGCAGCGGACCGAGGATCGTGCGCTCACCGCCGCCGGCGTCTTCCCGCCGGACCACCAGGTCGGAGGCGAAGACGGCCAGCGCCAGCTTCATGATCTCCGAGGGCTGCACGTCGAACGAGCCGAAGCCCAGCCAACGGCTGGACCCTGTGACGGTGACCGCGAGGTGGGGCACCAGGACGAGAAGCAGCCCGCCGAACCCCACGATGACCAGGACCCTGGCGAACCTGCGCAGCACCCGGTAGTCCATCCTTGCGGCCACCACCATGACGACGGTTCCCAGCCCCAGCCACATGCACTGGCGGATCAGGATGGACCAGGGCGAGCCGTAGGTCTCGATCGACACGACCTCCGACGCGGCACCCACCATGACCGTCCCGAAGATGCACAACGCGGCAACGAGGGTCACGAGGATGGTGGTAGTGGGGACCCCCCGGAGGGCGACGACCCAACGCGCGGTCCCAGCTGTCGCCTTGGTCGCCGTCATCGGCGCGTCCCCTCTCCCATCCATAGGCCCCGACCCTTCCATCGTCCCCCATCAGGGCGGCCCGGTGGCGGACCGCTCACGGGGGCGTCGGCTCGAGCATCGTCAAGCCCGGCGTAGGTGGCGCCCCGCATCAGAAGTGGGTCACCGTCAGGTAGACGCCGTAGAAGATCCCCAGGGAAAGGGCCGCGAACAGTCCGGCGAGGATCCAGAACCGCACGATCACCGTGGTCTCGGGCCACCCTCCGAGCTCGAAGTGGTGATGGATCGGGGCCATGCGCAGGACCCGGCGATTGAACATCTTGAAGCTCACGACCTGGGCGATCACCGAGAGGGTCTCCAAGACGAACAAGCCGCCCAGGATCGGGAGCAGGAGGTCCAAGTTGAGGAGCAGGCAAAGCGCCCCGAGGCCCGCCCCGATCGAGAGCGAGCCCGTGTCCCCCATGATGATCCGGGCCGGCGCGGCATTCCACCACAGAAAGCCGAGGCAGGCGCCGGCCAGCGCCACCGAGGTGAGCGCCAGGTCGATGGCGTACGCCGGCAGCACGTGGAAGATGCCCGCGTGCCGGAAGATCCAGTAGCCGAGGATGGCCAGCACCGAGAAGCAGAAGGTCGACGAGCCCGCGGCCAGGCCGTCCAGGCCGTCCGTCAGGTTGACGGCGTTGGAGGTGCCCACGAGCACGAACGTGGCAAAGATGACCCATCCGACCTGGCCCAACTGGGTCCCCGGCGTTGTCATCCGGGTGAACGACAGCGACGTTGCCGTGTGGGCCCAGTGCAGCGCCAGCTCGGCGAACAGGACCGAGGCGACAACCTGGGCCCCGAACTTGGCCCGCTTGTTGAGTCCGAGGCTCCTTCGGTTGCGCACCTTGATCCAGTCGTCCAGGGCGCCGACGGCGCCGAAGAGGACGATCGTCACGACCACCAGCAGCCCGGTCGCGGTGAATTTGACCTGCGTGCCGAGGTGGCCGATCACGTACCCGGCGACCACTGCGCCCACGATCGCCAGACCGCCCATGGTGGGCGTCCCGGCCTTGGAGCTGTGGGTGGCCGGACCGTCCTCCCGGACCTGCTGGCCGCTCCGGTTGCGGAGCAGCCATCGGATGAGCACCGGCGTGGACAGGATGCAGATCCAGAAGGCGGCGCCGCCCGAGGACATGATCGACAGCATCCTCAGGCTCCATGCTCTTGGGGGCGCTCGCCACCTCGCTCCGCGCTGATCGCAGCCAGCGCGGCGGCCGCCTCAGCCCGGTCGTCGAAGGGGATGCGGGTCGCGCCGATCTCCTGGTAGGCCTCGTGCCCCTTCCCGGCCACCACGACCACGTCGCCCGGCTCGGCCGCCGCGACCGCCCGCGCGATGGCGGCGCGACGGTCCGGGTCCACCACGATCGTGGCGCAGGCCGGCACTCCCGCCGCCACGGCGGCGATGATGGCACCGGGATCCTCGCTGCGGGGGTTGTCCGAGGTCAGGAACACGAGGTCCGCGTTCGTGCCGGCCACCTCGCCCATCAGCGCCCGCTTGGTCGGATCCCGGTCGCCGCCGCAGCCGAAGACCACGATGGTGCGCCCGGAGCCCGGTGCCGCCAGGCGGCGGGCCTCCCCCAGCACGGCACCGAGGGCCGCCGGCGTATGGGCGTAGTCCACCAGCACCTCGATCCCCTCGGCTGCGCCGGCGGGAGCAGGGACGCGCTCCAGGCGGCCCGGAACCGGCCGGACCGTCTCCAGGCCGGCAGCCACCTCGTCGGGGGCGATCCCCAGGGCCGCGCCGGCCTCGGCAGCCAGGTGAGCGTTGCGCACGTTGACCAGGCCGGTGAGAGGGATGGAGACTCCGAGGCCGCGCCAGGTGAAGCGAGACCGGCCGCCCTCGAGCCGCACGTCGCCGAGGTCCGAGAGCCGGACGGCAACGGAGTCCACCTGGACCTGCCCGAGGAGGCGCTCACCCCAGGGATCGTCCACGTCGATCACGGCGCACCGGGTCCGACCAGGCTCGAATAGCGACGCCTTGGCGGCAAAGTACGCCTCCATGGAGCCGTGGAAGTCCAGATGGTCGTGGCTCGGGTTGGTGAAGGCGGCCACGTCGAACGCCACGCCGTCCACGCGAGCCTGGACCAGGGCATGGCTGGACACCTCCATCGCCACCGCCGCCGGCAGCCCGCCGCGTCGGCGGTCCCTGACGTGGGCGAGGACCCGCTGCAGCTCCGTCGCCTCCGGGGTCGTCCGGGCGCCCGTCAGCGTCCCGATCACCGTGGTGGGATGGCCGACGTACCCGAGCACCGCAGCCAGGAGATAGGTCACCGTCGTCTTCCCGTTGGTCCCGGTGACCCCGGCCATCACGAGATCCTTCGACGGCTGCCCCCAGAAAGCGGCGGCCAGGCGAGCCATGGCCGGACGGCCCGCGCCCGGTGCGATCCGTGCCCGGACCACCGACGCGGGCAGCGGCTCGGGGAGCGGGTGCTCGCACACCACGCCCACCGCTCCCCGGGCCACCGCCTGCCCGGCGAAGGAGTGGCCGTCGGCGTGCTGGCCGACCAGGCAGCAGAAGAGCGACCCCGGGGCGACCCGCCGGCTGTCGTGCTCGACTCCGAGCACCTCCACCGTGCCGGGATCGCCCGACGTCTCGAGCACGTCGATCTCGTCGAGCAGGGCATTCATGCGCACGGGTAGCAGCCAGGGAAGACGGGCACGGACCATCCGTGAGCCCGGGACCCAGCGGATGGTAGCCGCGTCACGTCGATTCCTTGACCAGCTGTGAAATTGTTTGCGGGACGGACGCCTGGGGTCTGCCGTTTAGCCCGGGAGTCGTCGGCACGTCGTAGCGGTGCAGGGCGTACGCCATGATCTTGGAGAACACCGGGGCAGCCACCGCGCCGCCATAGATCGGTGTGGGGTGCTGGAGCACGACGATGGCCGAGAGCACCGGGTGGTTGGACGGGGCGAAGCCCACGAACGTGGCGTCGAACGCCCCGGGGATGTAGCCGGCCTGGCCGTTGTCGTAGGGGATCTGCGAGGTTCCCGTCTTCCCGGCAACCAGGTAGCCCGGGACGGAGGCGGCCACGCCGGTGCCGGCCGTCACCACTGTGTCGAGCATCGTGGAGAGCACCTTGGCCGTGGCGGCGGGCACGACGCGGTGCTCGGCCGACGGAGGAGTCGGCTGCACCGTCCCGTCCGGCGCCACGGTGGCCCGCACCAGCTTGGGCGCGACGAACATGCCGCCGTTGGCCAGGGCGTTGAACGAGTCCAGCACCTGGAGGGCGCTGGTCGCGTCGGTCTGCCCGATGGCCAGGGAGACGTAGTCGGTTGTGGACCACTGGTTCTGTGTCACGAGCAGGCCCGGAGACGCGCCCGGGAAGTGGAGCCCGGTTGTGGAGCCGAAGCCCATGTCCTTGACCTGCCGCAACAGGCGTGTCTCGCCCAAAAGCTGGGCGATCTCGGAGGTGCCGATGTTCGACGACTGGGCGATGATCTGCGTGGCCGAGAGCTGCTGGGTGGGATGCGGTGTGGCGTCGTGGAAGAGGTAGCCGTCGATCGTCCGCTGGTCCGGGACCGTGAAGGTGGTCGACGGCGTGATGATCCCGTCGGCGAGCGCCGCCGAGAAGGTCACGATCTTGAAGACGGACCCCGGCTCGTAGAGGTGGGTCACGGCCAGGTTTGTCGGCGCTTCCTGGACCGGCCCCCCGGAGCCGATGGTGACCGGTGCACCCGCGGCCGGCGCCGCACCGCTCCCGGCCGGCGAGGCGACGAGGTTGGCCATGGCCAGGATCTGCCCGGTCTGGACATCCATCACCACCGCCTCCCCGTTCTGCGCGTGGGAGGACACGATCTCCTGGGCCAGGGCCTGCTCGGCCGTGTACTGCAACGGGGCGTCCAGGGTCAGCTGGAGCCCCGTCCCCGACACAGAGGACGACTTCTCCGCCACCGAAGACCCCGGGAGCTGGACGCCGAGCGGGGACTGCAGGAGCGTCTCGTGCCCGGACCGCCCGCCCAGGAGCCGGTTGTACTGGGCCTCGAGGCCGGCAAAGCCCTGGCCGCTACCGTTCACCCCGCCGATGATGGGCGACGCCAGGGTTCCTGCGGGGGTCTCGCTGACCGCAGTGCCCACCATGGTGATGCCGGGGAAGGCCAGCGCCGCCACCTTCTTGGCCTTGACTGCCGACAGGTGGATCACCAGTGGGACGTAGCCCGACCGCTGCGACAGCATGGGTTGCAACGTGGGGGCCGGGACGCCCAGCCACGGCGCCAGGGCCTTGGCCTCGCTGGCCGGATGCTGGATCTGGAAGTCGTCGGCGATGACCTCGTCCGTCGGCACCGACGTCTCGAGGACCGCTCCATTGCGGTCGGTCACGGTTCCCCGCAGCGCCGGGACGGTCACCTGCTGCGTGACCTCCTGGCTGGCCTGCAGCTGGTACTGGCCTGCGTGGAGCACCTGCACGTCCACGAGCCGCGCCGCAACCACGAGGAGGGCCAGGACCAGACCCAGACGCAGGAACCGGACCCGACGTCCCAGCGCGCTCCTCCGGGCGGCGGCGCGCCT
>DAHUZE010000108.1 GCA_027306755.1 Acidimicrobiaceae bacterium | reverse complement strand
GGGACCCTGCTGAGGACGTCCACCAGCGAGGAGCCGATGCCCACCACGTCGAGGGGAGGGCCCACCACGTCGAGGGGAGAGTCGGGGTCGGGGGCGGGCGGGGGCTCGGCATCGCCCGGTGCGGTCGAGCGTGCCCGGGTCCGGCTGGGATCGGTCATCGCTGCGCAGGGTAGCGTCCCCTTCCATGCGACCTGCACCCGATCCTGCCACCGCGTCCGCGTCGGCCGGCAATCCCTACCGCCTGCCTCGCACAGTCGAGCCCGTCACCTACCGGCTGGTCATCGCCCCGGACCTGGAGCGCGCCACCTTCGAGGGGACGGTGGACATCGACGTAACGGTCCACGACCAGGTGGACGAGATCGTGCTCAATGCCGCAGAGCTCACGGTCCGCTCGGTCACGGTGCTTCCCCCCGCCGGGGACCCGGTGACCCCCGGCGTGGACCTGGACGAGAAGGCCGAGCGGCTGTCCCTCCGCCTCCCGGCCCCCCTGGCCAAGGGCGACGCCACCGTCTCGCTCACGTTCTCGGGCGTCCTCAACGACCGCCTCCGCGGCTTCTACCGCAGCACCTTCACCGATCCCGAGGGCCGCGCCCGGACCATCGCCACCACCCAGTTCGAGTCGACCGACGCCCGCCGGGCCTTCCCGTGCTGGGACGAGCCGGACCGCAAGGCCACCTTCGAGGTGACCCTGGTGGTCGACGAGGGCCTCCTCGCCGTCTCCAACGCGCCGGTCGCCGAGGAGTCCGCCGGCGGCAGGAGCGGTGACAGCGGCGGCAGGAGCGGTGACAGCGGCGGCGGCGCAGGGCCCAAGCGGCGGGTCCGCTTCGCGCCCACCATGAAGATGTCGACCTACCTCGTGGCGTTCGTGGTGGGCCCGTTGGAGGTCACGCCTCCGGTGGACGCCGGGGGCATCCCCGTCCGCGTCGTCCACACCCCGGGCAAGGGCCACCTGACGGCGTACGCGCTGGACGTGGCCGAGCACGCGCTGGCCTTCTTCACCGAGTACTTCGGCATCCCCTACCCGGGCGAGAAGCTCGACCTCGTCGCCATCCCGGACTTCGCCCAGGGGGCGATGGAGAACCTGGGCTGCGTCACCTTCCGGGAGACAACGCTGCTCGTGGACCCCGCCGCCGCCTCCCGCGTCGAGCTGGAGCGCATCGCAGACGTCGTGCACCACGAGATCGCCCACATGTGGTTCGGGGACCTGGTGACCATGGAGTGGTGGGAGGGCATCTGGCTCAACGAAGCCTTCGCCACCTTCATGGAGCTGCTGGCGACCGATCACTACCGGCCGGCATGGCACCGCTGGACCACGTTCGGGATCGAGCGGGACATGGCCCTCGCCGTAGACGGCCTCCACGCAACCCGGCCCATCGAGTACCCCGTGGGGCCGCCCGAGGAGGCTGAGGGCATGTTCGACCTCCTCACCTACGAGAAGGGGGCGAGCGTCCTGCGCATGCTCGAGCAGTACCTGGGGGCCGAGGCGTTCCGCGACGGGGTCCGCCACTACCTGGACAGCCACGCCTACGGAAACACGGTCACCGGCGACCTGTGGAAGGCCCTCGAGGAGGTGAGCGGGGAGCCCGTACGGGCCGTGGCCGAGAGCTGGATCCTCCAGGGCGGCCACCCCTTGATCCGCGTGGACGGGGAGACGGTGACCCAGGAGCCGTTCGCCTATCTCCCCGAGCCCCGCCACGGAAGCTCGGCCATCGGACGCCAATGGCTGGTGCCCCTGCTCGTCCGGAGGATCGGCGCAGGCGGCGGCACCTCCGGAGCCGACCCGGCAAGCGCGCCGGACCGCGAGCCGTCCGGCGCCCAGTCCCAGCGAGCGCTCCTCGGCGACGGGCCATTGTCGCTCGGCGGAGGCGGCACCGGGATCCCCCTGGCCAACGCCGGAGGCTGGGGCGCGTACCGCGTCGCCTACACCGGTGCCCAGCTGGAGTCGCTGGCCGGCCTGCTGGGCGAGCTGGGGCCGCTGGAGCGCTTCGACCTGTTCTCCGACACCTGGGCCCTCGTCCTGTCCGGCCGGCTGGAGTTGGGGGCGCTGCTCGGGCTGGCGAACGGGTTGGAGGACGAAGACGAGCCCGGGGTGTACCGCGTCGTGACGGGGGCGCTGGACCTGGCCGAGCGGATCGCCGGGCCGGACCTGCGCCCTCGGGTGCAGGCCGCGACCCGCGCCCTGCTGGGGCGGCGGCTGGCCGAGCTCGGGTGGGACCCGGTTCCCGGCGAGGGCGAGCGCGTCCCCGGCCTGCGCTCGATGCTGATCGGGGCGCTCGGCACCGTGGGCAAGGACGGGCGCGTCCGGTCCGAGGCGGCGCGGCTGTTCGACGCGGCGCGCGCGGGCGGCCCGCCGGTGGACCCGGACCTGGAGAGCGCGGTGCTCGGCGTGGTCGCCGACATGGGGCGGGACGGCGACTTCGAGATGTTCCTCGACCGCTACCGGCACCCCTCCACGCCCCAAGAGGAGACCCGCTACCTGATGGCCCTGACCGCCTTCCCGGACGTGGAGCGGTGCGAGCGGATCTTCGAGCTAGCCACCTCCGAGGCCCGCAGCGCCGACGGCTTCCTGCTGGTCCGCGGCCTGCTGGCCAACCGGGTCGGAGGCCCCGCGGTGTGGGCCCGGGTGAAAGAGGACTGGGACGCCCTGCTTGCCCGCCTGCCGGACCCGAATCAGGCAGCCATGGTCGGGACCGTGCGGCTGCTGTGCGCCGATCGGACCCTGGCCGAGGACGTGGAGCGCTTCCTTACCGAGCACCCCGTGCACGTCGGGCAGCGCACGGTGGTCCAGACCCTCGAGCAGCTGGCCGTGCACGTCGCTCTGGCCGAGCGGTTGCGCTCGAACGGCCGGCTCGCCGCCGCCTTGGAACACGTCCCCGTGGGCTGACGCATGCATCCCGGCGTCGTGCTCGCCGTCTTCGGCCTGGTAGCGGTGGCCGAGCTGCCGGACAAGTCCATGATCGCCACCCTCGTCTTGGGGAGCCGGCACCCCCCGGTGCTGGTGTGGGCCGGGGCGTCCGCCGCCTTCCTCGTGCACGTGGCCGTGGCCGTGGCCGCGGGACGCCTCGTGGAGCTTCTGCCGCACACCGCCCTGCAGGCGGTCGTGGCCGCCGTGTTCCTGGTTGGCGCCGTGGTTCTGCTGGCCGTTCCCGAACGCCGGGCGGAGCAGGACGGAACGACCGAGGCGGCACGCCAGCCGCGTGGGGGGCCGTGGAGCGTCGTGGGGACGGCGTTCGCCGTCATCGTGGTGGGCGAGCTCGGCGACCTCACCCAGCTGCTCATGATCGACTTGGCCGCCCGCTACCGCGCGCCGTGGTCCGTGGGGGTAGGGGCCTTCGCCGCCCTGGTGGCGGTCTCGGCCCTGGGAGCCTTCGGCGGCCGGGCCCTGCTGCGGTGGCTCCCGATGGCCTGGATCCGCCGCGCCGCCGGCCTCGCCTTGCTGGGGATGGCCGCCTACGGCATCTACGCTCTGGCGGCGTGAACCCCCAGAGCGGGCGAATCGGCGAGCTGGTCGACCTTGCCCGCCGCACCCGGGGCTTCATGCCGGACGACGAGGGCCTGGCGCTGATGGACGCCGCCTCCCGGGCCGGGAGCGGGCGCCCAGGGGCGGTGTTCGTGGAGATCGGCGCCTGGTGCGGGAAGTCCACCGTCTACCTCGGTGCCGCCGCCGAGCACACCGGCGCCGTCCTGTTCAGCGTGGACCACCACCGCGGCTCGGAGGAGAACCAGGCTGGGTGGGAGCACCACGACCCCACCCTGGTGGAGCCCGGGGACGGGCGGATCGACACGCTCCCCCACTGGCGGCGGGCGGTCGCCGCCGCCGGGCTCGAGCCGACCGTGGTGGGGGTGGTGGGCGACTCACCCACCGTGGCCCGGGCATGGCGGACCCCGCTCGCCTTCTGCTTCATCGACGGGGGCCACGGAGATGCTCCGGCGTGGGCCGACTACCGGGGCTGGGCCGGTCACGTGGCCGTCGGCGGGCTCCTGGCCATCCACGACGTGTTCCCGGACCCTTTAGACGGTGGGCGGCCACCCTACGAGCTGTGGTGCGACGCAGTCGCCTCCGGCCAGTGGGCACAGGCCGGGCACTGCGGGAGCCTCCGGGTCCTCGAGCGCACCGTGCCGGCGCCGGCTTGAACGGGACGGCGGGTCGCAGGTTGCAGAGTCACAGCTGCTTGCGCACACCCGCCTCGTTGTTGGCTCGGCTCACCTGCTGCGCCAGGTCCCCCGTCATCGCCCGCGCGCCGCTCCCCCGCCGGATCGTGGGCAGGACGGTCTCCCGCCGCTGGTCCTCCAGCTCGAAGGCCAGCGCGGCGTACACTGCGAGGGCGGCGAGGGCGACCCCCACGGCTCCGGCAGCCACCTCCCAGGTGTGCGGCGCGCCCCACTCGTACACCGCGGTGACCCAGAAGCGGACGGCAGCCATGAGGTTGACCGCCCCCGCCAACAGCTTCGTCTGCGCGGCGGCCACCGCCGGCACGAGGAGGCTGCACCCGGCCAGGACGAGCAACCACGCGACCCCGGCGCTCCGGGCGCCGGGGTGGGACACCAGCATGTCGACGCCCACGGTTCCCCAGGACCCCGCCAGCAGCCCCATGCCGGTGCCCGCCACGAGATCTCGCACCAAGAACCCGTAGATGCAGGCGATGAACTGGACGGGCACGGTGAAGGCGAGGATCCCGACTGCCAGGACGTGCTGCTGAGACTGGGGCACCCAGCCCAACTGAAGGCCGGCCAGGAGCATGGTGGCCATGAAGAGGCCGAGGAACCCGAGAGGCAACGGGGTCGCCAGCGGCCGCAGGATGATGCGGGTGGCCGCAGCGTTGGCCGCGGCCACGTCGGCGTCCCCACCGCTTCGAGCTCCAGGAAGCCCGGTGGCGACCTGGACTGGCCGGGCCCCCCGCCCCGCGTCCCCGACCCCGCTCACCGGTCCCCGGCGGGGCACGAACCGCCGCGATCGTCGCACAAGGGCTCGGCAAGATCCACCGTTGAGGGCAGGCCGCGTCCGGCGAACAGGCCGGAGGCCGCCGTGGTGCCGCTCAGCGTGTCGGCGGCCAGCACCATGGCCGCGGCCGTATAGCTGGTGCGCTCGCCATCTGGGAACGTGACCTCGTCCGGGAACACCATGCCGGTCCAGTACGAGCCATCGTCCAGGCGCAGCCGCTGCCCGGCGGCCAGCACGGCGCGGGCCTCTGTGCCCAGGCCGACGGCGCACAGCGCCATCGCGCACTCTGCCGTCTCCGCCGCCGTGATCCAGTCGTTGCGCGACACGCAGCGCACGCCGCGCCCGTCCGCCACGAAGGTGTCCCAGTCCCGGCGCAGCCGCTCCCGACCGGCCGCCCCGCTCACCGCCCCGGCCAGGACCGGGTAGTACCAGTCCATGGCGAATTCCTGCTTGGGGGCGAATGCAATGGCGTGGTGGGCGACAGCGTGACCCAGGCGTCCCGCGGCCAGCTCCCAGTCGGGCCGGTGCCGGTCCAGCGACTCGGCAGCGGCCACCGCGCAGCGGAGGCTGTGGTAGATGGACGAGGACCCGGTGAGCAGGGCGTCGCTCTCGGGCCGACCCGCCGGGTCCAGCGACCAGCGGATCGAGCCGTCCGGGCGCTGCCAGCGAAGGACGAAGTCCACCGCCCGCTCGACCATGGCCCAGTGGCGGTCAACCAGGGCGGGATCACCGGTGACCAGCGCGTGGTGCCAGAGCCCGGTGGCCACGTAGGCGCACACGTTGGTGTCCAGACGGGGGTCTTCCACCCCACCGTCCACGTAGTAGTTGAACCAGCTGCCGTCAGCCAGCTGGTTGGCGGCCAGCCACTCGAAGGCCAGGCGGGCCTCCTCCAAAAGCCCGCACACGGTGAGGGCCATGGCCGCCTCCACGTGGTTCCACGGGTCGCAGTGGCCGCCCTCGAACCACGGGATCATCCCGTCAGGCCGTTGCAGCGAGGCCACGGACTGGCCGCTTCTCAGCACCTCTGAGGCGCGCAGGATGCCGGGGACCTCGGGGACGGCGGTGGTGGCGCGCCCGAGGGCGTCGGACGTCACGCCGGCCGCCCGGCAGCATCGGACGTCACGCCGGCCGCCCGGCAGCATCGGACGTCACGCCGGCCGCCCGGCAACCGGCTTGGTCGCGTAGACGACCAGGCTCTTCCCGAGCAGGGGGTTGAGCACACGCTCGGGCCAGCGAGTGATCCTGGGGCCCTTCACGATGTCCCACACCAGCAGCCGGTGGTAGGCGGCCACCAGCGGGTGCCCGTCGTTGCCGGGCCCCACCAGGCAGCGAAGCCACCAGTAGGGCGAGTGCAGGGCGTGGGCGTGGTGCGTGCCGGCGGGCACCAATCCGGCCCGGCGGAGCCGTCGCCGGAGCGTGGACCGGCGGTAGATGCGGACGTGGCCCCCCGGGACGTCGTGATAAGCGTCGGAGAGGAGCCAGTTCACCACCTCGGGGCCGCAGCGGGGAATCGTCACCGCCATCGTGCCGCCGGGCCGCAGGACCCGCGCCAGCTCGGCCATGGCCGCTGCGTCGTCCGCTACGTGCTCGAGCACCTCCGAGGCGATCACCCGGTCGAAGGAGCCGGTGGCGAAGGGCAGGCGCCGCGCATCGCCCTGCACAGCCCCGGCGTGGCAGGTGGCGGCGTCCAGCTCACCGGCATCCACCATGGCGGCGAACGTGGCCCGGACATCGCGCACCTCGGCCGCAGCTGCGTCCACCGCCACCACCGCTCCGCCCGCCCGGGCAGCGGCAAAGGCGTGGCGCCCGAACCCGCACCCGAGATCCAGTACCCGCGCTGTGGGCGCCACCTTCAGCCGGCGGTAGTCGACCGTCAGCACGGCGCCCCCGGATCGGCCAAGGCGGCCGCAGTGGCGAGCGAACCCGCCGGAGCCACGCCGGCATGGGCGGGCGAGCCGGCGGGAGCCTCCACGCGGGCGGCCCAGCCATCGGGCCGACCGGCCACGGTCATGCCCCTAGGACCCAGGTGGGCGCCGGCCCGGGCTTGCTGCTCGAGCAGCCCCCGGTAGCAGTCGGCCGTGCCCTGGGCCGTGATCTGCCAGGTGAACCGGCGCAGCACCCGCTCCCGGCCGGCTGCCCCCAAACGGCCCCTGGCTGCGGGGTCGTCGAGCAAGCCGGCGATGGCCGCGGCCAGCGCCGGCGGATCGTTCGGCGGGACGAGCAGGCCCGTCTCCCCGCTCCGGCCGACCACCTCGGGAAGCGCCCCGCCGGTGGTGGCCACCACGGGCACTCCGCACGCCATGGCCTCGACGGCCGGCAGGGAGAAGCCCTCGTACAGCGAGGGGACCACGGCCACCTGCGCCTCGGCGTAGCACCGGGCCAGCTCGTCGTCGCTGATCCCGCTCACGCAGCGGACGGCATCGCGCAGGCCGAGCCGGTCGATGGCCCGGTCGACCCGCCCACCGGGGCGGGGGCGCCCGATGACCACGAGCTCCAGCAGCCGGCGGGTCCGCAGCCGGGCCAGCGCCTCCAGGAGGGGAACCAGACCCTTCATGGGCACGTCGCTCGACGAGGTGACCATGATCCGGCCCGGGACCGGCGCCACCTCGGGCCGGGGCCGGAAGACGGTGTGGTCGACCCCCACCGGGACCACGGTGATGCGGGCTGGGTCGACGCCCATCTGGGCGGCGATGTCGGCTCGCGAGGACTCCGACACCGTGACCACGGCCGGGAGGCGCCGGGCCACCCGGGCCTGCATCCCGAGGAAGCCGAACCACCGGCGCGTCGTCACCCGCTGCCAGCGGCCCTCGGCGTGGTTCAGAGCCAGCTGGCGGTCCACCGTGATGGGATGGTGCAGCGTCGTGAGCAGCGGCCACCCATCGGCCATGACGCCCAGCATGCCGGTTCCCAGGCACTGGTTGTCGTGGACGACGTCGTAACGGCCGGCCCGGCCCTGTAGGAGGCGCCGCGCCCGCAGCGAGAAGGCGAGCGGCTCCCCGAACCCCGCCGTCAGCATCACCCCCAGCTCCACGGCGGAAGGCAGGTCCCGGACCTCCCGGGGATGCGGCAGCCGGAACGGGTCGGGCTCGCGGTAGAGGTCGAGACCGGGGACGGGGGTGAACCCGATCCCGTCATCGAGCGCCGGCCATGGCTGGCCGGAGAGGACCTCCACCGAGTGCCCGAGCGCAGCCAGCTCGCGGGCCAGGTGCCGGGTGTAGACGCCCTGGCCTCCGCATTGGGGATTGCCCCGATAGACGAGGAACGCGATCCGGAGGCCGTCGCCGACCGGCGGCTCGGCCGCGACCGCCGCCGGGACCTCGATGGAGGCCGAGCGCTCCCATGACCGGCGCATCTCGTGCCACGTCCGGCGCAGCCCCTCAGGCACGCGGCATGCCCCCGGGGCCTGGCACCGTCATGGGCGCCAGCCTTCCCGGTGCCGCGGGCCGAGCGCAAACGGCCGCTCCCCCGGACATCAGTGCAGGCCGAGCTTCACCGCTTTGACGGCCAGGAGAACCACCGCCAGCACCAGGTAGCCCCGCAGGGAGTACATGGCCGCCAGCCGGCCCCGCGACCAGGTGGGTCGCTCGAGCCGGTTGAGCGGGGGCATCCGCCACCGCTCCTTGCGGGCGGCGGGCACCGGCGGGTCCGGCGGCCGCTGGCGCACAACCCGCCAGTAGCCGACTCCGCCCACGAGGTAGACGAGGAGGAGGGCGCCCCCCATGCCCAGGGAGAGCGTCCGCACGTCGATGCCCGGGAAGACGGTGGTGGCCATGAGGACCAGGGACAGGACGAGCAGCATGGACACGATGACGAAGGCCACCGCGTTCAGCCACGGCCGGTTGACCCACGGGCCGAGCACCTCCTTGTCGTTGCACAGGAGCAGGAGGAAGACGGTGGCGCTGGGGAGCAGCACGCCGGCCAGCGCCTGGACGCTGGTGGTGATCAGCCCGAGAGGCGCGTGGGGGATGAGGACGATCCCGGCCGCCACCACCACCATGACCGAGAAGCTGGCGTAGAAGAACTTGGCGTCCCTCCACCCCCGGTGCAGGGAATGCCGCATGCTGAAGACATCGCCGAAGGCGTAGGAGGTGGCCAACGTCACCGAGGCCGCGCCGATGAGCGAGGCGTTGAGCAGCACCACGGCGAACAGGGCGCCGGCGCCGTTGCCCACAGTGTGGTTCAGACCCCTTGCCACCGCTCCCGCGTTGGTGAAGTGGCCGAACAGGGAATGACCGGCGAAGGCCGCCGCCACCACAGCGATGATCAGGGAGGCGGCGATCACCGTCACGAAGGACCCGAGCACGGTGTCGGCCCGCTCGTAGCCGATGTAGCGGGGGGTGATCCGCTTGTCCACGATGTTGGACTGCTGGAAGAACAGCTGCCACGGGGCGACCGTGGTGCCGACGATGGCGATGATCAGGAGGATCGAGCCGGAGGTGAAGCCTCCCCGCACGCCCGGCACGGCCATGTTGTGAAAGAACGAAGACGCGCGCGGATGGCTGAAGATCGCCAGGGGGATCACCAGGAAGTTGGCGAAGATGAACACGAACATGAACCGCTCCCACCGACGGAAGCTGCCGCTGGCCGTCATGGCCACGAGCGCGACGGCGGCGATAGGCACCGAGAGGTACGGCGTCACACCGAAGTACCCGAGGGCCAGGCTCACGCCGATGAACTCGGTGACGATGGTGAGGAAGTTCAAGATGAACAGGTCGCCAACCGAGAAGGCGCCCCAGAACTTGCCGAACCGCTCGTTGATCAGCCGTGCGTGCCCGACGCCGGTCACCGCGCCCAGGCGGACCACCATCTCCTGGTTGACCACCAGGACGGGGATGAGCAGGGGAAGGGTCCACAGCAGGGTGAGGCCGTAGTTCTGTGCGGCCTGGGCGTAGGTGGAGACACCGCCGGCGTCGTTGTCCCCCACCATCACGATGATCCCCGGTCCCAGGATGGCCAGCAGGGTGAGCAGCCGCCTCTTCCACGACCGAGCCGACTCTGTTGTGTGCTCGGGGATGGTCCCGAACGCGCCCTGGATGTCGCCCACGTGAGCCTCGTCCAAGACGGCGGACGCGCCGGCTTGCGCGTCCGGGGCGCTCGTGGCGTCGGGCTCTTCCACTGCTCACCTCCCTTCGCTGCCGTCCCGGCGGCGTGCACGCACGCCGGGGGGACTCAGCGCAGCGAGGCTGCCTGCGCAGTTCCTCCCGTGGTCGGGCGCGCGGCCTGCCGGCGTGGCGGTCCGCTGATCTCGTTGGCCGGGGCCCGGCGCGCGGCGCGCGCCGCGGACCCGGTATGTGGGGGCTCGATCTGTCTGTTCTGTCTGATCACGATGGTCAGTCCTCGGCCGACATCGGCCCGAAGTCCCTCCGCCACCCGGTGGGCAGCATGAGCTCGAGCACGTCGTCCACCGTCACGATACCCAGGATGTGCAGGTGCTCGGGATCCAGCACCGGGGCGACCGTCAAATTGAAGTCGCTCATCTTGCGCACGACCTCGCCCAGGTCCCAGTCCGGGTGGACATGGGCCGGGATCTCCCGGACCACCGCGGAGAGGAGGACGTCGGGCTGGGCCCGAACCAGGGCCACGATGGAGACGGAACCGGCCACGGTCCCGTCCTCGTGCAGGGCGAACACCACCTGGAGCGACTCGTGCGCAGCGGCGCTGTGGCGGACCGCCTCGAGCGCGTCGGCCACCGAGGCCGTCTCGGGCAGGGAGACGTAATCAGGGCTCATCAACCCGCCGGCCGTCTCGGGGTTGTAGCTCAGCAGCTGGCGGACCTTCCGCCGCTGGGGCTGTGGCAGCGCCTCCAGCAGGCGTAGACGCCGGTCCTGGTCCGCCTCGATGATGAGGTCCGCCGCGTCGTCGGGCGCCATGGTGGCCAGGAGCCTTCCGGCATCAGCGTCCGAACGCGACTGGAGGAACTCGATCTGATGCTCGGGGTCCAGCTCCTCAAAGACGTCTGCTTCGAGCTCCCGGTCCGCTCCCACGGCCTCGATGATCTCCTCGCCCTCCTCGTGGGAGGCCTGCTCGACCAGGTCCGCGATCTGGGCCGGGTGCAGCCGGGCCAGCTTGCGGTAGGGAATGCGCAGCCGGGCCGTGGGGACGTGGGCCACGAAGGGCTCGATGCTGGCCCAGTCCACCACGGCGGACCTGCCGTCCTGACCGCCCAGATGGCCGCGGAAGAGGCGGCGGAGCACCCGGCGGCGCGAGGGGTCGACGCCGATCACCTCCCAGACGCCGTTGGCATCGCAGAGCTCGATCTCGTTGGCGCGGATCAGGCGGCCACCGGCCACATTGATGAGATGGCGGGCCAGCAGGTCCCGGCCGAGCAGCAACTCCCCCGGACGGCGCTCGAACCGGCGGAGGTCGACCCGGTTCCCGGAGAAGACGAGGGGCCGGTCCCCGAGGCCGGCGATCTTGCCTATGGTGACGAACAGGTCCCTCCCGCCGATCCGGACGACCGCGCCCACCACCGGCGGGTGCGGAGCGCCGAGATGCACGACGAGGTCCTCAACCCGCCCGATCCGCTCACCGTGCCCGTCCACCAGCGCCTGGCGGACGACGCTCGAGAAGTGGACGATGCGCACCGGGGTGCTGGTCGTCGCCACGTGGGAACGGTAGCGCGCGGCGGGAGCCGGGCCGTCCAACCGCAAGGACCGCCGGTAAGGTCCGCCCCGTGGACCTGGACTACCCGCCCGAGGCCGAGACGTTCCGGGGGGAGATACGCGGCTGGCTGGAGGAGCACCTGCCGGCGGGCTGGGGGACGGCCGGTTTCTCGCTGTCAGCCGAGCAGCGGGCGGCATTCAACGCCGAATGGACCGAGAAGCTCTTCGAGGGCGGCTGGATCTGCGCCGGCTGGCCAGCCGAGTACGGCGGAAAGGGCCTGACGCTGCTCCAGCAGGTGGTGCTCACCGAGGAGTTCGCCCGGGCCGGCGCCCCTCTGCGCGCCGACTTCTTCGGGGACACCCTGGTGGGGCCGACCATCCTCCAGTGGGGCACCGAGGAGCAGAAGCAGCGCTTCATCCCGGGAATCCTCAACGGATCGATCTCGTGGTGCCAGGGGTTCTCCGAGCCCAATGCCGGCAGCGACCTGGCGTCCCTCACCACCCGGGCCGTGCTGGACGGCGACGAATGGATCGTGAACGGCCAGAAGGTGTGGACGACCCAGGCGCAGTATGCGGATTACATCTTCCTCCTCGCGCGCACCGACCCGCAGGCCGGCAAGCACGCTGGGATCTCGTACCTCCTCGTCCCGATGCGCCAGCCGGGCGTGGACATCCGGCCCATCGCCCAGATCGACGGGTCGGCGGAGTTCAACGAGGTGTTCTTCACCGACGCCCACTGCCCCGGGGAGAACGTGGTGGGCGGCGTCGACAACGGTTGGAAGGTGGCCATGACCACCCTCGGGTACGAGCGCGGGGCCTCGGCCAGCACCGGTTGGCGGCGGTTCAGCCGCGAGCTCGACGTCATCGTGGCCGAGGCCCGGGCACGGGGGAAGGAGCGGGACCCGCTGGTCCGCCAGCGCCTGGCCGCCGCTTGGTCGGAGGTCAAGATCATGCAAATCAACGGGCTGCGATCCCTGAGCGACGCGCTCAACGGCACGCACAACGCCGCAGCACTCGGCGCGTGCAACAAGATGTTCTGGTCCGAGGCGCACCGCCGCACGACGGAGCTGGCCATCGACATCCTGGGCATGGACGGCCAGGTGCTGCGGGGCGACCCGGCATCCGGCGTCTCGCCCATCGGCGGCCGGTCCACGGCACGTCGCGGGCGGGCCGACTACGCCGTGGACGAGCTCCAGGCGTCCTTTTTCTTCTCCCGCTCGGAAACGATCTGGGGCGGGACGGCCGAAATCCAGCGCAACATCGTGGGCGAGCGGGTGCTCGGGATGCCCAAGGAGCCCAGCGCCGCCAGCTGAGGCCCGCGGCGGACATGCCTGCGGGGAAGGTGGGGCCGCCCCGGAGGCAGATCAGGAAGCCGCGGCGTCTCGAGGCTCGAGCACCGGGTCCAGGCGGACCGGCACCCCCGGGGCACGGACCGCGGGCACCCCGAGGTGACCGGGTCCGGCATGGTGCCGGCGGGACCCCCAGGCCAACGCGGCCGCAGCACCGAGCGCCGACAGCGCGCCGATCAGCAGCGCCACCCGGGGCGACGTCGTGTCGCTGACCCAGCCCATGAGCGGCGCACCGATGGGAGTGGACCCGAGGAAGGCGATGGCGTAGAGGGACATGACACGGCCGCGCATCGACGGTTCGGCAGTCAGCTGGATGGTGGCATTGGCCGTGGCGATGAAGGCGATACTGCCCACGCCCATCAGCACCAGGGCGGCCGTGGTGGCGGCCTCCGTCGGCAGCAGCGCGACCAGGGTCATCATCGCCCCGAACCAGAGCCCGATGAGCCCGAGCAGCCTCGTGGAAGGGCGGCTGCGGTGGGCCACGAGCAGGCCACCGACGATGGCGCCCAACCCCATCGCCACCGTGAAGCCGCTGTACGTCCGGGCCCCCCCGTGGAAGGTGTACTCGGCCAGGAGTGGCAGGGTGGGGGTGAAGTTGAACGCCAGCATTCCCACGACCGCCATGGCCAACAGCGGATTGCGCAGGCGGGGGTTCGACCACACGTAGTGGAGCCCCTCGCGCACCTGGCCCTTGGCCCTGGTCAGGCCACCCGTCGGCAGCAGCTCGGAGGGACGCATGAGCGCCAGGGCCACGATGACGGCCACGTAGGATGCGGCGTTCACGTAGAAGCAGGCGGCGAACCCGGCCGAGTAGATGAGCACGCCGCCGATCGCCGGCCCCAGCACCCGGGCCGAGTTCATCAGGACGCTGTTGAGGCTGACCGCGTTGGGCAGCAGCTCCCGCCCCACCATCTCGGAGACGAATGCCTGCCGGGTGGGATTTGTGAAGAGGTTGACCACCCCCAGCAGCGTCGCCAGGAAGAAGACATCCCCCATGTGGACGGCGTGGAGCCCGGTGAGGACGGCTAGGACGAGGGCCAGGACGCCTGCTCCGGCCTGGGTGGCGAAGAGCAGGCGCCGCTTGTCCACCCGGTCGGCGATCACGCCGCCCCAGGTGCCCAGGAGCAGCATGGGCACGTACTGGAGGGCGGTCGCCGCGCCCACGTCCACGCCGTTGCCGTGGAGCTGGGGTGACAGGATGAGGAGCCCGAGGGCCACCGTCTGCATCCAGGTCCCCGAGACGGAGACGACCTGACCGATGAAGTACAGGCGGAAGTTGCGGACGCGGAGCGCCCCGAACGTCTTCGCCCCCGCCAAGCGCAAGCGGGTCACGAGATCCCCACGAAACGTTCCAGCAGGGATGCGAGGTGGGCCGCGGCCTGCCGGTCCTCGGGCGACAGCAGCCCGATCTGGCGGGCCAGGTACGCGGTCTTGAGCGAGCGGATGCGCTCGAGCGTCGCCTGGCCCTCTGCGGTCAGCTCCACTCGGGAGATCCTGCGATCGCCATCGTCGCCGTACCGGGCCAGGAGCCCCGCCTGCTCCATGGCTGCCACCACGCGAGTCATGGTGGGGGGCTGGACCTGCTCAGCCTGCGCCAGCTCCCCCAGGGTCGGGCGCCCCAACCGATGCACAGCGGCCAAGGCTGCCTCCTGGGAGGGCGAGACGCCGGTCATCGACTCCTGCCGGAGCCGCCGGTTCAGCCTCGTAACGGCCACCCGCAGCCGGGCGGGGAGCTCGTCGTCGCCCGGCGGTCCCGACCCTGGCGAGGACACGGCGCACTCGGCCGCCTGCTGATCGTGATTCTGCTGATCGGGCCTCTGCTGATCGGCGGCGACGGCGCGGACTGTCATGAACCCACATTATAGTTAGTTATTCTAACTAATGTGCAGTCCGGAACACTGTCCAGTCTGGAACACTCTGCAGTCCGGGGGCACGGCGCAGTCCCTGCACGCCGGCCTGCAGCCCCTCAGAACCGCGGGACGTAGCCGCCCTGGCCCAGCGCTGCGCTCTCGTAGAAGTCCGTGTCCTCTGTGACGCCGCCACTCACCTCGGTGATCCAGGGCAGCCGCTCCTTCAAGATCCGTTCGACTCCGCCCTGGAGGGTGGCCGAGCTGATGGCGCATGAGCTGCATGCTCCCTGGAGCTGCACCTCGACCGTGCCTGCCTCCACGTCGGCAGCGACAAGCACCAGGTCACCGCCGTCCGCCTGCACTGCCGGGCGCATCAGCTCGAGCAGGCTCTGCAGCTGGCCCAGGCGACTCGCCCGCTCGCCGTCGTCGATCCTCGCGTGCCCGACCACCACCGGCACTCCGTCCCGGCCCGCATCTTCCGCGGACGGAACACCGGGGCCGCCGGGCTTGGCTCCAACTCCAGGCTGCTCCATAGGTCCATTCTGCCGTGGCCGCCGACGGACCGTGCCAGCAGCGCCAGCCGGGACCGGGCCACCGCTTGGGCGGGGGGCCCAGGGAGGCCCGGTGGGCCTGTCAGGGAGCGGGAGCGGGCACCGGGGCGGGCTCTGCCGCCACCGGGTTCTCCAGCGTGCCGATATTCTCGATCTCGATGCGCACCCGGTCACCGGGGCGCAGCCAGCGCGGCGGCCGGTGCCCTGCTCCCACGCCCGACGTGGTGCCGGTGGCCAGCACGTCGCCGGGCTCGAGCGGGAACACGGTCGTGAGGTACTCGATCATCTCGGGTGGCGTGAAGATCAGGTCGGCCGTGGACGCCTCCTGGCGTAGCTCGCCGTTGACCCACGTCCGCAAGGAGAGGGACCCCACGTCACCGACCTCGTCCGGCGTGACCAGCCACGGCCCCATCGGGCAGTGCGTGTCGAACGACTTGCCCATCGTGAAGGTAGGCGAGTGGCGCTGCCAGTCCCGGACGCTCACGTCGTTCAGGACGGTGAACCCGGCAATCACGTCCAACCACCGGCTTGCGGGTACGTTCTTACCCCGCCGGCCGATGACCATGGCCAGCTCACCTTCGTAGTCGACCTGGTCGGAGACGGTCGGGACGAGGATCTCCTGCTCCGGCGCAGCCACGGACGTGCGCTGCTTGTTGAACCAGTACTGGTGCTTGGGAAGCTCCCGGCCCATCTCCTCGGCGTGCTCCCGGTAGTTGAGGCCGATGGCGAGGATCTTGGGGGGAAGCGGCACCGGCGCCAGCAGTGCGACCTCCTCCAGCCTCCATCGCCGGGCGTCGCCAGTGGTGACGGCCTCCCTCGCAGCTTCCATGGCGCCCGGCCCCGAGGCCAGCAACGCCGCCATGTCGGCGGGCAGCCCGACGGGCTCGCCCGTGAGGTCGACCACCATGTCCCCGTCCAGGACGCCGGTGCGGGCGCGTTCGGCCCCGGGTTCGCGTGCCAGATCGGGCAGCTCAAAGGAAACGAGTCGCACAACCTGACCATATCCGGCGCATCCAGATCGCGACCATTGGGCACATCGTGCCCGGCAAGCGCTGTCGCCCGGGCGGAGCGGCTGGCAGCCCGGGCCTGGGGACGGTCGGGCGCTCAGCTGCTGGCGCTGGCGGGGCTGCTGGTGCTTGCGGGACCCCGGGACCGCACGGCCTCGACGTGCTCGAAGGCGGCGCGGAGGTCGGCGATCCACCCGTCTTCGTTGCGCCCCACCAGCTTGACGCACCACGCCAGTGCGTCACTGCGGCTCCGGGCGATGCCGGCGTCCACGAGCGTGTCCAGCACCTGACGTTCGTCGATACGGAGCCGGGTCATGACCGGCACGCTCGCCGTGGTGAACCGGCCGGTCGTCCGGCCGCATACTGCCCCCCAGCTGACGATCCGGTCGAAGGCGACGGCAGCGTCGCGCGCGATCAGCATGCGGCGTTCCCGGGTATCCGCCCGGAACCCGCCGATCCGGGCTGCCTCGGCAGTGGCCTGCTCGTCGTCACCCGCACCGGCTGGAAGCTGCACCCCCGGCAGGTGGGCCAGGACCAGTACCTCGTCGTCATCCACCTGCAGCTCGGAAGCCTGGACCGCCCATTCCTCAGGCACACGGCCGGCGATCCAGGCACGGATCTGCTGGCCCGCCTCCGGAGACGTCCGCCCCTCGGCCGAGCGGCCCCGGCGGCCGCCTCCCCGCCGGCCGCGGCCGTGCGCGGGGTACGTCGAGTCGGACTGCCCGACGCTCTCATCTGGATCTGATTTCATGATTACATCATTACACAGCGTCGTCGCCATTGCAATCAGCGGCCCAGCTGGCGCCCCATGTCCGTCACCGGTCTGCAGCGAGTGCGCTGGGAATGGGGTGCGCCGCCGGCGGCCGAGGGAGCTGCCATGCCTCCGCCTGCTCCCCGGGGCCCGTCGCGCGGCCGGCCCATCACCGCGGTCACGCAGGATGGCGGGCGCCGTCCTGCACGGCCTGCACCATCCGGCGGCACCGCATGCACCAAGCGGCAGGCGCACCCTGGTCAGCCGGGTGGACGAGGGCACCACACTGCGCACAGCGCCAGATGACCGGTGACCTCAACTCTGATTGGCTGCCCATCGATCTCCCTTGCCCCGACCGGAGGGTGCCGGGCCGGCCATCTCATACCCGCCACAACGCGGAGCAGAACTATAGGGGCAGGGCACGCCCCTTCCGCACATCGCCAGGTCAGCCGGAAGCATTGACGCCGGAGCCCTGTCCGACGGCCGCAGCGGCCGTGGGAAGGTAGCCGAGGTGCACGGTCGCGCCCACCGATGCCTCGGTCCGGACCAACTCGGGAACGAAGCGGCCGACGTCCACGGTACCGACCCCCGAGACCAGGTCGTAGCCCGGCGCGGCCCTGTAGCCGGTCACCGTGTGCTCCTGCTGACCAGTGAAGTACGACACCGTGTTTGTCCCATGGGTCACGTCCACGATGCCCGGAGCGTGCACCGCCTCCATTGCGTAGAGCGCCGGGTTGATGCAGCCCAGGCCGTGGTGCGCCAGCTGGTCTGCCAAGGCGACGACGCCGGCGAAGAGCGGCGTGGCCTCGCTCGTGCCGCACACGTAGTACCAACCCGGCGGTGTGGGGGCGAAGCTCTGGTAGGTGTCGACCAACCCGCTGCACGCCCCGCTCATCGAGATGTCAGGGATCCCACGCTGCTGCCCGACGACCCCGGCCACGCCGTTCTGGAAGGACGGGCGGGCGAACACGGCGGAGAGGCCCCCGCCGGTGGCGTCGGGATGGGGCCTCGATGTGCCGAAGACGAAGTCGTTCACCTTGGCGTTGTAGGTGTCGTTCCACGCCCGATCGGGGGCGGCCCGCCGACCCGAGGACGTCAGCTGCAGCTCGGTGCCGCCCACGGCCGTGACCAGCGGGTCGCTGGCCGGCCATGTGACGGAGGCGGTGGGCGAGTGCGTGACGGCTGTGGCTGTCGTGTAGTCGCTCGCCCCTGTGTCCCCGGACGCCGCAAGGACCGTCACCCCGGCTGCGGCGGCGGCCACGTAGGTGGCGTGCAACGACTGCAGGGCGGCGAGCGACGTGAACGTGTGCTCGTTGGCGCCGAAGCTCTGGGTGATGACCTGGGCGAGGTGGTGGTCGATCACGTCCTGCTCCGCCGCCGCGATCTGGGGGAACCCCGCTGTCCCCTCGGTCTCGGACACCGGCGTCTCCACTAGGAGCAACTTGGCCTTCGGCGCCATGACGTGGGCCCACTCCACGTCCAGCGTGGTCTCCGCGGCCCAGCCGACCATTGTTGTTGTGCGGGGGTTGTAGTGAGGCACCGCGCCAACCGGCTGGATCACCCGGAACGAGGGGGGGGCCGGGAGCTTGAACTTGGCGTCGAAGACGGCGAGATCCCGCTGGACGGCCGGCGACCCGAACGAGTCGACGACGGCGATGGTCTCGCCTGTTCCCTGCACCCCCTTGGCGAACAGCCGCGCCTCCGAGTATGCGCGCTGCATCTGGGCCGGGTCATAGCAGGGCAGCCTGATTGTCCGTGTCGCCAGGCACTGCGATTCCGTCAAGTAGGCGGCGGAGGGGGCGTGCCGCTTCTTGGGTGGCTGGGCATGCGGCGCGGACGGCCGGGCGGGCGGGGACGACGCGGCCGGAAGCGCGAGGCCGGCGGCCAAGGCCGCGGCGGCGAGTGCGCCCAACCCGGCCGTCCTACGCACTGTCGGCTCCGGTCGCCGACGCGACCCTCGCTCCGCCGCCTGGATGCGTGTGGCGCCCGGGCCGCTCCGCTGGCGCACAGCGATCGGCCAGCGACCCGCCTCGCAGTGACCCGCCGTTCACCGGCGCCACCGTACCGTTTCTCGGCGGGTGGCCCGGCGTCACCAGGCTGGTCCACGACTTGGCTGAACGAATTCGGGCGTCGTCCCGCACGGGACCGCGAGCAGCTACTCGGTGTCAGCTACGCCGCTGCGGAGGCGTTGACTTCGGTGATCGAGGCCGCAGGAGTCGTTTCGGGGCTGGGGTCGCTTGTGGCCGACGAGCTGAGGAAGCTCGTAGCGCTTCGCGATGCCGGCATCCTGACGCCAGAGGAGTTCGAGCGCCAGAAGGCAAAGTTGCTCGAGCTCCGACCGCGGCCGCACTTGCAGTTCCGTCCAAGGTCCACTGCGGGCGTTTGTATCGCTCGGTGGCCGCGGCCGCGAAGATCTCGGTGCAGCTCAGATGGCGACGCGATCACCGAAGTCGCAGACGACAGTGTCCCGGCCGCTTCGCTTGGCCTTGTACAGGGCCCGGTCAGCCCGCTCGATGAGAGATGTGAACTCAGCCGTCCTTCCCGAGGCCAAGCCGACGCTGACCGTCATGGCCAGCCCGGCGCAGAGATCGTCCCAGGGCTGCGCCCGGACGGCGTCGACGAGTGCCTCGGCCCGCCGCCGGGCGACATCGTTTCCCGCCGACGCCAGGACGAGGGCGAACTCGTCGCCCCCCAGCCGGACGGCACAGTCGGACTGGCGCACGTGGGCGCACAAAAGATGGCCGACCGACACGAGCGCCGCGTCCCCGATCTGGTGACCGTAGCGGTCGTTGACCGACTTGAAGTTATCCAGGTCCAGGACCAGCAGGGATACGCTCGCCACTTCCTGGCGGTGCAACGATTCCACGTAACGGGCGAGGCCCCGCCGGTTGAGGAGCGCGGTGAGGTCGTCCCGATGAGCCTGCTGGGTGATCACGTCGTGCTCCCGTCGGAGGCGCTCGGCCTGGATGCGGCCCAGGGTGGAGCTGTGCAGCGCCAGCTGATGAGACCACCGGAGCGAGAGCTGCCTTCGGGCGTATCGCATGGCCGCGGTGGGGCGAGCGCCACTCTCCAGCTCGGCGGCAATGAACAGTGCCAGGTCGTATGGCTCTGCCGAACCGGTCGGGTCGATCTCGGCCACAGCCATCTCCGCCGCTTCCCGGGCCCGATCGAACCGGCCGGCGCGTTGCTCGCTGAGCGCAAGGGCAAGGTGCAACCAGCCGATGGGCCACGCGCCGGGATGCTCCTCGGGAACGACCACCGGCAACATGTCCGACGCGCGGTCCGACACGTTCTCTCCCACCAGCGCACCCAGGACGAGCCCGAGCGCGTCGAGCTCGACGGTCCAGGCGTGCGGCATGCCCTCCGACGCGGTCGATGAAAGCACCGTCTGCCACGTGCGCCAGCGCTCGACCAGCAAGTCTTGCTCCCCGGCCTGGCGGTGGACGCACGCCCAGTTCACCTGGATCTCCGCCCGGTTGTAGGCGATGGCCGGAAGCACGTAGCGAGCCCACGGCGCGGGCGGGTCGGGGGCCAAGCTCAGTGCGGTGGCGTACTGCTGGTCGCAGAGCTCCCACAGCCAGCGGATCCCGAAGGCCTGTGCGCAGGCGTTGTGCGCGGAGATGCGTTCGATCAGCGTCCCGTCGGCGGACTCGAGGATCACGGTGGCGCGGGCAAGGTCCTCGTCCCCTGACGTCATGGCTGGGTCCGGCCTGCCCGTTGCGGGGTCCAAGCAGGCCCGCATGGCGAGCGCCAGGGCCACCATCACCGGGGCCCCGTCCTGTTCAGACTGGGAAAGGAGACGGGCAACGGCCGCTCGCCGCTGCAGGTGGTTGCTGCGCCCGGCGGCGACGGCCGCGGCGAACAGGGCGATACGCACCACCTCCGGCCAGTCACTCGCCGTCGCGTCGTCGCGCAGGCGGTCAATGGCCGCTCCGGCACCGGGCACACCTGACTGGACGTGCACCACGAGCTCGTAAGCGCGCATGTACGCGTCCTGGCGCATCTGCGCGTCCTCAGGAAGGCGCGCACCTATGGGCACCGGCGTTGCAGTCATCCCTCGCCCCTGCCGGGCTCCCCTCCACTGTCCATCCAGCTAACCCCCGCTTGCCCGACAAGTCTCGCACGTCCACGTGACAGGATGCTTGCAACCTTGTCCGGCAGACCCGGTCGGCAGCGACTCAGGATCGGCTGGCGCCCGGGTGCATGGCGCGCCGAGGGGGTACCTCCACCCGCATGAGGTCATCGGCGGCGACTACCTCGCCGTCGAATTGGGACGCCGCCTCGTCCGCCAACATGCGGACGTCCGGATACCGCTGGGAGAAGTGCGTCAGCACCAGTCGACGAGCACGGGCACCTGCGGCGAGGCGTCCCGCGTCGGCGGCCGTCAGATGCCCGTAGGCGTCGGCAAGTGCCCTATCTGCAGCAGCGAACGTTGACTCGCATACGAGCAGATCAGCTCCTTCTGCAAGGGCCACGGCACCATCGCACCACGCCGTGTCCATGACGAAGGCGACAATCTGTCCCCGCCGCTCGATGCTCACCTCCTCCAGGGTGACCCGCCGACCGCTCACCTGGATGGCGCCGTCGCGCTGCAGCTGTCCGATGGCCTTCCCGTGCACCCCGCTGGAGGCCAGGCGCTCAGGGAGCATGGTGCGGCCGGCACGCTCCTCAACACGCCAACCCACGGTGTCGATGCGATGCCGGAGCGCAGCGGCTCGCAGCCTCCACCAGGGCAACTCGGCCACCGTCACCAGGCCTGAACCCTCGGGCGGCGCGCTGTCCGTTAGGCCATCCGGCGGGGTGGTCGGCGGGGTGGCAGGCGGCTGGGGATTCGCTGGCTGGCCACCCGACGTCCCGGAACCAGGCATCCGTTGGGGCGCAGGGACGGGCTGCAAGCGCACATCCAGCCGGTCGTCGTACACCGAGGCGCTCCTGAGTCGTTCCACGTAGGGCAACCCGGTCGCCGGGAAGGAGACGGGGACCGGTCGCTCGACGCCATCGAGCGACATGCGCTGGAGGACGCCCGGAAGGCCCAGGCAGTGGTCCCCGTGGAGGTGGGTCAGGCAGATCCGCGTCACCGCCGACGCCGTGACTCCGGCGAAAAGCAGCTGGCGCTGAGTGCCTTCGCCCGGGTCGAAGAGGATGCCCTCGTCGTCCCAGCGAAGGAAGTAGCCGTTGTGGTTCCTCGTGCGCGTCGGAACCTGGCTCGCGGTACCGAGGACGACCAGCTCACGTGCCATTGCATGCGGACGCTACCGGAGGCCCGGCTCGCCACGGTCGGCCGATGGTTTCGACCGTAAGTCCGGTCGTCAACATGACTTCTTCGGCCACGAAAGGTGAGGGACCCCACCGATGGTGCTGCCGATTACCTATACTTACGTTATATGTAATATTGTACGGGCGCCCCCGGCAGGACTCGAACCTGCGACGCACGGTTTAGGAAAGCAATCCGGGGTGTCCAGAGGCTTCCTGCCGATCCATGCAATGCGTCCTGAACTGGGGTTGTGTCTAGGAAGCCTCGGCGGGTTGGCTGCCGTTCGCCGGAGTTGTTGACCAAAAAGTTGACCAAGAATTGCCAGCCGGGGGGCGGCTGGGGCCGGGCCTCCGTGGCGGGCTGACGCCCGATGACGGGTGGCAGGGCAGCGGCGGGCGGGCGGCGGCGGCGTGGCGGGGCCGGGCGGGAGAACCTGCCGGTGCCCGAGCTTGAAGGTGGCATCCCATCCGGACCCGAAGCTTCAGTTTGCGCCGCATTTGGCGGCACCCTGACAGTTGCAGACCACGCCAGACTTGGGTCAGAACCACGCCGTGCCCGTGAGCGCCCATGAGCGCGAGCGTGACCTCGCCCGGCGCGAATGTCGAGGGCGCCCCCGGCCGCTGAACCGATTAAGGAACGACTCACGGCGTCCTGACACGTAAGGGGCGCCCGCATGACAGAGCTCGGTGATGGTCCGAGTTCGACGCCACACCCGAGGAGTGAGTCCGACGGTCGCTCAGGTTCCCTCGACGATGCCCGTGCGCCCACGACCCCGAGCTTTGAGTTGATCGGGCAATTCGATCCTCATGCGGCCAGGTGGGAGTCGAACACCTCGGCGAGGATGGCCGCGGTGGTGTCGGGGTTCGTGGCCGCGGACACCGAGCACAGCGCGACACCCGGCGCGAACAGCTCCCACCAGGCTTGGTCGACGACCAGCACCAACGCGCAGCCGTTCACCGTCCCGGGGCTCGCCTGGTGCGACGCGCCGGCTCGCTCTGCCGCGTCACGCACCAGCTCCCAGGCGAACACGTCGCCGCGCTCGGGTGGCAGGTAGGGCTGGCGGGCTGGGGTGAACCACCGACAGCTCTCGTCCCAAAGGAGGCGTGCAGCCGCTCGCAGCGCCGGGCGCTCGGCGAGCGAGGACCACTCAGGGGGATCGGCGACAAGGTGGTGGCGGAGAGCGACCTCGCGCATCCACTCGTGGCGTCCGGCTCGGCTCGGCCTGGGTTTGAGCTCGGTCCTCGCCCGCTGTGCTACCGCCGCTTGCCACCACGACGGCCACTCCCGTGCTGCTTGTCGCCTGATCGCGGTGTCCAGCATCGCCGAGCGGTCGGCGACGTCTCCCGAGAGTCGGGGCGGGGTCGCCCCGGCGTCGTCCACCTCCAGGCCGAGCGCGTCGCGGATGTAGAGCAAAGCGTGGAGGGTGTGGTCGATGTCGTGGGAGAAACGCCACGACTCGCTCCCGATTCGGCGCATGAAGGTGCCTCCTGCCAGCGGACCGCAGACAGCGCAGTCTGGCACCCGTTCGGGAGCCCGGGTAGGCAGGCTGTCTTGTCGGTCGGCGCGACGGCTCCGCGTGGGGGGTGGCACCGCGGCCTTGACCCCCGATCCCGTACCATCGCGCCATTTCGTGTCCGCTCATGCTCAACTCGCAGAACGCCTCGGGGCCTGGGCCTGGGCATGGCTTGCCGCCCTGAGCACGGACCCTGGGCACTTGCCCGGTAGCATCCTCCGCCAGCCTGGCGAGCTGCATGCGATTGGCCACGCCCAGCTTGGCGTAGACGTGGGAGGTGGTTACTCGACCGTCTGGCTGATCGCGAACTGCTGGGCCCCCATGACGATATCTGTTCGGACTCCTCGCCGGTGACCGCAGGACCGTGCACGCGGACGGCACGGTCCGAGCGGCATGAACCAGCAGCCGCGACTTGCCGATGCCCATCATCGCCCTCGACGACCACCAGACGAAGATCGCCAACCGTCGCACCAGCGAGCTCCCGGTCGATCAGCTTGGGCTCGAAGCGCCTCCCGGCGAAGTCGTCTGCCTCGTGCCGCGGGCCCGCCGGGTCGCTCTTCCCACGCCTGTGGTCGGCCACCCCGGTCCGCCAACGCTGCCCCCCGCAACCCGGCCTCCAAGGGCTGCCAAGCTACTTCTTCGCTGCAACTCTCACGCTTCGCGGGGGCTGCGTGAGAGCGCGGTCAGGGAACCGTGCGGCCCTCCGATGTCACCCCACTTGGGCGCAGACGGCTCCGAAGAAGATGGTCGATGAACTAGAAGTAGGATTATTGAACGTAATATTCCAATCGCTGGAGCTAGCCAAAGGAGAAAGACTACTGGCATTCACGCTTGAGCTTACATAGATATCGGCGGTCCCCGCCTGAACGGTCCATTCTCCACTGATCGCGAAGTCTCCGCTCGGACATTGGACGGTCTCTGTCAGGGTGCTCCCAGCGGCGACGGTAGATGTCGACAGTGTCGTTTTCGTGATCCCGGCTACGCCAGCTTGGCCCTGCGGCCCGGTCGGGCCGACCAGGCTGGTCCCAGTTCGGGGCCACCCCGTCGTGGTCTTGGGCCCGTAAAGCACCTCGGTGGTGGTGTCGAGCCAGAAGTCTCCGACCGCTCCTGTGGTACTCGGCGGTGCGCCCGCGCCGCTCAAGATCGTGGTGCCGTTGGTGCCGTTGGTGCCGTTGGTGCCGTTGGTGCC
>DAHUZE010000105.1 GCA_027306755.1 Acidimicrobiaceae bacterium | reverse complement strand
CGCCCCTTCGTAGGGGTTCCACCAGGGCAGCTTGCCGTGCAGGAGGGCCACGGCCGCCAGGTGGCCGAGTGCCTGCGACGTGTACCCGACGTTGGGATCGATGGTGAACGAGCCGGTCAGGATGCCGGGGCGGACGATGGTGCCGAGCCCTGCGTACGTGCTCAGCGGGTTGGCGTCGAAGTGCCCGGAGAGGTAGAGCGCGTTGCCGGCCACCACCACGGCCACGATGAGCGCCACGGCCGCCGCCTCGGCCCGTGCCGCGGGCCGCCACGCCCGGGCCGCCGCTCCCCACGCCCAGCGGGGTGGCCAGCTCGTTGCGCGCGCGGCCACCGGTGACTGGTCAGGTGTCCGGGCTTGCTCGGGCGGCTCGGGCTCTTCAATGGGAGGGGGTGAAGGCAAGTTGGGTGCGAGTCCTGCCGGCCGCCGTCCGTCAGTCGATGCCGTAGGCGGAGAGCACAGTGGCGAGGAGCCGGTAGTAGCCGGCTAGCACCAGGAGCTCGAAGGTCTCGGCCCGGCCGAGCTCACCCTCGAGCTCGGCGACCAGCGCCGCGCCCAACTCCCCGTCTCGGGCCAGTCGGCGGCAGGCCTCGACGATGGCCCCGTCTATGCCCGATCCGTCATGGCGGGTGCCGTCCGGGTCCATGGCGGCGGCGAGTAGTTCCTCGGGTACGCCCGCAGCTCGGGCCAGCGGCATATGGTGGTCGAGCTCGTAGGGCGCGTGGCAGGCTGCGGCGGTGGCGACGATCGCCAGCTCCCGGCGGGCGTCGCTCAGGCGTCCGCGGTAGCGGACGGCGAGCCCGAGCTCCTGCAGAGGATGGCTCACCGCCGGCCCGAGGAGCATCGGGCCGAAAGGCCCGGGAAGGGGCCAGCCGCCGGGGGAGCGCTCGCTGGCGAGGAAGCCGGCCCGTGGGCCTGCCGTCAGCGCCAGCAGCAACCGGCGCTGCTCGTCGTCAAGTGTTTCCGCTGCCAGGGGCTCCGGCACGCTTGGCGACGGTAGCAGCCCGAGGCTACGCCGGGACAACCGACGGCTCGCTGTCGGCAGGCCGCCGGCTCCCCGGCGGGTAGATGACGGCCGCACTCACCCCTGCTGCGAAGATGAACCCGGCGGCCACGTAGAACGACACGTCGTAGGAATGCACCTGGGCAGCGGCCCACACCGCGGTCCGGGCGATCGACCGGGCGTGCGTGGCCAGGAAGGCCCTGCTGGCGTGCGTGGCCAGGAACGTGGCCGCGACACTGGTGGCGATGGTGTTGAGCAGCGAGGTGCCGATCGAGCCTCCTACCTGCTGGCCGGTCGTCACGAGAGCCGAGGCGACGCCGGCGGTGTCCGGCCCCGTGCCGGCGGTCGCCATGTTGAGGCAGCAGCCGAAGATGGCGCCCATGGCGAGGCCGAAGACGACGTCGGGGGGGAAGATCCCGCTCCAGTAGGTCGTGGACAGGCTTAGCTGGGCGAAGTAGATCATGGCCACCGCGCCGAAGATCGACGCTACGGGCACGATCGCCCGCGCCCCGAACCGGGGGAGCAGGCGCGTGTTGGTGAGGATCGACGCCGCCACCACGCTCACCGTCAGGGGGATGAAGGCCAGACCGGCTCGGACGGCCGTGTAACCGGCGATCGCCTCGAGGTAGTAGGTCAGGAAGAGGAAGACCCCGAACATCCCGATGGCCAGGAGGAGGATCGTCAGGTACGAGGCGCCGCGGCGACGGTCCAAGAGCACGTCCAGGGGCAGCACGGGGTGGGCGGCGCGCCGCTCCATCAGCACGAACCCGGTCAACAGGGCCACGGTCAGCAGCAGCGGCACCAGGGTATCGGCCGAGCTCCAGCCGTACAGTGAGGCCTCGGAGAACCCGAAGACGAGCGCCACCAACCCGGCCACACCGGCAAAGATCCCCGGATCGTCGATGCGGACCCGCGGGTCCCCGGTACCACTCTCGAGAAGCGTGGCCGCACCGAACAGGCCGAACCCGGCGATGACGTCGTTGACGTACAGGCACCAGCGCCAGCTCAGATAGGTGGTGAGCACCCCACCCAGCAGGAGGCCGACGGCGCTTCCCGACCCGGCGATGGCGGAGAAGATGCCGAAGGCCTTCCCGCGCTCCTGCGGCTCAGCGAACGTGGTGGTCAGGAGTGACAGCGTGGACGGCGCCAGCAGCGCAGCGAAGACGCCCTGCACCGCCCGTGCCGCCGCCAGCATGGTGAACGACTGGGCGGCTCCGCCGACGGCTGAGGCGATCGCGAACCCGGCCATGCCGACGATGAAGGTCCACTTCCGCCCGATCCGGTCCGACAGCCGGCCGCCCACGAGCAGGAGGCCTCCGAACGCCAGCGCGTAGGCGGTCACGACCCATTGCCGGTCGTTGTTGGAGAAGCCGAGGGCCGCCTGCGCCTTCGGCAGGGCGATGTTGACCACGGTCAGGTCGAGCACCACCATCAGTTGGCCCAGGCCGCACAGCGCCAGGATCCACCAGCGCTTGGGGTCCAGGTCCGCATGCGGCTGGTGCGTCGGTGCCCCGGTCGTAGCCATCACGTCAGGCTAGAGGCCCCCTCCCGGGCCCCGGTCAACCCCAGGTGCCGAGATGGGCTCTGGCTATCCAACCCGGGCGAGGAACTCCAAGGTGCGCTCCATGAGCAGATTGGCTGATTCCTGGTTGTGGCTCGCCAGGCTGTCGTCGGCGAACAGGTGCGCGCTCCCGGAGTAGAGGAACAGCTCGGCTTCCGGCGTTGCCTCCACCAGCGCCCGAGCGGCGGCCAGGTCGCCCTCGTGGGCGAAGTACGGATCGTCCTCCGCCCCGTGGATCTGGACGGGCACGCCTGCGGGCCACGTCTCCCCGAACTCCGACACCGGGAGGCACGCGTGGTAGAGGAGCGCACCGCGGGCACCCGATCTCGTCTGCGCCAGCATCTGCGCCGGCGCCACTCCGAGGGAGAACCCCGCAAAGACCACGTCCGGGTTGAGCGAGTCCGCTGCCAGCCTGGCCCGCTCCAGGATCGAGGGGATGCCGCCGATCTCGCCCAGGTAGCTCTGGCCGGCCTCGATCGACCCGAAGGTCTTGCCCTCGAAGAAGTCCGGCACCGTCACGTGGTGGCCGGCCACAGTCAGGGCCTCGGCGAACCGGGTGATGCCGGGCGTGACGCCCTGGATGTGGTGGAAGACGACAACCTCGGTCACGTTCGCTCCTTGTCCGATGCTCCGCTGGTGCGTGGCCGGCGTCGGGTCCGCGATGCGGCTCCAAGATCCCTGGCCCCGTGCCGGCGCCGCCGCCTTGCGCCGCCGGTCAGCCTCCCCTACCCGCAATAGCGGTTGCGAAACTTGAGGCTTCATGCATCATAGGACGTGGTCGCTGTTCCCCGTCGCTGGTCCGACGTCACGCCCCCTTGGATGACGGCGGTGTTGGCGGGCCGCCTCCCGGGGGCGGTGGTCGGTTCCGTGAACCTTGGACCCGTGGACGACGGCACCAACGCCCGGGCCCGCGTCCACCTGACCTACCGGCAGGGGCACGGACCGCCGTCGGTGTTCGTCAAGCGCTCCGGGCGCCTCGTCCCGCGGCTGGCTCTTGCCGCCCTGGGAGCCCTCGGCACCGAGGCCATGCTGGCGGCGTGCGGCGTGGTGCTGCCACTGGAGCACCCCCGGCCTTTCGCCGGGGGCTTGGCTCCGGGGCGCCTGGGCACCGTCGTGGTCATGGACGACATCGTGGTGCTGGGAGGGGCCGCGCACGACGCCGTATCGCCGCTGGCGGTGGACGCGGTGGCGTCGGGACTGGAAGGGCTGGCGCGCCTGCACGCTCGCTTCCCGGCCGAAGCGATTCCGCCGGCGCTTGGCTTCCTGCGGCCCTGGCGCCTGGGCCGGGGATGGGCGGCAGTCTCGGTGGCGAGCCTCGGCCGGGGTGTCCGGCGGATGGCGGACCTCGGCGCTCCGGCCTGGCTCCCCCAGGGCGTCGATGCGAGGGCACTGGGCTCGCAGTTCGCCGGCAGTGCCCGCCTGGCCGCCACCGGCCCGCAGGTCATGTTGCACGGGGACCCACATCCGGGGAACACCTACGCCGCCGGCGTCCGGACGGGCTTCTTGGACTGGCAGCTGGCCCGTATCGGGCACTGGTCGCACGACGTCGGGTACTTCTTGGCCGGCAGCCTGGCGGTGGAGGACCGGCGGGCGCACGAGCGGGAGCTGCTCGCTGGCTACCTGGACGCACTCGGCCGCCACGGGGGCGCACCGCCGCCGTGGAGCGAGGCGTGGGATCGCTACCGGGCCACGCCCGCCTTCGGCCTTGCCACCTGGCTGCACACGCTGTCGTTCGGCCGGCTGCAGCCGCAGGCCGCGTGCGTCGCCACCATCGGCCGGTTCTCGGCCGCCTACGCGGATCTGGGGACGGGCGCCGCCCGCTCAGGGTGACGCCTATCTTTGGCGCGAGAGCGGACTGGGGAGGTGGTGTGCGCGACACGGTGAGCCTGCCCGAGGCCGCGGCGCGGCTCGGTGTCCACTACATGACCGCCTACCGCTACGTGCGGACCGGCGTCCTCCCGGCGACGCAGGTCGGATCGCAGTGGCGGGTGCCGGTGGCCGAGGTGGAGGCGCTGGGCCGCCGCCGGACGGGGACGGAGGACAGGCGCGCCTGGACGCTCGCCGCATCCGGACCGGCGTCCGGCCGGACCGAACGTGCCAGCCGACTGGAACGACGCCTGGTGGCCGGGGACGAGGGTGGCGTGTGGCGTCTCCTCAACGAGGCACTGGTCTCGGGTGCGGGCCTGGTAGAGGTTCTCCTTGGCATGCTGGCTCCGGCGATGGTGACGGTGGGCGAACGTTGGGAGGCGGGTTCCATCTCGGTGGCGGACGAGCACCGCGCCACGGCGGTCGCCATGCGCATCGTCGGCCGGCTGGGTCCGCTCGCCGCGCACCGGGGCGTTGGTCGGGGCGTGGTTGTCGTCGGCGCGCCCCCTGGGGAGCGGCACCAGCTGCCGGTGGCCATCGCCGCGGACGTCCTGCGGGCCAGGGGGTTCGACGTCGTGGATCTCGGCTGTGACGTCCCGGCGGCCACATGGGCCCGACCCGCGTGCAGGCCCCGGGTGGTGGCCGTGGCAGTGGGCGTCACCGGAAGCGGTCAGGATCGCTCCGTCCGAGCGGTCATGGCGGCCGTCTCGAGGAGCGCTCCGGGCGTGGCCCGGTTGGTTGGAGGGGCGGGAATGGAGGGCCCGGACCACGCCGCATCCCTGGGCGCGCTCTGGTCCGGCCTCGATGCCGACCAACTGTCCCGGGCCGTCCTGGACGTCAGCGCCTGAGCAGGCGGGCTCGTTGCCCGGGGGGGATCCCGCCCTCGGCCAGGACCCGCTCGTCCGGCAGCCGGACGGCGGAGGCGATGCCAAGGCGCGACATGCCCCGGATGACCCACCAGCCGGGGTCGAGCTCGAGCCGGCCGAACCCCTGACGGGCCACGGCGGGGCAGCGGTGGTGGTTGTTGTGCCAGCCCTCGCCGAGGGTGAGCGCCGAGACGAGCCAATTGTTGCGGCTTTCGTCCCCGGTCGCGAACCTGCGCTTCCCGAAGTGGTGGGCGATGGAGTTCACGGCGAAGGTCGAATGGTAGAGGGCAACGGTGGAGATGCAGAAGCCCCAGACAAGGAGCTGCAGCCCCGAAGTGTCCACCCCGGCGCGGGCGAGCAGCGTGCCCAGCCCGAAACAGGCCAGGGCGGTGGCGGCGGGGACGACGTGGTGGAACCGGTCCAGGATGCGCAACTCGGGGAACCGGGCGAGGTCCGGGACCTCTTCACGTGCCGTCGGCTGGTTGGCCGCGTCGAACAGCCACAACAGGTGGGCACGCCACATGCCGTCCACGACCGGCGAGTGCGGGTCCCCGGGGAGGTCGGTGAAGCGGTGGTGGCGCCTGTGGTGGGCAACCCACCACAGCGGGCCGCGCTGGGCAGCCGAGGCTCCGAGCACCGCACCGGCGGCCTGCGCGACGCGGGGGAGCCGGAAGGCCCTGTGGCTGAGATTGCGGTGGTAGAAGACCGTGATCCCGAATTCCCGTGCAACGTAGAGGGCCACGCAGGTTCCGACGGCGACCGGGCTCCAGCCGACTGCGATCACAGCCAGGCAGGCCAGGTGCACAGCGACGAACGGCACTCCGACGCGCATGCTCTTGATCCCCCGGTGCCGGACTGCCTGGTTGCGGGCTTCCAAGGCCCGGGCACCGGCCGAGGCCCGCGCGCCGGACGTGGCCCGGGCGCCGGACGTGGCCCGCGCGCCGGAGGGTCGTTTGACTGTCAGCACGGGCGTACTCTCCTCCGGGGAGCCCAGCCGGGGCGGGCCAGGACCATTTGGACGTCTGAGATGTGGCGTTCGAGAAAGGCGGCTTGGCAGTAAGCCAGGTAAAGGTGCCAGAGCCTACGGAACCGCTCGTCGAACCCGAGGGCGGCTGCCGCCGCCTCCTGGGCGCCGAACCGCTCCTGCCAACGGCGCAGCGTCTCGGCGTAATGGAGGCCGATGTCCTCGACGTCCACGAGCCGCAGGTTACCCGTGCGGGCCACGCTGGCCGTCATGGACGCCATCGACGGGATGCATCCGCCGGGGAAGATGGTACGGCGGATGAAGTCCTGGTGCTGCTTCGCCCGGTCGAACGACTGGTCGGCCATGGTGATGGCCTGCAGCGCCATCCGCCCCGACGGCGCGAGCAGGCGTGCGCAGCAGGAGAAGAACTCGTCGTGATGGCGCCAGTCGACGGCCTCGATCATCTCCACCGACACCAGGGCGTCAAACGTCCCGCGGAGCTCGCGGTAGTGGTCGCCGATGACCGTGACCTGCTTTTCCAGGGCAAGCCGGCGAACCCGGTCTTGAGCGTAGGACCTCTGCGCCTCGGAGATGGTGGTCGTGGTGACCCGGCAGCCGACCGTCTGCGCCAGGCGGATGGCCAGGCCGCCCCATCCCGTGCCGATCTCGATCACGTGGTCCGAGGAGGTCAGCTCCAGCTTGGCCGCCAGGCGGTCCACCTTGGCCAGCTGGGCCGCCTCGAGGGTCGCATCCGGGTGTTCGAACACCGCGCAGGAGTACGTCATCGTCGGGTCCAGCATGAGCGCGAACAGGTCGTTCGACAAGTCGTAGTGGGCGGCGATACGGTCGCGGTCTGCAGCGGCGCTCGGCCCCCGGCCCGCCCGCACCGCGGCCACCACACGCCCTGGTCGGCTCCGCCCCACGCGGTCGAGGCCGGACCGCAAGGGGGTGGAGAGCCGCAGCAGTGCCCGCACCGCTGCGGTCGTGTCTTTGCTGTCCCACCACCCGCTGGCGTAGCTCTCGGCCAGGCCGGCGGAGCCGCCGGCGAGGACCGCCGCGACGGCTCGCCGGTCGCGGAGGCGGATTGTGGCCTGGAGCGATCCCTGCTCGGCCCCGAGCCGGACGGATCGGCTTCCCGGCCCCTCCACGGTCAACGACGCCCCGCTCGTCCCGTCCGCCCACCGGGCCACGGTGCGCAGCGCCAGCTGCGAGGCCGCATCGGCAATGGCGCCGGGCTCAGCCATGGTCTGGGTGGCGGTGGAACCGTGCTCCCCGGCGCCCCAACCGGACCGCCTGGTGGTAGATCCCTGCCGACACCCGTGCCGGGTCCCCCCGGAGGAGCCGGAGCACGGCTGCCCCGTCGAGCGGTCGCCGGTGCAGGTGCAGCGCCGTGGCCAGCCTGAGTGCGCCCGACGCCCGGTCGACCACGTCGATGCCGACCTCCACGTGGTCACCCGGCGCGCCGTACCGGACGCGGTAGTCGAGCTCCATCGGGAGGAAGGGGGACACGTGCATCGCCTTGGGCACCCGGTGCTCGCCCGGCGCGCCGATCACGTAGACGGCCCGTTCGTGCCACGGGGTGTTGGTCACCTCCAGCACCAGGTTCTGCACGCTCCGACCGGTGGGGTCGTAGCAGTAGTAGAGGGTCAGGGGGTTGAACAGCCAGCCCCACGTGCGTAGGTGGGCCAGCATGGCGACAGGTCCCGGGGCCGACGTGGGGGCGACGACGTCGCCGGGACCGCCGAGCGCGCCCTCCGGGTGACCGTCGGCGGAAGCGACTGCCCGGCGGACGGCCGCGTCGAGGGGCTCTGAGTGGGGGGCCAGGAAGTCCGCCCGCCGGAGCCGGAGCGGTCGCGGCGCCCCGCCGCGGCCCTCGGGGTCCAGGGCGGCCAGGGGGTGGAGGCGCGAAAGGGCCGGCAGCTCGTCTACGAACAGGAGCGGCATCGCCAGCGTGTAGTGGAAGCCATGGCGGGGGCCGTCCGGCCGGTGATGCTCGACTCGGCCGACGTACAGCGCGCTGCGCCCGGATCCACAGGTCGTGGCACGGGTTGTCCCCGGTTTACCCGCCACCTCGCCGATCACAGCGAGTCGCCGCCCAGACGGGCGCAGACGCGTGCAGCGCTCACCACGCCGTCTTCGTGGAAGCCGTAACCCCAGTATGCACCGCAGTACGACACGGTACCGGCGCTGAGCTCCAGCTGGCGAGGCTGGGCGGCGACCGCTGCGGCATCCACAACCGGGTGGGAGTAGTCCATGGAGGCGACGATCCTGCCGGGATCGATCTCGTCGTGGCGGTTGAGCGTGACGAGCACGGGTCTCGAGACCGGCAGCCGTTGCAGCAGGTTCAGGTAGTAGGTGAGCGTGGCCTGACGGCACTCGCCGCGTGGTCGGTGGTAGTTCCACGACGCCCACGCCCGGCGCTGGCGGGGCAGCATACGGGTGTCGGTGTGCAAGGTGGCCTGGTTGGGCTGGTAGCGGATGCGCCCCAGCACCTCACGCTCGGCAGGGGTCGGGTCTCCGAGCAGGGCGAGCGCCTGATCGCTGTGCGCCGCCACCACCACATGGTCGAACGTGGCCCACCCCTCGGGCGTCACGATCTCCACCGGGCCGTGGGGGCCCGCCCGCGCGATCTTGGCGACCGGCGTGCCAAGGTGGACGCGGCCGCCGCGGGCCAGGGGGGCGGCGATCGTGTCCACGTACCTCCGGGACCGCTCCCGGAGCGTGCGCCACTGCGGCTGATCGCCGAGCCGGAGCAAGCCGTGGCGATTGAAGAAGTCGGCGAACGTCCTGGCGGGGATCTGGGTGAACGTGGACGGATCGGCAGACCAGATCGCCGATCCCAGGGGGACGAGGTACCACGACAGAAAGCCGGGTGACCAGCGGTGCCTTGCCAGCAGACGTTCCAGGGACCCGGTCTGGTCCTCGGGATCGCCGGTGCCGTCGAGCAATTGCCGGGCGATGTGGTTGAACCGGGCGACGTCCGCGAGCATGGCCAGGAAGCGAGGGTGCGCCAGGTTGCGGCGCTGGGCGAACACGGTGGACGGTGAGCTCCCTCGCCACTCCAGGCCGGTACGGGCATCGCTCACGCTGAAGCTCATGTCGCTCGGCTCGGTCTCCACGCCGAGGCGTTCCAAGAGCCGGATGAAGCTGGGATAGGTGCGGTCGTTGTAGACGAGAAAGCCCGTGTCCACGTCGATCTCGGTGCCGTCGACGTCGATCGTGTGGGTATGAGCATGTCCGCCGATCCGCGTGTCGGCCTCGAAAAGATGGACGTCGTGGTGGCGGTGGAGGAGGTGGCAGGCCGTGAGGCCAGCGATGCCGCTCCCGATGACTGCGATCCGCACGTGGGCTCCTGGAAGGACGGGGAAGACCGGAGCGATGTTCCCGCCCGGGCGCCCATTTAGTGCTAAAAGTACCCATCCCGGCAGCCGAGCAATCCCGGTCCGGAGCGGGTGTCTCCAGCTGGGGACACCCCCGAGCCGCCGTGCGCAGCCGTGCGGCCCGGGGCAGGACAGGTCATCGGGCCAGCAGGGGGGCGGGGTAGCCCGCCCGCCGTCGGTCCTCGCTCGTGGGGTCGTGGACGCGCGCTGCCGGCAGCCCCTCCAGCTCGGGCACGAATCGCCGCACGTAGCTGCCGGAGGGGTCGAAGCGCTTCCCCTGCCGGACCGGACTGAGGGCCCGCTCTGGGTGGCTGCCCGTCCCCGTGCCGCCCGTCCATTGCCAATTGAAGTTGTTGACGACTACGTCTGCGTCAACGAGGAGCTCCATGAAGTGCCGCGCCCCTAAGCGCCAGTCCAGCCCGAGGTGCTTGGTAAGGAAGGAGGCCACCACCATCCGGGCGCGATTCGGCAGGAACCCCTCGACCGACAGCTGGCGCATCCCGGCGTCCACCAGCGGGTAGCCCGTCCGTCCCTCACGCCAGGCGTCCAGCTGGCCGGATGTGGAGCGGGCAGTCCACGGGCGCCGGGCGAAGTTCTCCCACAGCGCCTCCGGGCGCGATGTGACGACTTGCATGTAGAAGTCGCGCCAGCACAGCTGGCGGACGAACGGCGCTCCGCCCACCTGGGAGCGGGCTCGTGCAGCGACCTCCAGCGCCGACAGGCAGCCGAAATGGAGGTCCACGGACAGCCGTGAGGAGCCCCCCGCCTCGTCCAGGCGCTCGCGCCGCTCGACGTACTGCTCGAGACCATCGGCGAGCCAACGGCGCAGCCGCGTGCGCGCACCGGACTCCCCGCCGTCACCGGACGGTCCGCCGGCGCGGGCGGGTCCGCTGGCGCTCCTGGCATCCGCGGCGGACCCGAGTCCGGTCGGGGCGGGAACGTGGCGCGGGCCGGAGCGGATCGAGCGCCACGGCGTCGCCAGCCACCGGTGGTGGTACGGGGTGAAGACCGAGTAGTGGTCGTTCGACGCCGGCCTCACCGCTCCGGCGGGTACCACCGTGACTCCCTCGTGCCCGTGCACCGCCACCCGACCTCCGCCCCGGCGCAACAGCTCGAGCCGCCTACGGGCGTAGGGCGTGACGTCCTCCAGGACATGGACCGTGTCAGCTCCGAACGCGGTGGCTACCCGGAGGACCTCAGTCGACCAGTCTCCCCGGCGCTGCACGAGGGCCGCCCCGCGGGCGCGCAGCGATCGGTCCAGGTCCGCGAGCGCGTCCCCGAGGTAGGCGTCGCGCTCGGCGCGGCGGGGCAGGCCACGGATGATGGCCTGGTCGTGCACGAACACCGGGACGACGGGCCGGCCGCTGTCCACCGCCGCAGAGAGCATCGGGTTCTCGTGGAGCCGCAGGTCCCGGGTGAACACAGCCACGCAGGGCGGGCTTGCGTCGTGCGTGGCTGTCATCGGGTGCGTCCCTCGCCGGTTGCGATCCCGGTCCGGCGGGCGCACCATGCCCACAGTTGCCGCTGGTCCTCGAGTGGATCGGCGGCGCGCGTCCACGGCAGGTAGTGCTCTTTGCGCCGCCTGCGGTCCAGGAAGAGGCCATCTCGGGCCAGGGGCTCCCCGGTACCGTGGGCCGGCGATCGTGCAGCCCCGGCGGCCAGCCAGACCAAGGTGTCCGCACCTTCCTCAGGGCGGCGCAGGAGCGGGCCGAGCCGCGCGAACCCGGGAAGCCCGGCCATGAGGCCGGGAGTGGCCACCCATCCGGGATGGACGGCGTAGCTGGCCACGCCATCGGCCCCCCAGCGGTGTGCCCATTCGTGGGAGAGGACCACCTGGGCGCGCTTGGACCGGGCGTAGGCGCGCACGCCGTCGTACCCGTCTCGTCCGGAGGCGAGGCGGTCGAGATCGAAGCGCTGGGTGTACATTCCCCCGGACGTGACCGTGACGATGGTCGCACCTGCCGGGTTGGAGCGGAGGAGCGTGCGGAGCCGCCACGTGAGCCGGAACGGCGCCAGCACGTGCGTCGCCACGGTCTGCTCGGTGCCGTCGGGAGACTCGGTGTACTCCCGGACGAGCGCCCCGGCGCCGTGGACCAAGCAGTCCAAGCGCCGTTCCGTTCGGATGATCCGGCTGGCGAGCTCGTCCACCGCCTTGCCGTCGGCGAGGTCTACGACCGCGGTCTCCACTCGTGGGGCGCCGGTTTCGGCGGCTTGCCGGGCTGCGGCATCCGTCCGATCGGGGTCACGGCCGGCGATCCACAAGGTGGCCCCGAGGCGGCCGAGCGTCGCGGCCGCCGCCAAGCCGATGCCCGAAGACGCGCCGGTAACGAGCACGACATGCTCGTCGAGCCGTTGGGGGTCCTTCCAGTGCTGGGACCGAGCCCTGACCTGGTAGCCGATGCGGCTGAAGCTTCCTGCGATCGTTGCTTCGAGGGAGGTGTCCAGGGCCAGCTCCAGAGGGCCCGTCAGGGCCGCCAGGAATCGGCGTCCTGCAGTTCGTGACCCCATACCCCAGTTTTAGTGCTAAAGCCATGGCCCTGTGCCGCGCTCGGCCGCACGCCCCGGGAGACGGTTTGGGGGAGCAAACACTTGCCGGATTCTTAGTCGGCGTTCGCCGTCCTCTTATGGGGACCCGGTGGAATGGCGGTGCGGGCTCGCCGTCGCCGACGGTCCGGGCCTATGAGCGCACGAAAGGAAGGCAGCCATGTCGGACCAACCGCCCGTCGTGCCGGGCGACGACCCGACGCAGCCCACCGGTGTGGCACCAGAGGGCCACGCCGTTCCGGGGGTCGATCCCGGTGCAGGCGCCACTGGCGAGCCGTCGGCGGCGCAGGGGCCCGCCGGGCCGGCAACGGTTGGCGCTGAGGTTCCACCCGGCGCCGGTCCAGGCTGGGGCGGCACCTGGCCGGGGTGGACCGCCCCGGGCTCCGTCCCCCCGGGGGGCGTTCCCTACGGCCCCAGCCCCTACGGTCCCGCCGCGTACGGCCCCGCCGCCTACGGCCCCAGCCCCTACGGTCCCGCCGCGTACGGCCCCAGCCCCTACGGCCCCAGCCCCTACGGTGCGGGGCAGTGGGCGCCGAGCTCGTTCGGGGGTCCCCCCCCGGGGCGCCAGCGCCCTCATCCGTTGCTGGCCCTGGCCACCGGCTTGGCCGCAGCGGCGATGATCGCGCTGGGGGTCGGTATCGGCTACATCGTCTGGGGCTCCTCGTCGACGGCTGCCGCGGGGACACGGTCGGCGTTGCCTCTCACACGCGGCACTTCCTCGCCGGCGACAAGTGGCTCGCCGGCGACAAGGGGCTCGGCAGCGACAAGCGGCTCGCCAGCGACAAGTGGAACCTCGTCAACGCGGGGATTCCTCGGCGTGGAGGTTTCGGTATCGCCCCCTGCATCGTCGGGGACGGCGGGAGCGCACGTCGTGGCGGTCGTCAAGAACTCGCCGGCTTCCAAGGCCGGAATCGTGGCGGGGGACACCATCACTGCCTTTGCCACACACAAGGTGGTGACGGCGCTGACACTCGAAGTCGACACCACGAGGGATCCGCCGGGGACGAAGGTGTCGGTGGCCTGGACCGCCACCACAGGCAAGCACGACACGGCGAAGGTGACGCTCGTGAAGCGGCCGTCTGGAGGCACGTCGGTCGGCTGATCGGCTACGCCCCTCGGGGGATCCCGCCCCGGAGGGGGACCGGGCGGACGGCCCTGCGCCCTATGGGGCCGGCAGGCGCCAGTGCGTGTCCCTGAGGGTCGCGTATTTGCAGTGTGCACGTGTTTCGGTCGCGTATGCCGCGCGGAGAAGCAGGGAACGGCGACGATCTGACGTGGCCGAGCTAGCCTGAGTGCCGTGGGTGAGCGCGAGGGGGGCGCGATGGCTGTGGCGGGCCGTCCCTATGGGCTGCAAGCACTCCCCAATGAGCCGGCCGTAGAAGTGACCCGCTGGTTCGATGCAACGCGGAGCGACGTGTTCGAGGTCTGGACCTCAGAGGGGCACCTGGGCCGCCTGTGGGGCCCCCGGGGCATGTCAGTCCGTCATTGCGAGGTGGACCTCCGCGTCGGAGGCGCCTACGGCTTCCAGGCGGACTGCCCGGACGGGAGCCGCTTCGAGTTGACCGGCCGGATCGTGGAGCTGGACATCCCGACGCGTCTCGTGACGAGCTACTCCGTGGGCTCGGACCCCGCCAGTGAGGTGGTGGAAGTGACGACCTTCGAGGACGCGTCGGGCGGGACGCTCGTCCGCATCGTGTCGTTGCACCGCTCTTGTGCAGCCCGGGACGCCCGACTGGCCGACGGGACCGCACGCGAGGCCATGGCCGAGCAGTTCGCGTCATTGGACGAGGTGCTGAGCCGCCCGGCGGGCGGCTGATGGAGGTGCTGAGCCGCCCGGTGGAGGCCGCCGCCGCCCGCCGCCGCACCGGATCGGCTGTCGGGGGCGCGGCCGGAACGTTGAGGGTTCAGGCGACCCCGGCGGGCGCGGACGGCCGCTCGGGAGTTCGGTGGTCCGGGGCCCGGGAGCCGGCGCCGTCCTCCCAGTGGCGCCAGCGGCTCCGGGCGCGTAGCAGCACGATCACGCCGGCGATGGCTAGTGCGATCCCCGCAGCCTCCACCAGCACGTCCCCGAGCTGCCCGGGGTAGGCCAGCCAGAGCTTCTCGTCGACCACGCGTTCGATCCCCCACAGGGTCATCCCGGTCCCGATCACCGTCCCGGCGGGGTAGCGGGCGTCCGCCATGGGGGTCAGGCCCTCCGTTGCCGTGGCGCGGCGGATCGTGCGCCGTTCGACATAGATCAGGACGCAGAAGATGGCGGCGTCCTCGATCGCCTGGAAGATCGGCACGGGGAGCCGCCGCCCGACCTGGTCCGCGTAGTACATGCCGAACCACTGGCCGGTCGGGTGGCCCCCGCCCGCCACCATGAGCTGGGGCCCAAGGAGCCGGCCCATCGACCAGGCCGCGGCCAGGACCGGGGCAACGAGGTCCATCGCCCGTCCGAACCCGAGCTGGGGGCAGCGTCGGCGGGCGACCACGACGCCCGTCGGGATGGCCAGGATCAGGCCGCCGAACGAGGAAAGGCCGCCCTGCCACACGGCGAACACCTGGAGCGGGTCACTGCGGTAGGAAGGGAGTGTGGCCAGCACGTGCATCGCTCGTGCCCCCACGATGGCTGCCACCAGGACCCAGATGAAGAAGCCGAGCACCCACTCGGTGGGGTAGCCCTGGGCGCGGAGCCTCCGTTCGAAGTAGCGGTACGCGAACCAGAAGGTGACTGCCAGACCGAGCCCGTAGGTGTGCACCACCAGTGGACCGATATGGAATGCGACCGGGACGGGCCTCACCTCTCCAGTATGGCCGCTCCGGGGCTACGGTCTCCCGGCGCCGGCGAATGTTGTCCCGAAGCGGACCGGGTCGATGCGGACGACTGTCCCGGGGAACGTGGCTTCGATCATCTGGCCGCCGCCCACGTACATCGCCACGTGCACGCTCCCGCCGGGGCCGTAGAACAACAGGTCCCCGGGCTGGAGGTCGGAGATCGGCACCGGAGTGCTGTCGGCCATCTGCGCCCCCGAGTAGTGCGGCAAGGACACCCCTGCCCGCCCCCATGCCCATGCCACCAGTCCGGAGCAGTCGAAGCCCACGCCGGGCGTCTCCCCTCCCCAGATGTAGGGCACGCCCAGCTGGGACTCCGCCGCTGCGACCGCGCCCGAACCTCCGCCAGATGGGGCGGGGGGCGGTGCCGGGGGTGCCGACGGCGAGCGCGGCGACGACGAGTACGACGCCAGCGTCGCCTGGGCGCTGGCCTGCTGCGCGGCTGCCGCGGTTGCCTGCTGCTGGGCGATCAGTGTGGCGATCTGTCCCTTCACCTGCGCCAGCGCTGCCTGCTGCTGTGTCTCGAGCGATTGCGCCTGCTGAGTCGCGTTCTTGGCCGACGCCACCGCTCCCGCGGCGGCCGCATCCTCGCTGCGCAGCGTCTGGCGTTGGCTGTCGAGCTGGGCGACCGCGGTGTTGAGGTTGTCCACCGAGGTGTTCAGGCTCCCCGAGATCACCTGGTTGTACACGGTCGAGTCCATGGCCGTTGTCTGGCTCTGGGCGAACAGGGCTGAGTCCGCGGACGACGAGGTGCCGCTCGTGACGTAGGCCTGGATCGCCGCCTGGTGGAGCACCCCCTTGTCCCTGGTGATCCGCCCCTTGGAGGTGGCGATCTGCTGCTGGGTCACGTTGATCTGCTGGTCCAGGGCGGCCTTCTTCTGCAGCGCCGCCTCGTATTGCTGGTCCAGCGCACCGATCCGGTTGCCGAGTGTCTGGATCTGGGCTTCGAGCTGGGTCGCCTTGGCCTGCTCTGTCTGGAGCTGGCTGGCGCCCGCAGTGCTCACCGCCAGAGGCACCGATGCTGCGGCGACGGCGACGAACGCCACGCGAACTGCCCGCCGAGCCGGTGCCGACGGGAGGCGTGGCCACCTGTCAAGGTCAGACACAATGCCTGAGATATTTGCCCAATCGACCGGCTGTGGCAACCACCTTTCAGGAAATGTTTTCCACAAACTTGGCTGTAACATTTGATACCCGGACAGTATGCCCAGGTAGGGATACTATTTGGGGTACGGAACTCACTGGGAACGTTACAGTTTCGGGTCTTCAGGATCTTGCGCCACTTTGTGGAACACCCGCTGTGCCGCGCGATCAGCGCGGGGAACGCGGCCCGTGGCGTGCCGGTCACCTTGTGGCCTGGGTCCCCAACTGGCACGATCGAGAGGTGTCCGAGCGATCGCGAGAGCTTCCCCGGCGTTCCTGCCTGTCCACGCCGGGAGCCAACGAGCGGTTCCTGGCGAAGGCACCGACCGTTGCCGCCGACATGACGTTCTTGGACCTCGAGGACTCGGTCGCCCCGTCGGAGAAGGTAGGGGCGAGAGCGAAAGTCGTCGATGCGGTCCGCAACCTGCCCTGGGACGACCGGGTGCTCTGTGTACGGGTCAACGCCTGGGACACCCAATGGACCTACGGCGACGTGATCGACGTGGTAGGCCACGCCGGCGAGCGTCTGGATGAGGTCATGCTGCCCAAGGTGCAGTCGGCGGCCGAGGTGGTGGCGCTGGACCTGTTGCTTACCCAGGTCGAGCGGAACTGCAGCCTGCCCCCCGGCCACATCGGCATAGAGGCCCAGATCGAGACGGCGCGGGGGCTCGTCAACGTGGACGAGATCTGCGCCGCTTCCCCGCGGCTGGAGACGGTCATCTTCGGGCCTGCCGACTTTGCGGCCTCCGTCGAGATGCCGGTGCTGACCGGCGGCGTGGCGGTCCCCGAGTACCCAGGGGACCACTTTCACTATGTCTTCTCCCGCATCCTCATGGCCGGCCGGGCCAACGGGCTGCAGGTCATCGACGGGCCGTACCTCTACGTGCGGGACGTGGACGGGTTGAGGGAATTCGCTCAACGGACCCGCGTGCTCGGCTATGACGGCAAGTGGGCTCTCACGCCCGACCAGGCCAAGGTGCTGAACGAGGTGTACTCGCCCACCCAGGAGCAATTCGACCGGGCCTGGGACATCCTGGAGGCGTACCGCGCCGCGACCGAGGAGCGGGGGAGCGGTGCGGTGATGTTCGGCGACGAGATGATCGACGAAGCCAGTCGCAAGATGGCCCTGAAGTTCGTGACCCGTGGCGAGCGTGCAGGCCTCAGGCGCTCTCGGTGAGCCGGCGGGCGATCACCTTGATGGCCAGCGTCTCGTCGGCGCCCTCGAAGATGGAGAGCACCCGGGCGTCCACGAAGTAGCGGCTGACCGCGAACTCCTCGGCGTAGCCCATGCCGCCGTGGATCTGCATCGCCTCCCGGGTCACCCACTCGGCGGCCCGGCAGACGTAGGCCTTGGCCATGGACGCCTCGAGCGCGCCGTGGCCCGCAGCCATCTTGCGAGCCACGTCATAGGCGAACTGCCGGGTGGCCTGGATGACGACCGCCATCCTGGCCAGCTTGGCTCGGGTCAGCTGGTACTCGAGGACGGGCTTGCCGAAGACCGATCGCTCGGAGGCGTAGGCATAGGCCGCCTCGTAGGCGGCCTGCATCACCCCGAGGGCTCGAGCTGCCGTCTGCAGCCTCCCATTCTCGAAGCCCCGCATCTGGAGGTAGAAGCCCCGGCCGGCTCCTTCCTCCCCGCCCACCAGGTTCTGCGAGGGCACGAGCCAGTCGGAGAACGCCAGCTCGTACGAGTGCATCCCGCGGTAGCCGAGCGTGTCGACGGGCCGGCCCTCGAGCCGGCCGCCCCCGTCCTGGTCGAGCACGAAGCCCTTGCCGTTCGCCGCGTCCTTGTCCACCACGAACAGCGACAGGCCGCGATGGCCCTTGCTGCGGTCCGGGTCGGTCCGAGCAAGCAGCATCAGCACGTCGGCCCGTGCGGCAAACGTGCACCACGTCTTCACGCCGTTGACTCGCCAGCCCCCCGGCGCGGGCGACGCCGCCGTCGTGATGGCGGCAACGTCGGAGCCGTAATCCGGCTCGGTGACGGCCACCGCGGCCAGAAGGTCCCCACTGGCCAGCGCTGGCAGCCAGCGCTGCTTCTGCTCCTCGGTGCCCCCGTGCACCAGCGCCCGGGTGAGGATCTCCGGGCGGGTGATGAGGGAGCCGCCGATGCCCAGGGAGCCCCACGACAGCTCCTCGGTCGCCACCACCATGCCCAGGTAGTCGCTCTCGCCTCCGGTGGCGAACCCCCCGTACTCCTCGGGCACCGACATGCCGAACCCGCCGAGCTCGGCCAGCCCTCCGATGATCGACTCGGGGATGTCCGAGTTGTTGCGGTGGACGTGCTCGGCGTGGGGGCGGATCTCGTTCTCGGCAAACCGATGGAAGGTCTCGCGGGCCAGCTCGAACTCGTCGGCGAGGTGGCGCGGGCCCTCGTTGCCGCACAGGTCGGCCAGCGTCTGGGGATCTCGGTGGCGGGTGACGAAGGCGGCGGCGGGCGACAGCTCTGAGGGATCGGCACCCCAAAGCCGGTCGCGGCCCACGAGCCGTGCGGCGAGATCCGCCACGACGTCGGCCACGAAGGCGCACGCGATGCGGGCCTCGAGCTCGCCGCGCTCCCCGTAGGCGAGCGCGGCGTGCGCCGTTGCCGCCGCCGCCGCGGCGTGGGCCACGTCGTACGCCAGGACCTGGTGGCGGTCCGCCCCTCCTTCCGCACCGGCGAGCGTTGCGATGCCGCGCCGCACCACGGTGTCCGCACATGCCACGGCTTCGGCCGCCTGGTCCACGGGCGCCATGCTCACGGCACGTTACCGGCACCGCCCGAGGACCGTCACGAGCGGGGGGAGCACGACAGGGTCCTCGCAGGGGTCCACGCCCGTGAGCGAGGTCAGGTAGCTGGCGACTGGACCGGGGCCGGCTCCGGCGGGCGCCTCGGCCCACGCATCCACCAGGTCCACGCCGCACGTGCGGACCAGGGCGGGCAGCAGGGCGCCCACGTCGGCATGGCGGGCATCGGGCATCGACAGCGGCGCGCCCCCGACGCGTCCGGCCGAGGTGATGGGCTCCTGCAGCACGATCCATCCCCCAGGCCGGACAGCCGCAGCCATCCGGGCCACCACCGCGCACGGGTCGACGACGTGGAGGAGCAGGAACCGGCAGAAGGCGAGGTCGACCGCTTCGGGGAGCAGCAGGTCCTCGGCCGTCTGGGTGATGGTGACCACCTGGCTGTGGGCCGCCGCTGCCGAGGCGGTCTCGTCGCGGGCCAGGGGGTCGCTGTCCACGGCGTAGACCCGGCCCTCGTGCCCGACCACCTCCGCCAGGGCTACCGCCACGTCTCCCTGTCCGGCTCCGACGTCCACGACCCGCCAGCCCCGCGCCACCCCGAGCCGGTCCAGGGCCGTCGCCAGAGGCCGGCGGTAGACGTCGTCGCGCAGGGTGTCCATGGGGGCGCATCCTGGCACGCCCCGCCGTACGCGACAGCTAGCCTCGTCCCGGTGAACGTGACGATGCTGTTGTGCGACGCCGCACAGGTGGCGGACGGCAAGCTCTACATCCTCGGGGGCGGATGGTCGATGACGGGCCCGGAGCCCGTCCCGTCGGCCGTGGCCCTCAAGGTTGAGGTGGACTGGAACGAAGCCGACCGCACCCACCACTGGGAGCTGTTCCTGGAGGACGCCGACGGCCGTCCGGTGCTGGTGCAGACCCCCGAAGGAACCCAGGCAGTGGAGGTCCGGGGTGAGTTCACCGTCACCCACCCGCCTTCGGTTCCCGAAGGGTCGCCCATCGATGTCGCCCTCGCCGTCAACATGGGCCCCATCCCGCTCCCGGACGGGTCCCGCTACACCTGGCGGCTGATGATCGACGGGGAGTCGCTCCCAGGCGCGTCGGTGGGGTTCACGACCAGGCCCCGCCCACCGGCGGACTGATCCCGCGCCGGCTCTCGGCGGGTGGACGGCCGGGCAGACTCCGTACTACACCAGCGCCATGACCACGTACGACCGCCCGTTCGGCCGCTGCTTCGAGGACTTCGAGGCGGGGGACGTCTACCGCCATTGGCCGGGCAAGACCATCACCGAGTACGACGACCACCAGTTCTGCATGCAGACGATGAACCACCATCCGCTGCACACCAATGCCTGGTTTGCCGAGCACGAGACGGTGCACGGCCGCAACGTGGTTGTGGGCAACCTCGTGTACTCCGTCGCCCTGGGCATGAGCGTGCCGGACGTGAGCGGGTCCGCCATCGCCAACCTGGAGGTGGAGTCGCTCGTCCACCGCTCCCCGACCTTCCATGGCGACACCATCTACGCCGAGACGAAGGTGCTGGGGAAGGTTCCCTCCAAGTCCAAGGGGGACCGGGGAATCGTGACGGTGGAGACCAGGGCGTTCAACCAGCGCGGCGAAGAGGTCTGCTCCTTCCGGCGCAAGGTGATGGTCTGGATGCGAGACTCACTGCCGGCGCGGCGGCGCCCCTACGAAGACGACGTGTGGAGCTGACGGCGGCGACCGATCCCGTTGCCGTCTCGGTCGCTCGCCGGGACGGCTTCCGTCGAGCGGTGCTCGGAGCCGGCGACCACCTGTGGCGGGACCTGCCCTGGCGCCGCACGCGGGATCCCTGGCTGGTCCTGGTGAGCGAGGTGATGCTGCAACAGACCCAGGCGTCGCGGGTGGTGGCCCCGTACGAGGCGTTCATCCACCGCTTCCCTGACCCCGGAACGTGCGCAGCGGCCGGTACCGCCGACGTGGTCCGCCTGTGGGAGGGGCTCGGCTACAACCGCCGTGCGGTCAATCTTCACCGGACGGCGCAGATCATTGTCCACGGCCACGGAGGGCGGGTCCCGGGCGACCTTCGGTCACTCCGAGCGCTGCCGGGGGTGGGGGAGTACACGGCCCGGGCGGTCCTGGCCTTCGCGTTCGGTTCGCAGGTGGGCGTCGTCGACACCAACGTTGCTCGCGTGCTGGCCCGGGCGGTGACCGGGAGGCCGCTGCGAAAGGGCGAAGCGCAGGAGCTGGCGGACTTCCTGGTGCCCGATACCGGCTCGTGGCGGTTCAACCAGGCGCTGTTCGACATCGGTGCCCAGGTCTGCACGGCGCGCCGTCCGGGATGCACACGTTGCGCTCTGCGGCGGCGCTGCAGCTGGCTTCGGGCCGGCGGGTCGGGCTTGGATCCCGCCGCCACCGGCCGCAGGCAGTCGGCGTTCGCCGGCTCGGACCGCCAGGGGCGCGGGCGCCTGGTGGCGGCGCTCCGGGCCTCGCCGATCGCCGCCGCCACGCTCGCCCGAACTGCCGGATGGCCCGACGACGCTGACCGCGCCCGGGCCGCGGCCGACGGCCTTGTCGCCGACGGGATCGCCCGTTGGGAGGGGGAATCGCTGCAGTTGGCGTGAGCGCGGCGGTTACGGTGGCCCGGTGGAGGTGACGTTCTTCGGCGTGCGAGGATCCTGCCCCTGCGCCGGTGACCGCTACCGCCGGGTTGGGGGAAACACGTCGTGCACCGCCATCCGGCTCGACGGGGAGGCACCGCTCGTCCTGGACCTCGGAACCGGGCTCCGGGCTCTGGGTGACGTTCTGCGGGCGTCCGCGCGCCGCGAGGGCAGCCCGCTCCGGGCCAGTGCCCTGCTCACGCACCTGCACTTCGACCACATCCTTGGGCTGCCGTTCTTCTCTCCGTTGCTGGACCCGGGTGCCGTGCTGACGATCTACGGTCCGAGCCAGGAGGAAGGGACGCTCCGTGAGACGCTGGCGTCCGCCGTCCAGCCGCCGTTCTTCCCCGTTCAGATGACGGACGCGGCCGGCGAGATCGACATCCGCGAGGTGGACGACCAGGAGTTCACGGTGGGCGCGTTCACCGTCCGGGCCGCCCGGGTGCAGCATCCGGGCAGGACGCTGGGGTTCCGGGTGGACGCCGGCGGCAGCAGTCTGGCATACCTCCCGGACCACCAGGCCCCGCTCGACCGGCGCACGGTGGCTCCGGGCGTCCGTGAGCTCTGCGACGGCGTGGACGTCCTCCTCCACGATGCCCAGTACACGGACGACGAGTTCTCGTCGAAGTCCGCTTGGGGGCACTCCACTGTCGCGTACGCGGTGCGGGTGGCCGCCGAATGCTCGGCCCGCCGCGTCCTGTTGTTCCACCACGACCCGTCGCACGGTGACCGCGAGATGGGTGTGCTGCTGCGGCGTGCCCGCCGCCTGCCCGACGCCCGCAGGGTGGACGATGTGTCCGTGGCCGTCGAGGGGATGACCGTGGCGCTGTGACGATCGACCCCGCCGCCTTCCGGAACGTGCTGGGCCAGTTCGCCACCGGGATCACGGTCGTGACGGCGATGGAGGACGGCGCTCCGGTGGGCTTCACCTGTCAGGCGTTCGCCGCGTTGTCGCTGGACCCCCCGATGGTGGCGCTGGCGCCATCCAAGTCGTCCACCAGCTGGCCCAGGATGGTGAAGGCGGGGGCGTTCTGCGTCAACGTCCTGGCCGAAGACCAGGAAGCGCTGTGCCGCACCTTCGCCCTCTCCGGCGGCGACAAGTTCGCCGGCGTGGCCTGGCGGCTGGGAGACGCCGGGACCCCCGTGCTGGACGGGACGCTGGCCTGGGTGGAGTGCCGGCTCGAGGCCGTCCACGATGCCGGCGACCATGAGCTGGTGACCGGCCGGGTGCAGCGGCTCGGTGTCGGGACCGGGGAGCCGCTCCTCTTCTACCGTGGCCGGTACCGCCGGCTGATGCCCCTGCCTCCGCAGCCTCCCCAGCCCGCGCCCCTGAACCCGGAGCCGCCTCCCCCGGCGCCTCCGCTGCCGGGCTGATCCCACTACGCTCGCCCGGTGCCCAGTCTCAAGCCTGCAACCATTGCCGACGTCCTCGTCGTCGAGCCCGAGGCCCACGGCGACGAACGGGGCCGCTTCGTGGAGACCTACCGCCGCCAGTGGTTCCCTCTGGGTCGGGAGATGCTCCAGGGCAACCGGTCCGAGAAGCAGGGGGGGGCGGTGGTGGGCCTCCACTACCACCTGCACCAGGCCGACTACTGGTACGTGCTGCGGGGTCGGGCGAGGATCGTGCTGCACGACCTCCGTGAGGGCTCGCCGACCGAGGGGACCACGGAGACCATCGAGGCCGACGGGGCGGAGGACCGGGGCCTGTTCATCCCGCCAGGAGTGGCGCACGGCTTTGCCGCGCTGACCGATCTGCTCCTGTGGTACCTGGTGGACGGGTACTACAACCCCGCCGACGAGCTCGGCTTGGCCTGGGACGACCCCGACGTAGCTGCGGACTGGGGCATCACCGACCCGGTGCTCTCGGCTCGGGACCGGTCGAACCCCTGCAAGCGGGACATCACGGTCCGTCCCCGAGCCGGGCTCCGGACCTGACGCCTACGAGAGCAGGGCGAGGATCCCCGTTCGCAGCACCTGACGCCCCACCCGGGCGGACTGGCCGCCCCGGCGCAGGTGGTCCCAGGAATCGGTGCTGGACAGGACGTCGATGGCCCCGTGGACGGCGCTGCGGCGCGACGTCTCGATCCCCTTGAGCTCGACCGCGAACACCTTGGCGATGCGGTCCTTCTCCCACTTCTCCATACTGACGCGGTAGTTGCGGACCCGGTCGGAGCTGGGCTCCATCAGCCGCACTGCCCGGTGGAAGGGGAGCAGGGACTCGAGCGTGCCGGCCCGGTCGTCCACGAACGCCTCCACCCGGCGTGCGATGGGAAGCGACGGGTCGATGACCTTGGCCGTCTGCCGCACCCACTCGTACGTCCGGTCCGCTGCATCGGCATAGAGACCTTCGACATCGGCAAAGTGCTGGTACACGGAGCGAACGGAAACACCGGCACGATCGGCGATGCGCTGGGCCGTGGGTGCGATGTCACCTCCGGCAATCAGATCGAGGAGAGCGCTGATGATCGCGTCCCTCGTGCGCAGCCCCCGAGCGCGCCGTCCGTCGACCTTTTCGATTCCGATCGCCACCACTGGATCTCTCCTCCGCTCCCGCCGGCACGGACAACACCAGTCTTGCTGAAAGGTTCCCGCCGTGCGAACCCACGCTGCAAATAGTACCCGGTCTGCCGGGGTTAGGGGGGAAGATCATTTGTGCTTCTCGATGAAAATGAAGTTCGATCCTGGGCCTGAATGACGGACCGAGCATCGGTACGGCACGGACTGCCACACCTTCGGTGTTTATATGGGGAGGTGAGCGTGGCGATCGAAGTCGTCGCAGGAGTGGCCGTCATCGTTGCCTGCGTGGTGCTCCTGGGTCGCCGGCGCCCCGGGGACGCCACCTCGGTGCGGGGCTACCGCGACACGCTGAGCACCCTGGAGCAGCTCCAGGGGCAGCCGCGCCAGGAGCGGGCCCCGAGGACGGGCAGCCGCCCGCAGGCCGGTTCCCGCACCGATATGGGACGGTACTCGGGTCTGGAGGCCCTGGGCCGGGCCTCCACCGGCCCGCCCGCCCGCTCCGGACGCCAGTCCCGGCGCTTGATGGCGACCCTGGACCGCGAGCCCCGCCGGTTGGGTGCCCCGATCCTGGCGGTCGCCATCCTGGCCGCGGTCGTGGGAGCTGTCCTCTATGTGGGCCTGCGGGCCCACCACCCCCGGTCCGGGCCCGCAGGCTCCGCCACGGCGTCGCACCACCATGGCCCTACGGGCACCACGTCCACCACCTCCACCACGCTTCCCGCCCGCTACACGGCGTCCAACGCCACCACGTCCTCCGCCACGTACGCGCCGGCAACGACGTCGTACACCCTGTCCCTGGGAGCTACCACCGGTGCCTGCTGGATGGACGTCACCAACGCCAAGGGCACGACGGTGCTCGCGCAGGCGATCACACCGGGGACCACACGCCCGCTGACGCTCTCCGGCCAGGCGACGGTGGTGATCGGCGCCCCGTCGGTGGCCGTGCTCAAGATCGACGGCGTCCCCGCCGGGCTCCCCTCCGGGGCGCAGTCGCCCTTCACGGTGACGCTGACGCCCGCCGGCTGAGGGCCGGTCAGGCGCCGATCGCGTCCAGGACGAAGGCGTACACGAGTGCTTCCTCTTGCCAGGCGTCGTAGCGCCCGGACTTCCCACCGTGGCCGGAGGACAGCTCCGGGCGGAAGATGGCATCCACGTCCGGATCCTCGTCCCGCAGCTTGGCTACCCACTTGGCCGGCTCCCAGAAGCCGACCCGGGGGTCGTGGAGCGCTCCGGTGGCGAAGATCCGCGGGTGTCGGATCCGGCGGCCGTCGTCGTCTCGCCCCCGGACGTTGTCGTAGGGGGAGTAGGCCTTGATGGTGGCGTAGGCCGCGGCGTCACGGACAGGGTCGCCCCACTCCTCGAACTCGCCCACGGTGAGCGGCAGCGTCTCGTCCAGCATGGTGGTCAGGCAGTCCACGAACGGCACCTCGGCGACGACGGCCGTGAAGAGCTCCGGCGCCTGGTTGACGATTGCCCCCATGAGCAGGCCACCGGCCGATCGGCCGCGGGCAGCCAGGCGGTCGGGGGCGGTGAACCCGGTGTCCACGAGGTGGCGGGCGCAGGCGATGAAGTCGGAGACCGTGTGCTCCTTGTGCGCCGTCTTGCCGTCCAGGGACCAGCGCCGGCCCATCTCCCCGCCGCCCCGGACGTGGGCGATGGCGAAGATGACGCCCCGGTCCAGGAGGGACAGGCGCATGGACGAGAACGTCGGATCGATCGATGCCTCGTAGGAGCCGTAGCCGTAGAGGAGGCATGGTGCGGGCCGGGGCGGGGGCGTCCCGGGTGCAGCGTGGACGTCGGCGAGCAGGTCGGCCCGGTGGACCACCGACACGGGGATGCGGGCCCCGTCGGCGGCCGGCACCCACAGGCGGTACGTGCGATATCGGTCCGGGTCGTACCCGCCGAGGACGGGCTGGCGCTTGCGGACCGCCACCGCGCCTGAGGCGAGGTCGTAGTCCGAGGTGGTCCTCGGCAGCACCAGTGAGGTCTGGCCGATCCGCAGTGCAGCCGCGCCGGGCTCGGGGTTGGAGCCCTCCCAGGTGACGGCTGGATGGTGGTCGACCGGGACCACCCGGCTCCGGGCCATCACGTCGGCGCCGCCGAGCTCGCTCAGGCCGCCCCGGGGGATCTCCACGATCCGCAGCCCGGGCTCTGCGTCCACGCGCTCGTCCACCACCAGCCAGCGATCGAAGACGTCCACGCCCTCCACCCGCGTCCCGGGCCGGTGGGCCAGCAGCTCCACCTCGTCGGAGCCGTCGAGGCGTCGGGCCACCACCCGGAAGTCCTCAGCCCCGTCGTTGGTGGTCCCGACGAGCCATCCCCGGTGGTGCTCTACCGAGTACTCCACGCCCTGACATCGGGGACGGACCACGCGCGGAGCCGCCTGGGGGCTCTCTGCTGGGATGGTCCACCATTCCGTCGTGGTATGGCTCTCCAGCACGACCAGGATCAGGGCGTCGTCCTTGGACTTGCCTACCGACAGGGTGAAGCGCTCGTCGTCCTCTTGGAGCACCAGCACGTCCTCGGAGGGGTGTGCGCCCATCCGGTGGCGCCACAGCTGGTGCGGGCGCATCGCGTCGTCCACGCGCGTGTAGAAGACGGTGGCATTGTCATTGGCCCAGGCCAGGCCGTAATACGTGGCGGCCACCACGTCGGGGGGGTCCGGCACCCCCGGTGCGAGCGACCGGAAGCGGAGGTCGTAGAGCTCGGCCCCCGAGGTGTCGGTGCCGAAGGCGAGCCAGCGGTGGTCGGGGCTCACGACCAGGTTGGCGACCTCCAGGTACCGCTGCCCGTCAGCCAGGCGGTTCTCGTCCAGCAGGACCTGCTCGCCTCCACCCGCCGGGGCGTCCACGGGCGGCTCGTCACGATCCGCCGGGCGCCGGCAGTGGACGGGGTAGGCCTCTCCCTCGTGGGTTCGCCGGTAGTACCACCACGCCCCGTTCCTGACCGGCGTGGACATGTCGGTCTCGGCAACGCGGCCCTTGATCTCCCGGTAGAGCTGGTCTCGAAGCGGGTCCAGCCGGGCCAGCACCGCGTCGGCGTGGGCCCGCTCGGCTTCCAGGTGGGCCAGCACCTGGGGATCGCTGCGGTCATGCAGCCAGAACCAGTTGTCGGTGCGCTCGTCCCCGTGCGCCTCGATGACGGCCGGGCGCCGATCGGGGCGGGGAGGGTCCATCGGGTCGGCCATGGGCTCAGCCTGCCATGGCCCGCACCTAGAGAGGTGCCTCAGCTCATGTGCACAGGGCGCCTGTCGGGCTCGTCGCCTTGCTCACGTGGCTCGTCGATGTCCGGAACGTGGTTGTTGTGTTGGCGATCCGTGTCTTGACGTACTTGTAGCCGGCCGGGAAGGCCTTGGGCCAGGATGGGCACGAGCTGTCCAGGACCACCGAGGACGACACCAGGCCCCATGACGGAAGGTTGGGGGACAGGTAGCTCGGGATCGACACGTACTGCAGCCGGGAGTCCCACGTGTAGTACTTGGAGTAGCCGTTCAGGACCGAGCTGCCGTAGAAGTCGCCCACGGGCCCGCGCCAGTACTGGTCCATGGTGCCGTAGACCACGAGCCTTGTTGTGGCGCCGCCGGTTGTCCAGTTCTCGACGGTGAACGAGTGGTTGAGGGCCAGGAGCGCGGCGTCGATCACCAGCTGCGTGCCGTTGGACGGGTTGCAGAGCGCGTCCTGCCATGTGCTCCATGTGGGTGTGGCCGTGGCCGTTGTGCACCGCTCCAGCAGCCCGTTGGATGTGCAGTAGGGATCTGTCGATCCGCCCCAGAAGAACCCGCCGTTTGGGCACACCGGGCGGTTGACGACCACCGAGTTGTTGGCGATGAGGCCGAGCGAGTCGTTGACCGCGCCGGCCCCGACGTTGTATGTGCAGGAGCTCTTGCTGTTGAATGTGGACTGGCAGTCCGTGTAGGTGATGTTGCCGGTGATGACGACGTTGTTGGCCGTGGCGATCGTCAGGTTGCCGGCCATGCCGGGGATCTGGCCCGAGGGGGCGGCGTTGGCGTTGTGCACGAAGGCGTCACCGGCGCAGTTCATTGTCGCCGGTGTGAGGGTCTGTGTGGAGCTCTGCGCCCGTGTCGATGTGAGGAAGGTCTTGCGCGTCTTCGTTGTAATGTATTTCTTGTTCTTGCTTGTCCAGGTTCTCACCGTAACTGTTCGGGTGACGTAGGCGTCGTAGGGGTTGGCGTGGCTGGTGGCGCAGCTCCCCGTGGCCGTCTGGACGTAGATGACCCCGTTGCCGCTGCCCGTGGCGCCGGTCGGTGTGCCGTCCGGGAGGCGGATGTCTGTGCCCAGGCACCTGTTGTGGTTGGTGGGCGCATTGTTCCCGTCGTGTGTGGGTGTGCCGTTTGTGCCCTTGGGCGTGAGCGGGCTGTGCACGTTCATATAGCCCGTGTGGTGGGTGTGTGTGGCCATCAGGGAGATCGTGGTCGGTCCCGAGTACACGCACCCGCCCAGGGCCGCCAGGACCTGGAGGCTGGAATCGGTGGAGGGAGGCGTCTCGATGGGAAGGCCGTAGTGGGAGTTGACCGGTGTGTAGGTGGCCTCCGATGTGTTGGCCGTGAGCGTGCTCTTGCACCCCGATGCCGGAGAGCTCCCCGCGGACCCCGGCGCCGTGACCAGGATGCAGTGGGGATCTGCGGTGTCGACGGGGGTGGGGTTGGGGTGTGTGGGCGATCCTGTGGCGAACGCCGGATGGGAGCTGACGTAGATGGAGTCGTTGGTGAAGACCGGTCCGTCGATCACGTCGTTCGGGCCGAAGAACACCGCACCTGTGTACGAGCCCCCCGGGGCGCAGGAGTTGCCCGGCCCGTTGTACCCGTTCCTCCAGTCCCACTGGCAGGCGGTGCGCGACGGTGTCTTGGCGCTGGGCGACGACTCGTAGTTGCTCCACCACAGGTGGGTGAGGAAGCTGTTCTGCGGGCCGAAGTTCGCCACCGACTGCTGGTACTGGAAGTGCCCGGGCACGCCGGCCGCGCCGATCACCTGGATCTGGACGTACTCGAGGTTTCCAGACTTCGACGACGACGTGCAGGCCGTCGCCTTGACGGTTGTGGAGCTGAAGCAGAGCTGCGGGTTGGTCCAGAGGTAGTACTCGGGCTGGGCGCTTGTGGAGACTGTGGTCCCCGGCACCTTGAACCACTGGTCGTACTTCTCTGTCTTGCATGTGGAGCTGGTCGATGTGGTGTTGCAGTTGACGAGGTTGGGCTTCTGGTTGATGGTGCGCAGGTAGCTGTTGATCCCCGCTTCCAGCGCCCGGTAGGCGTAGTGCTGGACGACGTCGCTCTGGACGAGCGGATCGTGGGCCATGGCGTTGGCGGCCAGGATGCCGCCGCTGGTGACGAGCAGCAGGACGATGGCGATGACAAGGGTGAGGGCTGCCTGCCCGGTCTCCTTGCACTGGCGAAGCGTTCGTGTCATCTCATCCCACCGAAGGCTCGTATCCCATGGAGGTCGACGACAGCACGAAGATGCCGGTGTCGTCCTCGGCCTGAGCGCCCCCGTAGAGGGATGTGACCCTGCCGTTGATCTGCAGGTCGTATGTCACGCTCTCGATCTCCCCGGCGGGGCAGTTGTTGAACGTGGCGAGCGTCGTGCCCGGAGTGCACGTCGTGAAGATCGAGTCCTGTGCCGGCAGCACGCGCCTGACTGTCGGCTTGGCAGAGGTTGTGCTGGCGGGGATGGCGTAGGTGTAGACGAAGAGGACCTTGCCGTTTGTGCCGTTGCGGACGTTTGGGATCGAGACCAGCGTGCGCGATGTGATCGTGAGCGACTTGCCGTTGGCCGTGGTTGTCGTGTACAGGCACTTCTTGGCGGTTGTGCCCGAGATCCGGGGACAGAACGAGGCGCCCGTGGACGGTGTGACCTCGGCCCGGTACATGACCACCGAGAACGTGGAGCTTCCCTTTGCGCACAGCTGGGATGTGCTCGCTGTGGGCGTGCACTTCGCCACCACCTTCTCTGGGCCGCGGGCTGTCCCGGCATCCGTGTAGAACGCCATCGAGGTGGGGGAGATTGTGCCCGGCACGAACGCCGCCACGGGGATGGAGCCTGTGACGCTGGGGCCGGGCGCGACTGCGGCGCGCACCAGGCGCTGGAGGGTGGTGGAGAGCCACAGCTGCTCGTCCACGTTGCTGTACGTCACGTTCACCTTGCTGCTGGTCTGCAGCACGGTGGACACGATGGGGATGGTGATGCCCAGGAGGATCCCCATGACGAGGAGGATGACGACCATCTCGAGCAGGGAGAAGCCCTCGTCCGCCTTCCTGGCGCGGGACGACCGCGCTCCGTGGCCCCCCGGGCCCCTGGTGCCCCCCGGTTGCACCGCCACCGCCGCGTCCCCAGCGCCCCATGGTCGCCGGAGGATCACAGCCGGACCACCGCCGGTGTCGGGAGGGCGGTAGTGACGCTGCCCACCGTGATGGACGACTTGGACACGGTGACGACGTCGGTCACCGACAAGGAACCAGACGTGGCCGTGAGCTTGTACTTGCCGTACATGACGGCCAGTCCCACCTCGCCGGTCCCGTCGGTGGTGCCGAGGGTGAACGTTGTCTGGTTGGCCTGTCCCGGAGGGGGCGCAAGCCGGGCGCATGTGGGGGTGAACGTGACCGTGGCGCCGGCCACCGGGGACCCGGTCGCGGACACGACTTGGACGGGGAGGACGCCCATGGAAAGGGCGGCCGTCGGGACCTTTGTCTTTGCCGGTGTGGATGTGAACGTGGTGCCCGGGACGCTGGTCACGGTGGGCGATGTGGCCGTGACACCGCCCACGCAGGCGGAGGCGCCCACCTCGTAGCCGCTGGCGAACGGGAACAGCGGGCCGATGGAGCTCACGTCACCCGAGGTCGGAGCCGGCGATGCAACCTCCACGGTGGTCGTCGGTGCGAGGCCGGAGTTGTAGACGGCTACAGGCGCGTCGTTGACGTACATGCCCGTCACTCCGTTGGGGGATGTGAGGTGCCACAGGGTACCCGAGAGTGTCGACCACAGAAGGGCCGGCCCGGTGGCGGTGGCTCCGGGGGCGATGCAGCGGGAAGCCGCCGAGCTGCACGCCACCCCGGCGAGGTAGAGCGGCCGGGCGCCCGCGGGCAGGGAGACCGCCTGCCATGTCGGTGACCCTGCCAGCGACAGCACCGCGGGCAGGACCGTGCCCGCCACTCGTTTCAGTACGGTCGCCATGCACTGTGTGGCGGCTGGGCATGTCAGCCCGGTGACGACGGCGAGGCCGGTGGGGAGGGCGTCCACCGTCCATGTGGAGGCGGACCGGTAGAGGGAGACGATGGCCGGACCTGTGGAGGCGGTTCCGGTCGCATAGCACGAGGATGTGCCCGGGCACTGCAGCGTGGTCAGGGACGTCGCGGCGCCCTGGATCGGGTCGGCAGTCCAGACGACCTTGTTTGTTGTCGTCGTCGCTGTCTTCGTAATGGACTGCAGCGACACGATGGCCGCTGCCCCGGTCTTCTTGCCTGCGGCGTAGCAATGCGACGTGCTGGCGCACTCGAGGGTCGACAGGGCTGTGACCGCGGGGATTGTGTCCTCGATCCACTTCGTGGCAGACGTGGCGCTCTGGGACAGGATCAGCGGCTTGGTAGCGCTGGCAGCCAAGGCGAAGCACGTCGCTGTCCGGCAGGCGACCTGGGTGACGCTGACGACGGCGGCCGGCGTGGCGGGCAGGGAGTCCTGGACCCACGCGGTGCCGCCCGGCAGCGAGAGCAGGGCCGGCCCGCTGGGCGTGGCCGCGGCGGCAAGGCACGATGTGGCGTTCACGCAGCTCAATGCGTGCACCGTCGTGGCGCCGGCCAGTCCCGTGTCGTTGTGCCATGCCACGCCGCCCGCGCCCACTGTTCCCGAGAGGATGACGGCGCCGGACCCGCCGGTCCCCCAGGCGTAGCACTTCGATGTGGTGGGACAGACGATTGCGTTGAGCGCCGTCACGCCGGCCGGCACGGGGTCAGCGGTGAAGTTGACGGTCCCGGTGCCACTGGAGACCGAGGAGCCGACGAAGGCTGAACCTGTGCGGGCGGTCCCGACGCTGATGCACCGCTTGGTCCCCGCGCATGCCGACGCGACCACCCGCGTCGCGGGCGTCTTGTACTCGCTCCACCCAGAGGCAGAGAGGACCGACAGCACGGCGACCGGTGTGGCGGCCGGTGTTCTCGAGCTGGAGGGCGCCTGCCCCGCGGCCAGGCACTCGATGCTCCCGGCACCGGGGCACGAGACGGCGCCTTCCACGAGGGTTGTGGAGGGGTACGTCACCTTGACCATCGATCCCTCGTCGTACTGGAAGGTGACTGTGGCCACCTGGCCGACTGTCACGCCCGCCGGCGTCGTGGTGGTCTCGCCGCGTAGCTCGGCGTAGCTGGCGATCCAGGGCGGTGTGCCGAAATTGGTGCCGGCAGGCGTCCCGGTGGACGGGTCGGCCACACTCACTGTGTACTTCCCGGGGGGCACCTCCTGGAACACGCACCCGTACTGGTTGGGGTACCGGGTGATGGCGGCGAAGCCTGTCGTCACTGTGGCGTCCGGCGTGATGGTGACCGGGACTGCTTGGACCCGTGTGGACCACGCATGGCCGCCGGCATCGGACGGCGGGCCGGTCACGGGGTTGCCGGCGACGTTCACGGCGAGGAAGCCCTCGGTCAGGATCCCCGTGGCAGGGAAATTGATGAGGGTCGTGTCGCTGATCTTCTTGGGTGTGCGCCCCCACTCGGCGGTGACCTTGAGATCGAGCAGTGTCGGTGCCGTTCCCGATGCGCAGAGGTCGGGGGTGGAGTTCTCGTGGAGCGCCCATGTGAACCGGGCGTAGATCGCGTACATCACTGTGGAGCGCCGTGTGGAGCCCACGTGCACTGTCACGTTCGTCTTGGGCAGTGTGTGGTTCGCTGTTGTCTCGAGCGCGGTGTGGGCCGTCGCTGTTGCCGCGAGGACCGGTGTGTTGTTCAGCTTCTCGATGTACTGCTCGGCCAGCGACAGCGCCGTCAAGCGCTCCCGCGCGCTGGCTGCCTGCCCGATCGTGTTGCTGAGCAGCATCGCCACGGGAATGAGCACGACCATCAAGATGGCGAAGGCGATGACGAGCTCGATGATCGTCATCCCGCCGTCCCCCCGGTCGCGGCGACACTGGAGGCAGCGGCGGCCGCCTAGCGAGGCACCCCCGCCCTCACCGCCGGAAGCCGGCATCCCTCGAAGGGCGCGCGGCATGGGGCCGCCGACGCGGCGAGAACGATTCCCCAGGAAAAGCCGAGAAGGCCGACCCACTCGTTTCCTCCCATCCCCGCCGGTATCATAGCCGATGCAGGGCGGAAAGGGCCAGCGTGCGGGCAGCTACCGGCCGGGTGCTTGCGCCGCCGCCCCCCGTACGGAGGCGACAACCTGCTCGTTGGATGCCCCGGGACCGAGCACGGCGGCGATTCCCTGGGCCCGCAGCTTCGGGACGTCCACCTCCGGGACGATCCCTCCGACAACGACGGGCGTGTCGAGCCCGGTGGCGCGGAGGGCCCGCACCACCAGGGGAGCGAGCGTCAGGTGGGCACCGTTGTGCATCGAGACGCCAACCACGTCCACGTCCTCTTGGATGACCGCGGCGGCGATGGCTTCAGGCGTCTGGCGCAATCCGGCGAACACGATCTCGAACCCGTTGTCACGGAGGATCCGGGCCACGACCCGCAGCCCACGGTCGTGCCCGTCCAGCCCCACCTTGGCCAGCAGGACGCGGAGGGGGGCCGGCGTCGTTCCGCCCGCGGGCATGGCCATCAGGCCACCGATCGTTCGACCCAGGTGCCGAAGACCGACTCCATCGCGGCCGTGGTCTCACCAACCGTGACGTAGGCGTTGGCCGCCTCGATCAGGGCGGGCATGAGGTTGACGGTCGGGTCGGCGGCCTCCGTGCTGATCCGCTGAAGGCAGCGGCGCACGGCATCGTCATCGCGGGCCTGCTTGACCCGTGCCAGCTTGTCCAGCTGCCGATTCTCGACTGCGGGGTCGATGGACAAGATGGGCGTCTGCCCGTCCTCCCCGTCGGTGTACCCGTTGACGCCAACCTGGATCCAGTCCCCGGCGGCCAGCTTGGACTGGAAGCGGTAGGAGGCGTCCGCTATCTCGCCACAGAACCAGCCGTCCTCGATGGATGCGAAGACGCCTTCCAGCATCGAGCCCCTGCCGCACTCGAGCAGGTGGGCGAAGATGGCTTCGGCCTGGCGCTCGAGCTCGTCCGTGAGCTCCTCCACCAGCCAGGATCCGCCCAGCGGGTCGGCGACGTGGACGACCCCCGTCTCCTGGGCGATCACCTGCTGGGTCCGGAGCGCCAGCCGAGCTGCCTTCTCCGTCGGGAGTGCCAGCGCCTCGTCGTAGGAGTCGGTGTGGAGGCTCTGCGTGCCGCCGAGGACGCCGGCCAGGGCCTCGATGGCCACCCGGGCCAGGTTCAGCTCAGGCTGTTGGGCCGTGAGGGAGACGCCGGCCGTCTGGGTGTGGAACCGGAGCATGCACGAGCGGGGATCGGCGGCCCCGTAGCGGTCACGCATCCAACGGGCGTAGAGGCGCCGGGCGGCGCGGTACTTGGCGATCTCCTCGAAGAAGTCGATGTGGGCATTGAAGAAGAAGCTCAGGCGGGGGGCGAATTCGTCTACGTCCAGGCCGGCCGCCATTCCAGCCTCCACGTAGGCGAACCCGTTGGCAAGGGTGAACGCCAGCTCCTGGGCCGCCGTGGATCCGGCCTCCCGGATGTGGTAGCCGGAGATCGACACCGGGTGCCATCGCGGCAGCTCGGCCGTAGCGAACCGGACGAGGTCCGTGACGAGGCGCACCGATGGGCGTGGCGGGAAGACGTACTCCTTCTGGGCCTGGTACTCCTTTAGGATGTCGTTCTGGATCGTGCCCCCGAGGCGCTCCCGGCCGACGCCGGCCTTGTCTCCCACCGCCACGTACATGGCCATGACGGTGGCGGCAGGAGAGTTGATCGTCATCGACGTCGTGACGGAGCCGAGATCGATTCCTGCGAACAGCGTCTCCATGTCCGCGAGGCTGTCCACAGCCACGCCCGCCCGTCCAACCTCGCCGCGGGCCAGCGGGTCGTCGGAGTCCCTTCCCAGCAGGGTCGGCATGTCGAAGGCGGTGGACAGGCCGGTGCCGCCCGAGCGCAGGAGCTCCTTGAACCGTCCGTTGGTGTCCTCCGCCGTCCCGAACCCTGCGAACTGGCGCATCGTCCACAGGCGCGACCGGTACATCGAGGCGAACAGCCCCCGCGTGTAGGGCCACTGGCCAGGGAGCTCCGCGTCATCCGGCCCGTAGACCGGTTGCAGCGGGATGCCCGACATGGTCTCGAAAGGGATGTCCCGGGAGGGCGCGCCGTCAAGGTCCTCCTGCCAGCGCCTGCGGTCGGCCATGGGACCATGATACTTGGGCATCAAAGTAATAGGCCTCTGGCCCACCCGCGCCGCGACCACACCTGAGTTGTTACTATCTACGTAGGGAAAATCCACCGTTGGGCAGGCCGGGCGACGTTTGGCCGGGTCTGGCCTGGCCTGGCCATTCCGTCGTGGCGAATCCCGCTGGGACCGCCGGTGCCTGCCGGGCACGGGCAACGGGCGAGCAAGGAGACAGGAAGATGGCAACCATCGATCTCGACCTGGGCCGCTACCAGCTGGGGTGGAGCGACCAGGAGGACTACGTCTTCAAGCCGAAGAAGGGGCTGAACGAGGACATCGTCCGCGAGATGTCCGCCATGAAGAACGAGCCGGACTGGATGCGGGAGTTCCGGCTGCGCGCCCTCGCTCGGTTCGAGCGCAAGCCCATGGCCCAGTGGTTCGCCGTCAACATGCCGGACCTGGACTTTGACGACATCTACTACTACATCAAGCCCACCGGCGGTCAGGTGGACGACTGGAACGACCTTCCCGACGCCATCAAGAACACGTACGAGAAGCTGGGCATCCCTGAGGCCGAGCGTAAGTACCTGGCCGGGGTGACCGCGCAGTACGAATCCGAAGTCGTCTTCCACCGAAACCGGGAGGACCTGGAGTCCCAGGGCGTCCTGTTCTGCGACATGGACACCGCGGTGCGCGAGTACCCGGACATCGTGCGGAAGTGGTTCGGCACCATCATCCCCCCGAACGACAACAAGTTCGCCGCCCTGAACTCGGCGGTGTGGTCCGGTGGGTCGTTCATCTACGTGCCGCCGGGCGTGAAGGTGGACATGCCCCTCCAGGCGTACTTCCGCATCAACGCGGAGAACATGGGCCAGTTCGAGCGGACCCTCATCATCGCCGACGAGGGGTCGCAGGTCCACTACGTCGAGGGCTGTTCGGCACCCGTCTACACGTCGGACTCCCTGCACTCGGCCGTGGTGGAGCTGGTGGCGCTTCCGGGCAGCCGCATCACCTACACCACCATCCAGAACTGGTCCAACAACGTCTACAACCTCGTGACCAAGCGGGCCCGAGCCGAGGCGGAGGCCCACGTGGAGTGGATCGACGGCAACATCGGCAGCCGGCTGACCATGAAGTACCCCTCGGTGTACCTGGTGGGCCCCAAGGCCTCCGGTGAGGTGCTCTCGGTGGCCTACGCCGGCCCGGGCCAGCACCAGGACGCTGGCGCCAAGATGATCCACGCGGCTCCCGAGACGTCGTCCACCATCGTCTCCAAGTCGATCTCCAAGGACGGCGGGATCACCACCTACCGGGGGTTGGTCCATGTGGACAAGGACGCACGCGGCGCGAAGTCCTTCGTCCGCTGCGACGCCCTGCTGCTCGACGACGAGTCGATCTCCGAAACGAAGCCCTACATGGAGGTGGGGGAGCAGGACGCCCGGATCGGCCACGAGGCGACGGTGTCCAAGGTCGGTGACGACCAGCTCTTCTACCTGATGAGCCGCGGGCTCACGGAGAGCCAGGCCATGGGGATGATCGTCAACGGGTTCATCGAGCCCATCACCCGGACGCTGCCGATGGAGTACGCCGTCGAGTGGAGCCGCCTGATCGAGCTGCAGATGGAGGGCTCCGTCGGCTGAGCCGGCGGCCGGGCGAGCCCAGCCGCTACCGGCGGCAACCCGGCCCATTCCCGGCCGACCCCTGGTCGGCATCGAGCGGGTGCCAGCATAAAGGCCGTGGCCATGCGTGAAGAGTGCAAGCATTTCCAGAGCCGTACCTACGCCTCGGGCGAGGTGGCGCGGTTCTGCATCCTCGACCTCGCCCCTGAGGCTCCGTGGCGGTGCCCAGCCGATTGCGCGTCCTACGAGCGGAGGCTGGCGGACGCCGGCTGGGTGCACGGCAGCCTGGTGGAGCCCGCGATCGAGGACGAACCCGACGTCCCGACGGGCGACATGACCAGCGTGTTGAACAGCGCCGAGACCATCGTCAGCGCCATCGCACCCGAGGCGTTGCAGGAGGCCCGGGCTGCCGATGCCCGGCGGGCGGCTCGATCCGAGCGCCGCTGGTGGCGGCGCAGGTAGCGCTCAGCTTCCGCTGAACCGGGGCTGCCGTCGCTCCATGAAGGCGGTCACCGCCTCGGCCAGGTCGTCTGAGCCCAGCATGCCGGCGTTCCAGGTCGCCACGTAGTCGAGTCCTTCCCGTACGGTACGGCCGTCGTTCGCCTCCAGGACCGCCTTGGTGCCCTGCACGGCGAGCGGTGGAAGCGCCGCCAACTCCGCCCCGAGCTCCCGCGCCCCGTCGCGCAACGCGTCGGCGTCCGCAAAGATCGTGTTGACCAGGCCCATCGCCAGAGCCCGCTCGGCGCCCACGTCCCGGCCGGTGAGCGCCATCTCGGCCGCGTGCCCGGCTCCCACGATGCGGGGGAGCCGCTGCAGCGTCCCGAGGTCGGCCACGATGGCCATGCGCGTCTCGCGCACGCTGAAGGTTGCATCGGCCGCAGCCAGCCGCAGGTCGCACGCCGTGATCAGGTCCATCCCGCCGCCGAGGCAGTAACCCTGCACCGCGGCGACCACCGGCTTCGGGCAGTCGGCCACGGCCGTCACCGCCCGCTGCATGGTGGCCACCGCCTGCCGGGTGGCGAACGCTCTGGCCGCCGTGGACATGCGCGGCGCCGGTGCGTCGGTGTCCAGCGCGGACGGGGAGGCGCCCAAGCCGTCCCCGGTCAACAACCCGGCCATCTCCTTGAGATCCAGTCCCACGCTGAAATGGGAGCCCCGGGCGGCCAGCACCACGGCCCGGACCCGGGGGTCCGAGGAGAGCGCGCCCATCGCCCGAGGCAGGTCCGCCCAGAAGGCGAGTCCCATGGCGTTCCGAGCCTCGGGCCGGTCGAGCCACAGCGTGGAGAACCCGCGCTCGTCGTGCTCCAGCGTGAGGACGCTCGAGGAGAACGTGCCCGTCATCAGGCCCGACGTTACTGCCGGATCCATCCCGGACCACCGCTACACTGGCTCGGCCCGCGGGCATCCCGCCAAGGGACGGGCGAACGAGCAGAGGACGACCCTGAACACCTTCACCGCGGACCGAGCGGCATCCCTTCCCGGCCCGGCGTGGGCGCGGGCCCGGCGCACGGACTCGTTCGACGTGTTCTCGGCCATGGCGCTTCCCTCCGACAAGGAGGAGGTCTGGCGGTACTCGCCGATCGACGCCCTGGACCTGGACGGGTACGCGCCGGTCCGTCCGGTCCCACCGGGGACCTCGCCGGACCCCCTCGCAGCGGCGTTCGTCGCAGGCGTGGCTCGGGACCTGCCGGAGCGGGCGGCCACGGTCACGACGTCGGGCGGGGCGGTCACGAGCGTCGCACGGCACGGCCTGGACGAGGGCGTTCTCGTCGGATCCCTGGCCGATGCGGGGGAGGGCACGCTCGGACGTGTGCTCGCCGGCGGTGACGCCTTGGTGCGCCTGAACGACGGGTTCCATCCGGACGCCGTCGTGATCGACGTCCCGGACGGCGCCGTGGTCGCGGACCCGATCGTGGTGGTCCATTGGTGCGACGCGGCGACTGCGGGCGGCTCGGGAGCAGCACCGGCAAGCTTTCCCCGGACCGTGGTGCGCATCGGCCGCGGTGCCAGCGCGGGCGTGGTGGAGGTGGTGGCCGGCCCTCCGCAGGGTCGGGCCCTGGTGGTCCCCGTGACCGAGCTCCACGCCGAGGACGGTGCCGTGCTCTCCTACGTGGGCCTGCAGGTGCTCGGACCGAACGTGTGGCACATCGCCCGGATCGCGGCGGCAAGTGAGCGCGATGCCTCCCTCCGGACCTTCACGGTCGGGCTCGGTGGCGCCTACGACCGGTCTCGCACGGACGCCGTGGCCGCAGGTGCCGGATCGACGACCCAGCTCCGGTCCGCCTACCTCGGCACGGGCGAGCAGGTCCACGACGTTCGCACCCTGCAGGACCACGCTGCTCCGCACACCACGAGCGACCTGTTGTGCAAGGGCGCCGTCGCCGGCTCGTCGCGCTCGATCTACAGCGGGCTCATCCGTGTCCGGCGCGGGGCGCTGCGCACCGAGGCGTTCCAGACCAACAACAACTTGGTGCTGGACGCCGGCGCCCACGCGGACTCGGTTCCCAACCTGGACATCGAGGAGAACGACGTGCGGTGCAGCCATGCGTCCACGGTCGGTCCGGTGGACGAGGACCAGCGCTACTACCTCGAGTCCCGCGGCGTGCCGCCGGAGCGGGCGGAGCAGCTCATCGTCCTCGGGTTCTTCGAGGACATCATCCAGCGATCACCGGTTCCGGGCTCGGTCGAGCGGCTGCGCCGCGAGGTCGGGATCCGACTGACCGAGGCGCTGCACATCGGAGGGGGCGACGGCGATGGGTGAGGCCGTCGTCGTCTGCCGGCGTGACGAGCTGGCCAGCGGGGAGGCCCGTCGCTTCGACATCGGCGAGCACCGCGTGTGCGTGGTCCGGATCGAAGACGACTTCTACGCGATCGGCGACCGCTGCAGCCATGAGGACTACTCGCTCGCCGAAGGGGAGGTCTGGGCCGCCGAGCGCGAGCTCGAGTGCCCGAGGCACGGCAGCACGTTCGACCTGACGTCGGGGGAGCCGTGCTCCCTCCCGGCCACCAAGCCGGTGCCGGTGTACGACGTCGCGCTCACTGCCGCGGGCGACGTGACGGTGGTGCTCCCGTGACGGTGGTGCTCCCGTGACGGCCGGCCACCACCTCGTTGTGGAGGGCCTCCACGCCTCGGCCGGAGGCAAGGCGGTCGTGAAGGGTGTGGACCTGTCAGTCTCGGGCGGAGAGGTCCACGTCGTCATGGGCCCCAACGGTTCAGGGAAGAGCACGCTGGCCCACGCGCTGATGGGGCGCCCGGGCACCACGGTGACCGGCGGCTCCATCCGCCTGGACGGCCTGGAGCTGGTCGGGATCCCCGCGTGGCGGCGAGCCCGGGCAGGGCTCTTCCTGGCCCTGCAACAGCCCATTGAGGTGCCGGGCGTCCTGCTCGACGCCGTCATGGCCGAAGCGCTCGCACCCGACGGGTCCGAGGAACCCACGGCGGAGCGGACACCGGCTGGGATCGAGGACCGCCTGCGCCGGGAAGCGGCCGCCATCGGGTTCGACGAGCGCTTCCTGCGACGTGCTCTGAACGTGGACCTCTCGGGTGGGGAGCGGAAGCGCAACGAGGTCCTGCAGCTGGGCGTCCTTCGGCCACCGTTCTGCGTGCTCGACGAGATCGACTCGGGACTCGACGTGGACGCGGTGCGGGCCGTGGCCCGCCGGATCGAGTCGGCAACGGAGGAATGGGGGCTGGGTGTAGTGGCCGTCACCCACTTCCACCGGCTCCTCCGAGTGCTGCGGGCGGATCGCGTGCACGTGCTGGTGGAGGGCAGGATCGTGGCCAGCGGAGGCCCGGAGCTGGCAGAGGAGCTCGAGCACACCGGCTACGCCGCCTACTGACGGCTCCCCTGCGCGTCCGAGCGCAGGACGGTCAGCTTGCCGCGGTGGCCAGCTCGTCCAGCCCCTGCGCCAGGGCGTTCCAGCTCAGGGTGGCGCACTTGATGCGGACGGGGAACTTGACCACGCCCTGCAGGGCGGCCAGCTCCCCGATCGTCCGGACGTCCACCGGGGCGGCCTCCTCGAGGGCCTCGTCCGGGCCGCTCTCTCCGAGCGCCGCCTCGTGGATCGACATCATCGACTTGAACGTCCGGATGAGCTGCCGCACGTCGTCCAGCGACTTGCCCTTCACCGCCGAGGACATGAGCGAAGCCGACGACTGGCTGATGGAGCAACCCGTGCCCGCGAATTTGATGTCCTGCAGGGTGCCGCCGTCCACCACCATGGTCACGACCACCTCGTCGCCGCAGAGGGGATTGAACCCCTCGACCCGGTGGGCCGGCGGGGACTCGAGCTCACCACGGTGCCGGGGGGAGCGGTAATGGTCCAGGATGATCTCCCGGTAAAGGTCCTCCAAGTCCGGCATCAGCCGAACAACCTACCGGCCTCGGCGAGGCCCTCGATCAGCACGTCGATGTCCCGCTCGTCGTTGTAGAGGCCGACCGAGGCCCGGGCGGTGGCGCTCACGCCCAGAACCCGCATCAGCGGCTTGGCGCAGTGGTGCCCGGGGCGCACGCACACCCCGTACTGGTCCAGCACCTGGGCAAGGTCGTGGGGATGGACGTCCCGGAAGGCGAGCGAGAGGACCCCGCCCCGGTCGTCACCGGCCGGCGGACCGAAGACGGTGCAGTCGTCACCGAGGCGATCGGCGATGGCGCCCAGGGCATAGTCGGTCAAGCTGCGCTCGTGGGCGCGGACCGCCTCCATGCCCACGGCCTCCAAGTAGCGGACAGCGGCACCCAAGCCCACGGCTTCGGCAATCGGGGGCGTCCCGGCCTCGAAGCGCTGCGGGCTCTCGGCCGGCAGGAACCGGTCCAGGCGGACGTCCAGGATCATCCCGCCCCCACCCAGGAACGGCGGCATGGCGTCCAGCAGATCTGCCCTTCCCCAGAGGGCGCCGATGCCGGTCGGCCCGAGCATCTTGTGGGCCGAGTAGGCCAGGAAGTCGACCCCTAGCGCCCGGACGTCCACGGGCAGGTGGGGGACCGCCTGCGCCCCGTCGGCCAGGACCACGGCCCCTGCAGCATGGGCAGCGTCGGCGATCGGCCGCAGGTCGTTGATCGTTCCCAGCACGTTGGACATGGCCGAGACGGCCACGAGGCGCGCTCCGTCGAGCTTGCGGTCCAACGCTGAGACGTCCAGCCGCCCCTGCCCGTCCACCTCCAGGTAACGCAGCTCCAGCCCCAGCTGCTCGGACAGCATGAGCCAGGGGACGAGGTTCGCGTGGTGCTCCATCTGGGTGAGCAGCACGACGTCGCCCCGCCGCAGGTTGGCCCGTCCCCAGGAGTTTGCGACGAGGTTGATCGCCTCGGTGGCGTTCTTCGTGAAGACGATCTCCCGGGCCGGGTCCGGCGCACCGACGAACCTGCCCGCGGCAACGCGTGCCGACTCGTAGCGCTGGGTGGCCTCCTCCGCCGTGGCGTAGACGCCCCGGTGCACGTTGGCATGCGTGGTCTCGTAGTACTGCTCCATCGCCGCCAGCACCGGCCGGGGTTGGAGCGAGGTGGCCGCAGAGTCCAGGTAGACGATGGGCCGACCGTTCACCACCCGGGCGAGGAGCGGGAAGTCCTTGCGGATGGTCTCGACGTCCAGGGCCATCTCAGCTCCGCCACTCGTCGTAGCCCGAGCGTTCGATCCGCTTGGCCAGCTCCGGGCCGCCGCTGTCCACGATTCGCCCGTCCACCAGGAGCGACACCCGGTCCGGGACCAGGTTCTCCAGTAAGCGCTGGTAGTGGGTGACGACGAGGACGCCGAGGGAAGGATGCTGCTCTCGGACGGTGCGGACCCCGCGGCCGACGACACCGAGCGCGTCGATGTCGAGCCCCGAGTCCGTCTCGTCCAGGACGGCCAGCTCGGGCTCGAGCATCGCCATCTGCAGCACCTCGTTGCGCTTCTTCTCCCCGCCCGAGAAACCCTGGTTCAGGTGGCGCTCGCCGAACGAGGGGTCCATGCCGAGGCGTTCCATCCACTCGCCCATCGCCAGGCGCACCTCCAGCACCGACACGTCCTCGCCCCGGCGGGCCGAGATGGCCTGGCGAAGGAACTGGATCACGGAGACCCCTTCGATGGACTCGGGGTACTGGAAGGCCAGGAACATCCCCGCCTTGCCCCGGGCGTCGGTGGCCCAGTGGGTCACGTCCTCCCCGGCGAAGCGGACCGTGCCGTCGGTCACCTGGTACGAGGGGTGGCCGAGCAGGGTGCCGGCCAGGGTCGACTTCCCTGCGCCGTTGGGCCCCATCAGGGCGTGCACCTCGCCGGCTCCCACCGTCAGGGTGACGCCGCGGAGGATCTCGGCCCCGTCCGCCTCCACGTGCAGGTTCTCGATCGACAGCAACGGCTCGCTCACCGTGCAAAGTCTACCGGTCGGGTCGGATTTCCACCACCGTCGTAGGAGAAATCCCCGGTGTCACCACCCGCGGTCGATCCACTCCTGGAGGTGCGGCTGCTCGCTGCCGATGGTGGTGGAGGCGCCGTGGCCCGGCAGGACCAGGGTCGAGCCGTCGAAGCGGGCGAACAGGCGCCGATCGATGGAGCGGATGATGGCGGGGAAGTCCCCACCCTCCATGGACGTGTTGCCGGGCCCTCCGGGGAACAGGGTGTCGCCCGTCAGCAGCAGGGGGGTCCCTTCCACGGCGAAGCACATCGATCCCGGGGTGTGGCCGGGGGTGGCGATCGTACGGACCAGCAGCCGCCCCACCTCGAGCACGGCGTCGTCCTCGAGCACGAGGTCGTAGGCGGGGAGCATGGCGGCGTCGGCGGCGGTGACTGCCACCTCGTACCCGGCGTCCCGGATTGCCGGCACGGCCTGGATATGGTCCCAGTGGCCGTG
>DAHUZE010000097.1 GCA_027306755.1 Acidimicrobiaceae bacterium | reverse complement strand
CCACAGAGCTCGACGACCGCACCCCCGGCGGCCACCCGATGCACGGCCTGTTGGACGACGAGGTCCAGGCGATCATTGACCTCTACCACCACTGGGGCGAGATCGACCGCTCGCACCGAAAGCTCGCCCACCGGGGCTCCTACACCAACACCGCCCAGATGACCTCGGGATCGACGCGCGAGTTCATGGCACTGTGCGGCATCGCCCAGCACTTCGGCCGACCCGGCACCCCGACCGACCAGGCCTGGATCGAGAGCTTCAACGGGCACCTGAAGGCCGAGTACCCGCACCTGGAGTCGATCGCCGACATCGAGGTGCTGCGCCGAGAGCTCGACGTCATCCGCCCGAGATGGAACGGCGTTCGTCTCCATGCCGGCATCGGCTACGTGACGCCCGACGACGAGCACGAGGGGCGCGGTCCCGCCATCCGCAAGGCCCGGGAGGCCGGACTCCAAGCGGCGCGGCTGCGGCGCCTCGCCTACCATCGCAGCACCCGACCGACAACCAAGCCGGAGACCCGATGATGTCGTTTGAATCAGCCGGGATCCCTATCGCTAAGTCGGACACAGGTCAGCCACCACCGAGGCGCTTGCCGTCCTCGCCCTCCAAGAACACGTCGTGGTGGGCTTCCGCCCAATCCACCCCTACGAAGATCATCTGGCTCCTCTCGTCGCGCTCAGCACCTCACCGAGCCCGAGGACCCCAGCAGCCACCTAATGGATCAGTGCTCGAGGCACGACATCCCACCAGCCGTCACGGGAACCTCACCGACCAGCAGGGGCACGATCTATGCATAGAGCTCGAAGCCCTGGGCAGCGCAGTGCTCACCTGCTGGCGGCTCAGCCAACCAATCCTCACCCAAAGCGAGGTGGTCGATCCCCATTAGGGCAGGCGCCGTCACCAGCGGTTTCGTCGGGTCTCTAACCCGGTGGTCGTGCGCTGGACGTGAACCCCCGCCGAACGTGGTGCCTGATGGCGCCGGGTCGTGGTGGCGCAGAGGGTGGCCGGCTCAGGCGAACGCCGCCCGCAGGAGACTGAATGCCAGCGCGAGCTGCTTGGCCCAGGATCATGTGCGGTCGAGTCACAGGGAAGTGATCCGGCCGCTCCTCGTGAGGCGCGCTGCCATGTGCAAGATGCGGCAGCGCAAGTTGCCGACTCATCACCTATGCGATGACCCTCGCGCGTACCTTGGAGGTCGACCCCTCGGAGGGCGCAGCACGTTGGTTGCAGACCCGACGTAGGCTTCTGGAAATGGCAGATGAGACGGCTACCGGCGACGGCGCAGCGCAGGGCGACGACGAACTCCGACGGCTGGCATCCGGGCTGGTCCGTCTGATCGACGCCGCGCGCTTTCTCGCCACCGCTGCCGACGGCCCGAACGAGCTCGCCAGGCGCATCGAGGCGCACCTCGGGGTCTCACCGCTCGACCTCCCGGTTGTGGGCCAGCAGCTGCCCTGGTATCAGCTGGTCGACGTGCAGGTGGCCGTGGACCACTGGGTGCAGGAGCGGCCCGAGCGGCGTCTGGAGGTAGTCGGGATCCGAGGACAGCAGCAGCGACGGTTCAGCACGTTCGCCGAGCTGCTCACCTCCCCGATGCCCGGGCTCGGCCTGGGCCCGGTCGAATATGCCGACGTTCCTGACTCCCCGGACTCCACCCGCCGGTGCATCCAGTTCGGCGTGTTCCTGTTGTCCGACGCGGACGTTCGAGTTGCGATGCTGCTGCGCAAGGATGAGCGCGGGCCGGTTCACCAGATGGTGCTCGAGATCGTCGCCGCCGATCCCGCTGCGGCGGAGGACATGCTGGCCGAGCTGCGCCGGCTCGCCGTCCGCCACAGCGTGCTCCGGGGCCAGGTGCTGTCGCTCGTCACCGGAGAGGGACCCGAGTACGGGGGCCTCCACTTCGTTCGGCGTCCCCAGCTCACGCGTCATGAGCTGGTGCTCCCCGAGCCCACGCTGACCCAGATCGAACGACACGTGATCGGGCTCGCCCGGCATCGAGACCGCCTGCGTGCCGCAGGTCAGCACCTCAAGCGCGGGCTCCTCCTCTACGGTCCGCCGGGAACCGGGAAGACCCATACGGTGCGCTACCTGCTCTCGCAGCTCCACGACATGACCGCCTTCATCCTTTCGGGTCAGGGCCTGCGCCTGGTCGGCCAGGCGTGCGCACTGGCTCGACTTCTCGAGCCCTCACTGGTGGTGCTCGAAGACGTGGACCTGATCGCCGCCGACCGCTCGTTGGGAGCGATGGGCAACCCGCTGCTGTTCGAGGTGCTGAACCAGATCGACGGCCTGGGCGAGGACGTCGACGTCACGTTCCTCCTCACGACCAATCGGGTCGACATCCTCGAACGCGCCCTGTCCGAGCGGCCGGGACGGGTGGACGTGGCGGTGGAGATCGGGACGCCCGACGAGGAGGGCCGACGTCGGCTCTTGCGGCTCTACGGCGCCGGCGTCGGCGTCGATGCCCTCACCGACTACGAGCTGGCCGGAGCCTGTGCCGCCACCGCCGGGCGAACGGCGACGTATGTGCGCGAAGTCGTCCGGCGAGCCGTCATGGGGGCGGCATTCGCGGCTGAGGATGGAACGGACGAAACCGAGAACGCACCGCTGCGAGTCGGAGGAGACCTTCTCGAACAGGCAGCCACTGAGCTCCTTGCCGACCGGTCTGCGCTGACCCGTTCGCTATTGGACGGTCCGCAGGAGCCCGATGCCGAACCACCGGTCACCGGTCAGGGCGCTCCCGTGATGGGCTGGCGCGGGATGGGGCTGGGGAGGCGGTTCGGGCCGCCGGCTCCCTTCGGAGGGTCCTGAACACGGGCTTTCCGGACGAATGTGGGTGATGGCGGAGGGGAGGTCGATCAGCTCGGAGAGGAGCGTCACGCGGTCACCACCTCTGCGTTGGTCGCGGCCCGCCCGAGGGCGTGATCGGTCGTGAGCACCTGCGTGCCCAGCCGGTGCGCCAGCTCCACGTAGAGCCCGTCGGCCAGCCGCAGCCGATGCCGCCGTTCCCATGCACCCACGAGCAGCTCCCCCCAGCCGTGGCGGACGATGGGGGCGCCGGCCAGGACGGCAAGCTGGCGGCTCACGGCCGAGTCGGCCAACCGCCCAGCGCGCTGGAGCCGGCCGAGACCGGACAGCACCTCGGCGTCCAGGTGGGCCGGCGCGTGGAGTGCCACGCCGTCGATCCGGCGGTGGACGGCGGCCCCTACGGCCTCGCCGAGGAGCAGGTCTACGGCGGCGGAGGCGTCGAGCACCAGATGGTCTTCGGTCATGCGGGGTCGCGCGCCGGCGGCCACACGTCGTCGGCCTCGGCCCGTACGGCGTCGAGCGCGGCGAGGGCCTCGTCGTGTCCGACCCCGGTGGCCGGCAGCGTGGCGACCTGCTCGAGCCACGCCGAGGTCTGGCGGGCCGCCAGCTCGCGCCGCAGGGCGTCTCGCAGCACGCTCGACACGTTCAGCCGGGCCTCGCGCGCCTCGTTGGCCAGGTCATCGGGCAGGTAGACGTTCACTCGGGCGATACACACATCCTACACACCTTCTGGGCACCTCGACGTCCCCGGGGGCGGCGATCTTGGGCACCTCGGGCTCGGCGCCGCCCACTGGCGGACGAGCTCTACCCGTTCTCCTGCGGTGAGGTCGGGAACGTGGTCAGGTGCGCTGGCTGACCAGGGCGGGGTGCAGTGAGCAGGCTGCCATGACGGTGCCGATCGGACGTTCGGCCCTACACTCCTGCACGTGGGAACGCCGGCGCCCTCCGGGGCGGGAGGACCTCCCGACCGGGAAGTTGCCGTCGGCCGGCGCGTGTTCCTCGGCATGGTTGCCCTGGGCGCTGCCGGTGTGGCTTTCGGCGCGGGCGTCCAGAGCGGGGTGGGGCGGGCGTTGGGCTCTGGGGTCGCCAGCCTCCTGCCCGGCGGCGACAACTTCCAGATCTACAGCATCAGCGGATCGTTCCCCAACGTGGCGCCGGGTGACTACCGCCTCAACGTGAGCGGGCTCGTGCACCGCCCGCGCACCTTCACGCTGGCCGAGTTGCAGTCGCTGCCGTCGGTCAGCCTGGTCCGCACCTTCGCGTGTGTCACCGGGTGGCGCGTGCCCGGAGTCCGCTGGGAGGGGGTCCGGCTGAGCGACCTCCTCGACGAGGTGGGCGTGGCGCCGGGCGCCGTGGCGCTGGCGTTCGAGTCGTACGATCGCCTGGACACGGAGAGCCTCACGCTGGACCAGGCCCGCCTCCCGGACGTGATCGTCGCCTACCGGATGCTCGGTGGCCCGATCTCGGTGGAGCACGGTGGTCCGGTGCGCCTGTACGTGTCCCCGATGTTCGGTTACAAGTCCATCAAGTGGCTCTCTGCCATCCGCGTCGTGGACGTGGTGTCGCCCGGCTACTGGGAGCAGAACGGCTACCCGGTCAACGGCTGGATCACAGGATCGACGACCACAGCGGCACCGTCCGCAGCACGGTGAGGGGCAGCGCGGCGGCGCGCGCTCCGGACCTGGCCCCGGGTGCGCGGCTCCTGCGCTTCGACGGGGTCCAGCGGGCCGCCCACTGGGCCAACGCGCTGCTCTTCGGGATCCTGATCGTCACCGCGCTCCCGCTCTACTTCGCCTCGTTGGAGCGAATCGTCGGCCGGCACCTCTTGATCGAGGAGATCCACCTGTGGTGCGGGGTCGCCCTCCCGGTGCCGCTGCTCGCCTCCCTGATCGGACCGTGGGGGGCCCAGATGCGGCGGGACGTTCGCCGGTTCAATCGCTGGACGGCCGCGGAGCTGAGGTGGCTGAGGTCGCTCGGCACCGACCGCAGCGTGCAACTGGACAAGTTCAACCCTGGGCAGAAGATGAACGCGGCCTTCGTCGCCGGGTCGATCGCCGTGATGCTCGGCACCGGGGTGCTGATGCACTGGTTCGGGCTGGTTCCCGTGAGCTGGCGGACCGGCTCCACCTTCGTGCACGAGGTTCTGGCGTTCCTCGTGGTGGCCGTGGTGGCCGGTCATGTGGTCATTGCCCTCGCTCATCCCCAGGCGTTGCGGGCGATGGTGCGTGGGTGGGTGACCGCTCCATGGGCCCAGCGTCACGCGCCGCGCTGGGCGGCTGAGCAGGAGGCCGTCCCGGTGGCTCCGGCCACGTTGCCGGCCACGTTGCCGGTGACCGCCGCCGGGGTAGGTACGGGTCAGAACGACGATGCCGGGTTGGCGCCGGCACCGGAGGTGTCCCATGCCCAAGATGACCCGCACCGGTAAGCCGAAGCAGTCTGAGCTCCCTTCCACCCTTCGGCGCTCCACAGCGAAGGCGCAGCGCACCTTTGCCCAGACGCACGACAGTGCCGCCACGGAGTACGGGGAGGGGCGCCGCGCGCATCAGACGGCGTACGCCGCCTTGAAACGCGGTTTCGAGAAGATCGGGGACCACTGGGAGCGCAAGGCCGCGCTCGGGCCGTCCGACACGCAGTCGGCCCTGGGCGGTGCCGGCAAGCGCCGTCAGTACCGGAGCGCCGGGGGGGTGGACGCCAACGCATCGAAGAAGCACCTCTACGACGTGGCGAAGCGCTTGGGCTTCGCGGGGCGCTCCCGCATGACCAAATCGCAGCTCGTCCGGGCGATCCAGCGAGCCAACGACCGAGCCTCAGCCCGCGCCCGGTAGCGGGGGCAGCGCTCCCGTTCAGCCGGCGCCCAGCGTCGATCGCAGGGACTGGGCCAACGGGTGCCTCGGGATCCAAGCCAGGATGTCGCGGGCCCGGCGCGTGTCCATGCGCAGCTCCGTGCCCATGACGTCCAGCCATTCCGTGAGGGGCCGCCCGGAGGCGTGCGGAAGCCGTTGGACCACGGCGTCCACCACTCCTGCCCCGCGCCGGGCCAGCCGGTCCGGGACCTCGATCGGGCGGGCACCCAGAGCGGCTGCCACGTCGGCTGCGCGCAGCGGCGCGTCCAGGGCCACGTTGTAGGCGCCGAACGCCGGCTCCGTGACGGCCGACCGGACCGCTGCGGCGAGGTCGTCGTGGTGCACCACCGGCACGGACCCGCCCACCGCGGGCACGACCGGGAGGCGGGGGACGAGGGCTGCGGCCCCGGCCATCAGGCCGGCCCGCACGAGCACCTGGTGGCGCACCCGGGGTCCCAGCACCGCGCCCGAGCGGATCCGGACGAACCGCACCACTTCATGGGAGGAGGCGAACTCGTCTAGGTAGCGCTCGAGCGCGACCGCCCGCCCGGCGGCGGAGCCTGCGTCCAGGCCGTCGGTCGGCCATGTCTCGTCCACCGGCCCCGGCGAGGCGGGAGGCGAGTAGGCCAGGAAGGAGCACAGCTGCACCACGTGGTGGACGCCGGCCGCCGCCGCGGTCTCCAAGACGACCCTGGCCAGCGACGCGCCGTCCGCCGCACCCTGCCCGGTCGGTGCTGTGGTCCGGGGGCGGGCGACGTTCACGAGGGCGTCCACGCCACGAAGGTGGGGCTCCAGGCCTCCGGCCGACAGGTCCGTGGCCTTCCACTCCACGTTGGGCTGGGGGTCGGTCGGGAGCCGACGGGCGATGCCCAAGATGGCGTCCACCCGTTTGTGCGGGTCGAACCGCAACGCCTCCACCACGGCTGCCCCCACCGCCCCGTCCGCCCCCACGACGGCGACTCTCACCGGCAGGCCCCGGGTCCGGAGCGGGCGGCGCCGTCGGCCGTCAAGCGCTGAGAGGTCGTCACGCGTGAAGGGTACCCGCAGGCCCGCGGGCGCACCCGTGGCCGCCGGACGGCCCCGTAGCATCGGGTATCGGGCCAGGAGGGGCCAGGACCCGGGCGCAGGAGCCGGGCGCGGGAAGCCGGGCGCGGGGCGGGGCACCGAGTGCACGGAGTCGAAAGGGGCTAAAGATGGCAGGACGCAGGGTACGAGCCGCCCGGTTGACCGGGCACGGCCGGCCGATCGAGGTGGCGGCAACGCCGCTTCCAAGCCCCGGCGATGCTGAGGTGCTGGTGGAGATGGCGTACGGCGGTGTCAACCCGATCGACCGCTATATCGCCCTGGGGCGTGTCGCGCCCGACGGCCCCCTGCCCCGGACGATGGGCGTGGAGGGCGTGGGCCGGGCTGGCGGCCGGTGGGTCGTCCTGCACGGGTACGGGCTCGCAAGCACCCGTGACGGCGTGTGGGCCGAGGCCGCCGTCGTCCCGGCCGATGCGACCGTGGACGTGCCCGACGGAGTGGAGCCGGTGGCGGCCGCCGCAGTGGGCGTGGCCGGCGTCACCGCGTGGCGGACGGTGACCGAGGTTGCTGCAGTTTCCCCCGCGGATCGGGTTCTCGTTCTGGGCGCCAGCGGGGGGGTCGGGACCATGATCGTGTCGCTGGCCAGGTCGATCGGTGCCCGGGTGTGGGGGCAGACGGGGAGCGCCTCCAAGGTGCCGGCGGTCGAACGAGCCGGTGCCGAACGGGCCGTGGTCGTTGATCGGCCGGAGGGGCTGGCCGCCCTTGTGACGGACCTGAGTCCCACCGTGGTCTTCGACCCGCTGGGGGGCGCGTTCACCGGGGAAGCGGTGGGGGCCCTGGAACCGCACGGGCGTCTGGTCCTGTTCGGCACGAGCGCCGATCCTCGAGGCGACGTCCCGCTCCAGGCCGTCTACCGCAAGGGGATCTCGCTGCTCGGGTACGGCGGCCTGTCCGAGCCGGCGGCGGCCCTGCGGCGCGGTATGGAGGGTGCCCTCAGTGCCCTGCGCGACGGCCGCATGTCGGTCGCGGTGGACTCCGTGGTGGCGCTGGAGGCATCCCAGCAGGCGCTGGACCGCTTGGCCGAGCGCTCCGTGACGGGCAAGCTGGTCCTGGACCTGCAGGGCGCACATTGACCGAGGACCAGGCCGTCGCGACCTTCGCGACGCACGAGGTGACCAACCAGGTGCCGCCGCTCGAGGGCTACGACGTGGCAGCGGATGCAACGCTCCTTGAGGGGATGGCACACGAGGGAGCCGGATGGGCTGCCGGGGAGCTGCACCACCTCGGCACCCGGGCCGGCTCGGCGGCCGTGCAGGAGATGGGCAGGGTGGTCAACGAGAACCGGCCCGTGCTGCGGACGCACGACCGCTACGGCCACCGCGTGGACGAGGTCGAGTTCCACCCGTACTGGGACGAGCTGATGGGCATCGCCGTGGCTGAGGGCCTGCACGCCGCGCCGTGGCGGTCGCCGCAGCCCCGTCCCCACGTTGCCCGGGCCGCCAAGTTCTTCGTGTGGGCGCAAGCCGAGATCGGGCACCTGTGCCCGATCTCCATGACCTACGCCGTCGTCCCGGCGTTGCGGCACGCACCCGAGCTGTCGGCGCGCTATGAGCCGCTCCTCTGCGCGCGGGCGTACGAGCCGGGCCTCACCATCCCGGCCACCAAGCGCGGGCTTATCGCCGGCATGTCGATGACCGAGAAGCAGGGTGGCTCCGACGTCCGGGCGAACGCCACGGCGGCCCGACCGCGTGGCGACGGCACGTGGTCGCTGGTCGGGCACAAGTGGTTCACGTCGGCGCCGATGTCCGATCTCTTCCTCGCCTTGGCGCAGTCCCCCGGGGGCCTGTCGTGCTTCTTCGTCCCGCGCGTCCTCCCCGACGGAGCCCGCAACGCCATCCGCCTCCAGCGCCTGAAGGACAAGCTCGGCAACTGGTCCAACGCCTCGGCGGAGATCGAGTACGAGGACGCCACCGGGTGGCTGGTCGGGGAGGAGGGGCGCGGCGTTCCCACCATCATGGAGATGGTCGACCAGACCCGCCTGGACGCCATGATCGGGAGCGCGTCGGGTATGCGCTGGGGTGCGGTCCAGGCGGTCCACCACGCACGGCACCGCCGGGCCTTCGGGAAGCTGCTTGTGGACCAACCGCTCATGGCCAACGTCCTGGCCGATTTGGTTGTCGAGTCGGAGGCGGCGACCGCGGTAGCCCTCCGTCTGGCCGGAGCCACGGATCGGGCGGCCGACGGCGACGGGGACGAGCAGGCGTTCCGGCGCCTCGCCCTTCCCGTCGCCAAGTACTGGCTGTGCAAGCGGGCGCCGGTCCACGCCGCCGAGTCGCTCGAGTGCCTGGGCGGGAACGGGTACGTGGAGGACTCGCAGCTACCGCGCCTCTACCGGGACGCTCCGGTCAACTCCGTGTGGGAGGGGTCGGGCAACGTGGCCGCGCTGGACGCGCTGCGGGCCATGGCCACCCAGCCGGCATCTGTGGACGCCTTCCTGGCGGAGCTGGACGCCGCAGCGGGCGCCGATCCCCGGCTGGACCGGGCGACCGGGCGCTTGCGGGCCGCCCTGGGGGCGCCCGGCGCGTTGGAGCTCCACGCCCGGAGGCTGGTCGAGTCCATGGCCCTGGCGCTCCAGGGGGCCCTGCTGGTGCGGCGGGGCGCGCCTGCGGTGGCCGACGCCTTCTGCGCGTCACGGCTCGACGGGGACTGGGGCGCCGCATTCGGCACCCTGAACGCGAAAGCCGACTCGGCGGCCATCGTGGCGCGAGCCGCGGTGGAGCCGGGCACGTAGCATCGAGCCACGCGGGATGCCGGGGAAGTGTCCTGGGGAGCACCAGCGGGTACGAGCGGATCGAGGAGGCCCACCGAACGATGGCGACAGCGCGCGCCCCGGTGCCGGGGCGAGCACGAGGGACGCGTGGGCCCGAGGAGCCGCGTGATGCACCGCCAGACCCGGTGAAGCCGGCGACGCCGCCCCGGCGACCGGTCATCGAAGGGATCCGGCCCCAGGTCGACTGCGGCCGCTTCCCGGCCAAGGCGGCGATCGGTGACGACGTGGCGGTGGAGGCCGACGCCTTCGTGGACGGGCACGACCTGCTCGTGTGCGAGCTGCGCTCCCAGGGTCCCGGGCAGGACGGCTGGGCCACGGTGCCGATGACGTCGGTGGGCAACGACCACTGGCGCGGCACCTTCCGGGTGGAGCAGCTGGGCCGGTACCGGTTCTGCGTGCGCGCCGGGGTGGACGGCTACGCGACGTGGCGGCGCAACTTGCAGGCTTGGGCCGGCGCGGGGGAGCCGCTGCGCGCCGAGCTCCTGGTCGGAAGCCAGCTGCTCGGCGAGGCGGCGTCGCGCGCCCGGGCAGAGGACCAGCAGGCGCTCACCGCCGCCGCCAGCGCCCTGGCGGCGGCCGAGGACCTCACGTCTCCGGGGGCCGGCGGCAACGCCACCGTGGGCGATCTGGTCCACGACGAAGTGCTGGCCGGCTTGGCGCGGCAGTACCGGCCGCCCGGGGACGACACGACCAGCGCGCCCTCGTGCGCGGTGGTGGTCGAGCCCAGGCGGGCCCGGTTCTCCACCTGGTACGAGCTGTTCCCCCGGTCCGCGTCGCCCGTGCCCGGCCGCCAGGGGACCCTGGCCGACGTGGTCGACCGCCTGGACTACCTGGACCGGCTCGGCATCGACGTCCTGTACCTCCCGCCCGTCCATCCCATCGGACGCGCCGGGCGCAAGGGACTGGACGGCAGCACGACGGCGGGTCCGGGGGACCCGGGCAGCCCCTGGGCCATCGGGTCCGAGGCCGGCGGCCACACGGCGGTCGACCCCGAGCTCGGCACCCTGGCCGACCTGGACACCCTGGTGCGCGCCGCAGGGGACCGCGGCATCTCGGTGGCCCTGGACATGGCGTTCCAGTGCTCGCCGGATCACCCGTGGGTGGCCCAGCATCCCGAGTGGTTCCGCCACCGCCCGGACGGCACGATCCGCTACGCCGAGAACCCGCCAAAGCGCTACCAGGACATCTACCCGTTGGACTTCGGCACCGACGCCTGGTGGGAGCTCTGGTGCGCGCTGCTGGACGTCGTTCGGTTCTGGATCGGTCACGGCATCACCACCTTCCGGGTGGACAATCCCCACACCAAGCCCTTCGCCTTCTGGGAGTGGCTGATCGCCACCGTCAAGGAGGACCATCCCGAGACCATCTTCCTGGCCGAGGCGTTCACGCGCCCGGCGGTGATGCACCGGTTGGCCAAGGCCGGCTTCTCGCAGTCCTACACGTACTTCGCGTGGCGCACCACCAAGTGGGAGCTCGAGACGTACATGGCCGACCTGCACGAGGTGGCGAGCTTCTTCCGCCCCAACTTCTGGCCCAACACGCCCGACATCCTGACCGAGCAGCTGCAGACCGGTGGCACCGCCACGTTCGTGGCCCGTCTCGTGCTCGCCGCCACCCTCGCCGCCAGCTACGGCGTGTATGGTCCGGCATTCGAGCTGCAGGAGCACGTGGCACGCGCCGCGGGATCCGAGGAGTACGCAGGATCGGAGAAGTACGCGGTCCGGCACTGGGACCTGGACCGGCCCGACAGCCTGGCCGGCCTCATGGCCAGGGTCAACGAGATCCGCCACCGCCACCCTGCGCTGCAGCGGGACGACACCCTGCGGTTCCACCAGACGGACAACGACCACCTGATCGCCTACTCCAAGCGCTCCGGGGACGATCTCGTGCTGGTGGTCGTCAACCTGGACCCGCGCTACCGGCAGTCCGGATGGGTCGACCTCAGCTCGCTGGACGCGCCGCGGGACCCGGCGAGCGGGACGATCGACGTGCACGACCTGGTGACCGACGCCCGGTTCCGCTGGGAGGGCGCGCAGAGCTTCGTCATCCTGGACCCGGCCACCGTGCCGGCGCACGTCCTGGCGGTCGGACCGCCGGACCCGGACGAGGGCCTCCCGGCGTGAGCGCGACCGAGGAGCGCACCGAGCGTTCCATGCAGATGGCCCGGTCGGCGGCCGTGGGGGAGGTGGGGCACTGGTACCGGGACGCCGTCATCTACGAGCTGCACGTGCGGGCTTTCCACGACAGCGACGGGGACGGCATCGGAGACTTCCGCGGCTTGATCCAGAAGCTGGACTACCTCCAGGAGCTGGGTGTCACGGCGCTGTGGATCCTGCCCTTCTACCCCTCGCCGCTGCGCGACGACGGCTACGACATATCCGACTACCGGGACGTGCATCCCTCGTACGGGACGCTTCGCGACTTCCGCACCTTCCTCCGCGAGGCCCACCGCCGCGGCCTGCGTGTCATCACCGAGCTGGTGCTCGCCCACACGTCCGAGCTGCACCCGTGGTTCCAGCGTGCCCGGCGGGCCCGTCCCGGCACGACGGCCCGGGACTTCTACCTCTGGAGCGACACCACCGAGCGGTTCAAGGACGCCCGGATCATCTTCCGTGACTTCGAGACGTCAAACTGGGCGTTCGACCCCGTGGCCGGGCAGTACTTCTGGCACCGCTTCTACTCGCACCAGCCGAGCCTGAACTACGACAGCCCGGCCGTGCGCCAGGCCATGTTCGACGTGGTCGACTACTGGCTGGACATGGGCGTGGACGGCCTCCGGCTGGACGCCGTGCCCTACCTGTACGCCCGGGAGGGGACGTCGTCGGAGAACCTCCCCGAAACCATGGACTACCTCCGCCAGCTCCGGGCGCACATCGACGAGCGGTACTCCGACCGGATGCTCCTGGCCGAGGCGAACCAGTGGCCCGAGGACGCCGTCGCCTACATGGGCAAGGGCGACATGTGCCAGATGGCCTTCCACTTCCCGCTGATGCCTCGCATGTTCATGGCCGCCCGCCAGGAGGACCGGTTCCCGGTCGTGGACATCCTGGCCGAGACGCCGCCGGCGCCGCCGGACTGCCAGTGGGCCCTGTTCCTGCGCAACCACGACGAGCTGACCCTCGAGATGGTCACCGACGAGGAGCGGGACTACATGTACCGCTCCTACGCGCAGGACCCCCGCGCCCGGGTGAACGTGGGGATCCGCCGGCGGTTGGCTCCGCTCCTGGGCAACGACCGGGCGCTCACCGAGATGATGAACGGGCTCCTTTTCTCGTTGCCCGGGACGCCGATCGTGTACTACGGCGACGAGATCGGCATGGGCGACAACATCTACCTGGGCGACCGCGACTCGGTGCGGACCCCGATGCAGTGGAACGCCGACCGCAACGCCGGCTTCTCGCGGGCCAATCCCCAGCAGCTCTACCTGCCGATCGTGATCGACCCCGTCTACAGCTCGGCAGCGGTGAACGTGGAGGCGGCCGAGGCCAACCCCAACTCCCTGCTGTGGTCCATGCGCCGCATGATCCACCAGCGCCAGCGCTACAAGGCCTTCAGCCGGGGGACGCTCGAGCACCTGCGGCCGGACAACCGCAAGGTGCTGGCCTTCCTCCGGCGCTACGAGGACGAGCTGCTGCTGGTGGTGGTCAACCTCTCGCGGTTCGTCCAGTGCGCGGAGCTGGACCTGTCCGAGCACTGCGGGGCCGTGCCGGTCGAGCTGTTCGGCAACATGCGCTTCCCGCCGGTGGGCGACCTCCCGTACTTCATCACCCTCGGCCCTCACGGCTTCTATTGGTTCTCCCTGGAGGTCGACCCGGACCAGCGGCGCAAGCCGCCCGCCCGCCTCCGCGCCCGGAGGCGGTGGGACGAGGTGCTCGCCGATCCCCGCCGCCTGGAGGCGGTGCTTCCCGAGTACGTGGCGGGGCGCCGGTGGTTCGTGTCCAAGACCCGCACCATCACGGGGGTCACGGTGGCGGACACCCTGCCGGTGGGCGACCGGTCGGGACCGGTGGCCCATCTGGCCATCATCCGGGTGGAGCTCGACCAGGGCTCCGCCGAGCATTACCTCCTGCCCCTGGGCTACGCCGGGGGCGAGCGGGCCCAGGGCTGGCGCCGCTGGCACCCCGAGACCGTCGTGTGCGACCTGTCGGTGGGGGACGAGGACGGGGTCATCTACGACGCGGTCTGGGACCCCGAGCTCTCGCGCGCCGTCTTCGCCATGATCGGCCACCGCAGGTCGCTCCCCTCTGCCGGCGGACGGGCGTGGGGTGCGCCATCGCCCACCTACCGCACGATCCGGCGGGAGGTTCCCGAGGACGTGCAGCCGGTCCCCCTGTCGGCCGAGCAGTCCAACAGCTCGGTCGTGCTGGGCGAACAGGCGATCCTCAAGTACATCCGCCGCCTGGAGGAGGGGACGAACCCCGGGGTCGAGCTCCCGCGCTTTCTGGCCGAGCGGCCCCACTTCCCGCACTCGCCCAAGTCGGGCGGGAGCCTCGAGTACCGGGCCAACCAGCGAGCCAGCCGCCCGGTCACGCTGGCCTCGCTGGAGGAGCTGGTCCAGAACGAGGGCGACGGCTGGAGCTACGTGGTGGACGCGCTGGGGAGGGACCTGGAGCAGGCGATCGCCCACGGCGCCGAGGCGCTGGCGCCCATCGAGGTCCCCCGGCTGGTGGGGCTGGGTCCCGACGACGTCCCCCCGGACCGCTACTACGTCCATGTCGAGTGGGCCGCGCTGCTCGGCCGGCGGACGGGCGAGCTGCACGTGGCCCTGGCCTCGGACCCCAACGACGCAGCGATGGCGCCCGAGCCGCTGACGCCGGTGGACCGGCTCTCGCTCTACCACGGGGCCCGCAGGCTGGTCCGCACCACCTTCAGGCAGGTGGGGGAGGCTCCCGAGTCGGCGGCCGTGGCCGACGTCCTGCGGCGCGAGCGGGAGATCAGCGAGCGCCTCCGGGTCATCGCCTCGGTGCCCGCGGGCGCCCAGCGGATCCGGGTCCACGGGGACTACCACCTGGGCCAGGTGCTGTGGACCGGAAAGGACATCGTGATCATCGCCTTCGAAGGGGAGCCCGCCCGGTCACTGGGCCAGCGCCGGCTGAAGCGGCCGGCGGCCTTGGACCTGGCCGGGATGGTGCGCTCGTTCCACTACGCATCGCGGACCGTGGCCATGCGGGCCGATCGGGACCTGGTCGGTCCCCAGGGCCACCGTGAGGTCGAGCCGTGGCTGTTCGAGTGGTACCGCTGGGTCTCGGCCGGGTTCATCCGGGCTTACCTGCAGGTCCCGGGGGTGGAGCACCTGCTGCCCGTGGACCAGGATCGGGACCAGCTGGCCGCCCTGCTGGACTTCTTCTTGCTGGAGAAGGCCGTGTCCGAGCTCGGCTACGAGGCCAACGCCCGCCCTGACTGGGTCGACATACCAGCCCGGGGCATCCTGGACGTGCTGGACAGCGCCCCGTGAACGCCCCGCTCTTCGAGCTGGCCGCCCTGCACGGCGTCCAGACGTCGTACACGAGCCAGACAGGGCAGGATCGCTCGGCGTCACCCGAGGCGGTCACGGCGGCGCTGGCCGCGCTCGGGGTCGCAGCCACAGACCCGTCCGGCGCAGCCCGGGCCGAGCGGCTGCGCCGGCATCTGGAGACGGTGGAGCCGGTGGTGGCGCTGCCCGCAGTGGGCTCCCAGCAGGTGGCGGTGGCGCTGCCCCGCACCGTCCACCCCCGGGACTGCTGGCTGACCGTCGCGACCGAGGACGGGAGCGAGCGGCGCAGCCGGCTCATGCCCGCCATCGACCGCCCCCTCGGATCGGTCAACCTGGAGGGCCACCCGATGGACCGGTTCGAGGCCCGGGTCGGTACGCACACCGACGCTCTGCCACCCGGCTACCACCGGCTGGTGGTGGAGGGACCCGGGATCGAGGCCCAGGCGATGCTGGTCGTGGCCCCGCGGTGCCCGGTGCCCAGGCGCGGCTGGGGTGCGTTCCTCCCGCTGTACGCCGCCCGGACGGCCACGGACTGGGGGGTGGCGTCCTACCGCGACCTCGGGCGCTTCAGCCGGTGGGTGACCCAGCTGGGGGGCGGGCTGGTAGGAACGCTGCCCCTCTACCCGGCCTTGCCAGGTGGGGCAGGTGGGCCGGCCGAGATCAGCCCGTACCTCCCGGCCACCCGCCTGGGCTGGAACGAGCTCTACGTGGACCCGACGACCCTGCCCGAGCTGGAGGCGGCGCCCGAGGCCCGGGCCATCCTCGAGTCCGAGACCTTCCGGGCCGAGCTGGCGGCGGTCCGCCGCGGCGCGCTCGTCGACTACGAGGCCTCGATGGCCCTCGTGTGGCGGGCGCTGGCGCCGCTTGCCCGGGCCCTGTTCGAGCAGCCGTCGCCGCGGCGGGACTCCCTGGAGGCTTTCGCGCGGGGTCGGCCCGACATGGTGGCCTACGCCCGGTTCCGGGCCGGGGAGGCCTTCCAGACCGCCGGCGCCGCCACCCCCTCCACCGGAGCACTGCCCGAGACCCACGCGGCGCGGGCCCATCTCTACGCCCAATGGGCGGCGTCCGAGCAGCTGACGGCGGCCGGCGACAACCTCTTCCTGGACCTGCCCGTGGGCGTCCACCCGAACGGCTTCGACACCCGTTGGGAGCCGGGGCTGTTTGTCGAGGGGGTGCAGGGCGGTGCGCCCCCGGACGCGTTCTTCTCCCGGGGCCAGCGATGGGGCTTCCGCCCGGTCCATCCCCAGCGGCTGCGGACCCAGGAGTACCGGCACCACATCGCCATGCTCCGCCACGTCATGCGCCATGCCCGGGCCCTGCGCCTGGACCACGTCATGGGGCTTCACCGGCTGTACTGGGTCCCCGACGGCGCCGAGGCAACCGACGGTGTGTATGTCACGTACCCCGAGCGGGAGCTGCGCGCCGTCACGGCGCTGGAGGCGCACCGCTCCGCCACGGCCATCGTGGGCGAGGACCTCGGGACCGTGCCTGACGAGGTGCGGCGCGGGATGACCCAGGACCGGATGCTGCGTTCGTGGGTCCTGCAGTTCGAGGTCTCCCCGGGATCGCCGATGCCCGACCCGCCGGAGCTGTCGATGGCCAGCATCGGCACGCACGACCTGCCGCGCTTCGCCAGCTTCTGGGAGAACCCCGAGCTTGCCGGCTGGCGCCGGTCGCTGGGCGGCGACGCCCGTCGGGCGCTGCGCAGCTGCCTGGACCACATGGCCGCCGGCCCGGCCCAGCTGGTGCTGGTGGACGTGGAAGACCTGTGGCTCGAGCGCTGGCCCCACAACCGGCCGGGGACCGGCGGGAGCGCGGGCAACTGGCGCCACCGGGCCGCCCGCACGCTGGAGGACATCTTCGCCGACGCCTCCGTGGCCGCGGCCTTCCAGCGGATCGACGCGCTGCGCAAGCAGGAGGACATCGGGTGATCACCGACGACGACCTGTACCTGTTCAACGAGGGCTCGCACCGCCGCATGGCGGAGAAGCTGGGCGCCCATCCCGACGGGAGCGGCACCCGGTTCGCCGTGTGGGCGCCGAGCGCCCGCGAGGTGACCGTCGTCGGCGACTGGAACGGGTGGCAGGCGGGCGTCGACCGGCTGGGGGCGCGTGGCGTGTCGGGGGTGTGGGAGGGCCACGTGGCTGGGGCGCGCCCGGGCCACGTGTACAAGTTCGCCATCACCTCCCACGACGGCACGGTCTTCGAGAAGGCCGATCCGTTCGCTTCCTTTGCCGAGGTCCCGCCCAAGACCGGCTCGGTGGTCTGGGACCTGCACTACGACTGGGCTGACCAGGCGTGGATGGCCGGGAGGGGAGCCGGCCAGTCGCTCCGCGCGCCGATGAGCGTGTACGAGGTCCACCTCGGCAGCTGGCGGCGGGACCCGGACCGGCCGCACGAGCTCCTGTCCTATGCCGAGATCACCCCCAGGCTGGTGGACCACGTCCTGCGCACCGGCTTCACCCATGTGGAGCTCCTGCCGATCATGGAGCACCCGTTCTACGGGAGCTGGGGCTACCAGACGACGGGGTACTTCGCCCCGACGTCTCGCTACGGCACGCCCCAGGAGTGCATGGCCATGATCGACGCCTTCCACCAGGCGGGCATCGGGGTCGTCTTGGACTGGGTGCCCTCGCACTTCCCCTCGGACGCCTTCGCCCTGGCCACCTTTGACGGCACGCACCTCTTCGAGCACGCGGACCCTCGCCGGGGCGTGCACCCGGACTGGAACAGCCTTGTCTTCAACTACGGGCGCCACGAGGTGCGCAGCTTCCTCGCCTCCTCGGCCGACCACTGGCTTCGCACGTACCATGCGGACGGGCTGAGGGTGGACGCGGTGGCGTCCATGCTGTACCTGGACTACTCGCGCGAAGTGGGCGAATGGGAGCCCAACGCGCACGGCGGGCGGGAGGACCTGGACGCCATCGCCTTCCTCCGCCAGCTGAACGCCGGCGCATACGCGGACCATCCCGACATCCAGACGGTGGCCGAGGAGTCCACGGCCTGGGGCGGCGTGTCACGACCGGTGGACGCCGGAGGCCTCGGGTTCGGATTCAAGTGGGACATGGGATGGATGCACGACACCCTGGGCTACCTGGAGCTCGACCCGATCTACCGGCGGTTCCACCACGGAGAGCTGACCTTCCGGTCCGTCTACGCCTTCACGGAGAACTTCGTCCTGCCGCTCTCCCACGACGAGGTGGTGCACGGCAAGGGCTCGCTCCTGGCCAAGATGCCCGGCGACGATTGGCGGCAGCGGGCCAACCTGCGCCTGCTCTACGGCTACCAGTACGGCGTGCCCGGCAAAAAGCTCCTCTTCATGGGGGCCGAGCTCGCCGACTGGCGGGAGTGGAGCCACGAGGAGGGCCTCCACTGGGAGCTGCTCGAGAACGACCGCCATGCCGGGGTCCTGCGCTGGATCACGGACCTGAACGGGCTGTACCGGTCCGAGCCGGCGCTGCACGAGCTGGACGCCGAGCCGGCCGGCTTCGAGTGGGTCCAGCACGATGACGCGGACATCAGCGTGCTGAGCTTCCTGCGCCGCTCGGCCGGCGGCCGGGTGGTCCTGGTGGCCTGCAACTTCACCCCCGTGCCGCGCCACAATGTGCTGATGGGTGTCCCGGTGGACGGCTTCTGGCGCGAGCTGCTCAACTCCGACGCCCTGGAGTACGGCGGCAGCGGCCTCGGGAACGAGGGCGGGGTGGACGCTCAGCCCGCGCCCTCCCACGGGCGCCCCCGGACGCTCAACGTCACCGTGCCCCCCCTGGGGTGCGTGTTCCTGGCGCCTGATCACCAGCCCTGATGCGGGCCTGGCCCGGGCGCCCCCGCCCGCTGGGCGACACCTGGGACGGTGAAGGGGTGAATTTCGCCCTCTACTCGGCCCGCGCGTCCGCTGTCGAGCTGAACCTGTTCGACCGGCCCGGGGCCGCACAGCCGAGCCACCGCTTCCCGATGACCCAGTCCCCCGACGGGGTCTGGCACGCCTACCTGCCCGACGCACGGCCCGGCTGCCTGTACGGCTACCGGGTAGACGGTCCCTACGCTCCCGAGGAGGGGCACCGCTTCAACCGCCACAAGCTGCTGCTCGACCCCTACGCCCGGGCGGTTGCCGGCAAGGTCCGCTGGCGCGACGAGGTGTTCGGCTACCGGGTGGGAGACCCGGCGGCGGACCTGTCCTTCGACGGGCGGGACTCGGCCGGCTTCGTGCCCAAGGGCATGGTGGTCGATCCGGCCTTCACCTGGGGTGACGACCGGCCGCCCGGCACGCCCTGGGACCGCACGGTGATCTACGAGTGCCACGTGCGGGGAATGACGATGCGGCATCCCGGCGTGCCCGAGCGTCTGCGGGGCACGTACCTCGGGCTCGCCTCCGAACCGGTGCTCGACCACCTGGTCGACCTGGGGGTGACGGCGGTGGAGCTGTTGCCCGTGCACCAGTTCATCGGTGACCGCCGCCTCTCCTCCCTCAACCTTTCCAACTACTGGGGCTACAACCCGGTCGCCTACTTCGCTCCGCACGCCGCCTATGCCACCGCCGGGGAGGGCCAGCAGGTTGGCGAGTTCAAGTCCATGGTCCGGGCACTGCACCGTGCCGGGCTCGAGGTCATCGTGGACGTCGTGTACAACCACACCGGCGAGGGCGACCGGTTCGGCCCGACGCTGTCCCTGCGGGGCATCGACAACGCCGCCTATTACCGGCTCGACCCCCAGGACCGCCGCCACCTCCAGGATTTCACGGGAACTGGCAACAGCCTCAACGTCGTCCATCCCCGGGCCATGGGACTTGTCATGGACAGCCTGCGCTACTGGGTGACCGACATGCACGTGGACGGCTTCCGCTTCGACCTGGCGCCCGTGCTGGCGCGGGGGGTCGGCGGCAGCTCCAGCGCTTTCTTGGAGATCGTCCGCCACGATCCGGTTCTCGCTACGGTGAAGCTCATCGCCGAGCCGTGGGACGCCGGTCCCGACGGCTACCGTCTGGGCCGGTTCCCCGAGGGCTGGGCCGAGTGGAACGGCGCCTACCGGGACTGCGTCCGGCGGTTCTGGCGCGGGGACCCCGGCCAGGTGCCCGAGCTGGCGTCCCGGCTCACCGGCTCGAGCGACCTCTTCGAGCACACCGGCCGCGGAACCTACGCCAGCGTCAATTTCGTGACCTGCCACGACGGCTTCACCCTCACGGACCTCGTGAGCTACGAGCGTCGCCACAACGAGGCCAACGGGGAGGGGAACGCCGACGGCACGCCGGACGACCTCAGCCGCAACTGGGGGGCGGAGGGGCCGAGCGATGCCGTCCGCATCGAGCGGATGCGGGACCGGATGCGGCGCAACCTGCTCACCACCCTCATGTGCTCGCAAGGGGTCCGCATGCTGCTCGGCGGCGACGAGCTCGGGCGGACCCAGCTGGGCAACAACAATGCCTACTGCCAGGACAACGCCGTCAGCTGGGTGGACTGGGAGCTGGACGAGGGGGCGGCCGAGCTGACGGCCTTCGTCTGCCAGCTGGCCGGGATCGTGGCCGGCAACCCCATCCTGCGGCGGCGCCGTTTCTTCACCGGCGCCGTGCCGCCCGGGTCGCAGCGCAAGGACGTCACCTGGGTCCGGGCCGACGGCGAGGAGATGGGCGAGGACGACTGGGCGGACCCGGACAACCGGACCCTGGGCATGCTCCTGAACGGGCGCTCGGTGGACGAGGTGGACGACCGGGGCCGGCGGGAGCGGGGGGCGATGCTCGTCCTCTACCTCCACGCCGGCACCCGCTCCCGGTCGTGCACGCTGCCCCGGGTGGGCGGGGGAGGCCGGTGGCAGGAGCTGGTCAACACCGCCCGCCCCTCGCGGTTCCCACGCGACGTCCGGACCCCGGCGGTCCACCTGGCCGCCCAGTCCTGCCTCCTGCTGCGCCGGGCCGAGTGAGCCGGGTCAGCCCGGTGCCAGCGCCTCGAGGACCATGCGCGCGTGGCGGAGCGACGCCTCGGGGTCCGCGTCGGGCGACGCGATGCGGGGGTCGAAATTGAGGTCCACGAACGCCTCGGTCATCCCGGCCTCCTCCAGCATGGAAAGGTCGCTGCGGATCTCTGCCAGGGAGCCGACCAGCGGAGCCCGCTCGTCCCTGCGGACCTTGGTCACCGCCCGGCAGACGAAGCGCAGGGACGCCGGGTCGCGTCCCGCCCCGGCCGCTGCCGACCGGACCACGTCCACCGAGTCTGCAAGCGTGGCCGGGTCGGCCCGGCTGCTGCTCACCCAGCCCGCCGCCATCCGGCCCGCCCGCCGGAGCGAGGGCAGGGCAGTGCCGCCGAACAGGATCGGCGGGTGGGGTTGCTGCAGCGGTTTGGGCTCGACCGCCGAGCGCGGCACCTCGTAGTAGCGCCCGCGGTAGTCCACGACCTCCTCGGTCCAGATCGCCTGCAGGCAGCGAACGAAGTCCTCGGTGCGCTCTCCCCGGTGCCCGGAGGGCACGCCGGCGGCAGCCAGCTCCTGGGGAAGCCAGCCGAGCCCGATGCCGGCGTCCAGCCGGCCGCCGGAAAGGTGGTCGATCGTCGTGAGCATCTTGGCCAGCACGATGGGCGAGTAGAACGGGGCGTTGACCACGGCCACGCCCAGCCGGGGGGCCGTCGTGCGGGCGGCCAGGTAGGCCAGCACGCACAGCGGGTCCTGCACGCTGCGGTACTGCGGCTCGAGCTGGAACGCACCGGCAGCGTCCACGGGCGAGAGGAGCCGCTGGAACACCCACAGGGAGCGGTAGCCGAGCTCCTCGGCCCACGACGCTACGAGCCCGCAGGCTTCGGCCGTGGCCCAGGAGCCGGAGACGGGGACGGCGCAACCGAGCTGCATCCCTGTCTTCTAGCCGGGATCGCCTGCCGCCATTCCGGCGGGCTCTACGCGGGCGGCCGTCGCGACGGGCGCTTGCGGCCGCGCCACGCGCTCCCCACCACGGCCACGGCGGCCAGTAGCGGGAGCAGGACGACGTCGGCAATGCGGTCGTGGCGCAGGGCGAACGCCACTCCCACGAGCACCAGCATGGCCACGAAGAGCTCGGGCGTGTCGCCCACCAGGAAGTCCCACCAGAAGTGGCCGAAGGCCCGGACGGCCCGGGTGACGACGCCCATCAGGACGCTGCCCCCTCGTTGGCGGCCGGGGCACCCGCCGGTGCGGCCACCGGAGTGCCGGCCTGGGTCCTCAGCAGGGCCACGCCGGCGGCCGTGACGACGGCGAAGATGCCGATGAGCACCGGGATCGCAAGATCGCTGCCGGGCCAGCGGACCCCCGCCCCCTCACCCATCCAGAAGAGCCCGAAGCTCGTGAGCATGATCCCCACCACCGTCTTGATGGTGTTCTCGGGGACGCCGGACAGCTGGCGGGCCACCAGCAGCCCGGCGGCGGTGACCACGACGACCGCAGCAGCCGCCGCGAGGGCCGCGTCACCCAGCTTGTGCTGGCTGGCACCCAGGCTGATGACGATGAGGACCACCTCCATCCCCTCGAGGAACACGCCCTTGAACGCCACCGCGAAGCCGACGCCGTCCCGCCGGCCGTCGGCCGTCCCGCCGGACCGGAGCGACGCCGTGGTCTGTTGGTAGATGGCGTCCTCGTCGTGCTTGGCCTTGTGGCCGCTGGCCCGAAGGATGGCCTTGCGCAGCCAGGAGAGCCCCAGCACGAGCAGCAGCGCGCCCACCACCACCCGCAGGGTGTCGATCGGGACGTAGTGGACCAGCGGCACCCCGACGCCCCCCACCAGCACGGCCAGCAGGAGAAGGGCAGCGGCCGTTCCCTCCATGGCCGAGCGCCAACCCCGGGTGGTCCCCGATGCGAGCACGATGGTGAGGGCCTCGACCGCCTCCACGCAGCTGGCCCCGAAGACGGCCAGGAGCAGGACGATGGTGGCGCTCACGGGCGGCCTGCGGTGACCGGGGGAACGGGTCCGGTCGGCGCCATTTGCTCTCGGCGGTCCCTTCGTGCCGGGACCGCGGCAGCGGACGCCGGCAGGGGCAGGGACGCCTCGCCGCGTCCAGGGAACAGGATACTGCCGGCCGCGTCGAGCTGGAGGCCCACGGCCGTGCCCCGGGGGACCCGCCGCTCGCTCAGCACGCCCGAGAGCCTCCGGCCGCCGGGCAGGTCCACCACCAGCTCGTAGTGGCGACCCCTGAAGGCGGTGTCCGCCACCGTGGCCACCAGGTGGGCGACGGCTGCGTCCGTGGCGCACAGCCGCACGGCCGTGGGCCGCACCGCGATGGTGCCCTCGGCCGGGATGCCGGACCCTGTGGCGCCGCTGGACCTGCTGGCTCCGCCGACGCCTCCGGCGGAGGGGCCGACCCGTACGCTGATGGGTCGAACGCACGGGACGTCCAGGGTTGTCACCTGGACGGTGCCGTCGATCGCCGGCGGAGCCGTCACTCGGGCCGCCAGCTCGCCGGCCAGACCGGTGAACCGGGCGACGAACAGCGTCTTCGGCGCGCTGTTGATCTCCTCGGGCGTCCCGAGTTGGACGAGGAGGCCGTCCTGGAGCACGCCAACCTGGTCGGCCAGGGCAAAGGCCTCCTGCTGATCGTGGGTGATGTAGATGGTGGTGGCGCCGGCCTCGCGGACCAGCGCCGAGATCTCGATCCGCATGCGCTCCCGGAGGTCGGCGTCCAGGTTTGAGAGGGGCTCGTCGCACAGCTGCAGCCCCGTGTCGGCCACCAGGGCGCGGGCCAGGGCCACCCGCTGCTGCTCGCCCCCGGAGAGCTCGGTGGGGTACCGCTCGGACAGGTGACCGAGTCCCACCCGCTCGAGCATGGCGTGGGCCCGCTGGCGGGCCGCCTGGCGCTGCAGGCGGTGGCGGCGCAGGGCGAAGGCCACGTTGTCCCTGGCGTTCAGGTGCGGCCACAGGGCGTAGTCCTGGAACACCATCGAGAGGTCCCGGCGTTCTGGCGGCAGGTGGGTCTTGCCATCGGCAACGACCGTGGCGCCGATCACCACCCGACCCGACGTCAGCCGCTCGATCCCGGCCAGCGAGCGCAGGAGCGTGGTCTTCCCGCTGCCCGAAGGGCCTAGCAGCACCATGAACGTGCCCGGATCCACGGTGAACGACGGCCCGCGCAGGGCGTGGTTGCCACCGGGGTATACCTTCGAGGCGTTCTCGACGACAAGGCGCTCAGCCACGGGTGGTAGCTCCGATCCGCCGCCAGCCGGCGGGGGCCAGCAGCCGGTAGGCCAACAGGACGACACTTACCACAGCAAGTGCGATGCCGACGGCGATGACGGACTGCGCCATGCCGATGGCGTAATGGTACGTGGTCAGGTTCAGGTTGATCGACACCGACAGCGGCGGCGAGCCTGGTGCGTACAAGAGCTGGGAGATGGGCAGCTCGAGGAAGATGCCGCAGAAGGTGAACAGCCAGGCCATCACCACCGGTCTGGACACCGCAGGCAGGACGCCGCTCGCCCACGCCCGGAGCGCCCCGGCGCCGTGGGCTCGCGCGGCGTCGTGCAGCGAGGGCTGGACCTGGGACACCGGGCCGACCAGGACGCGGGCGTTGGTGGGCAGGCTTGAGGCTACGTACCCGATGACCAGCAGCGTGACCGTCTGGTAGAGGTTGATGCCGAGGTGGGAGAGGATCGGCAGGTTGTAGGCGTAGATGTACCCGGCGGCAAAGACAACGCCCGGCAGCGCCACGGTGGCCAGGAGGAGGAAGTCCAACATGTTCGTGGCCTTGGTGCGCTTGCGGGAAAGGAGTCGGGCCACCATGAATCCGGCCACGACCGTGATCGATGCGGTGATGATCCCGTACACGAGCGACCGTTCGATGGGCCCGAGCACGCCGGGCTGGTGCAGCACCGCTGAGTAGTTGGTGAACGTCAGCTTGCTGGAGGCGCCGAAGTCGGCCAGGAGCGACCCGGTGATGGCTCCGACGGCGGGCGCGCCCAGGGCGACGAGGTAGAAGAGGGCCACGGCCGCCGTCGCCAGCACGGCCCCCTTCTTCGAGAGCTGGCGACGCACGGCCTGGCGGGTCCGGGCGGAGAGCACGGCGTAGGAGCGGCCCCTGAGCGCCCGGGCCTGCAGAGCCAGCGGGAGGCCGACCGACGCCACGAGGACCAGGCCGATGGCCGCCGCCGCCGGGAAGTTCGCTGGGAAGTTGGCGATGGCGCCGTAGAGCTGGTACGTGGCCAACGAGAAGTGCGACTGGTAGGCCAGGGTGTCGGCGACGCCGAAATCGCTGATGGACTCGGCGAAGCCGATGGCCAGGGCCGACCAGATCGCTGGAGCCAGGATGGGCAGGACCAACCGCAGTGCCCCCATCCTCGACGCGCCGTGGACGCGTGCCGCGTCCTCGAACTCCTGGCCCAGGCCCGCCAGTGAGGCGGTGACGGTGAGGTACGTGAACGGTGCGCAGCGCAGGCCCAGCACCAGTACGACGCCAAACGGCCCCATGATGGCGTGTGTCACGAGGGAGGACCCGAGACCGAAGCGGTCGAGGACGCCGCCGGCTGCGACCAACCGCTCCCAGCCGATCGCCGGGAGCCACGAGGGGAGCAAGACCACCATCCACATCCCGATGGCGACGAACCGGCGCCCAGGGAGGGTCGTGCGACCCGCCAGCCATGCGATGGGAAGGCCGATGGCGAGGCCCATGGCGCCGGCGGCAGCGCTCACCCACAGGGAGTTCACCACCGACACCGCGGTGGTGCCGGAGAAGATCGTCTTGAGGTACGTGAGGGTGAACCACTGAGGCCCCTGGTCGAAGAGCCGCGGGGAAACCGACAAGGCGAGGAAGCACGCGCAGGGAACGAGGATGAACAGCGCCACCAGGCCCCAGAGCCCGAATTTGAGGGCCTGCGTCGCCTGGCCCAGGCGGGTGGCCGAGAGTCGAGAGCCGAGGCCCCGAGGGCCGCTCCGACCTGTGGGGCGCGACACCCCGGCCCCCTCGACTGGGGGGCCGGGGTGTCCGATGGGCGACTCGGTGAGCGTCACAGGTCGTTCGCCACGATGGCGCCGCCGTGCCTTTCTGCCTGAACGTTCGTCACTTGGTGATTGTGTTGACGAACCAGGTGTTGATTGTGGTCTCCTTCGGCCCCCACTTGTACGGGTCGGTGTGCAGGGCCTTCACCGACGACAGGGAAGGCAGGCCCGGCCGAGGGGCATCCTTCTGCAAGACGGGGTAGAAGAGCGAGTCGCCCGTCGGTGTCCCTGTCTTCATCACCGCCTGCCCCAGCTTCGAGAGCACGAACTTGACGAACTGCTTCGCCTCAGCAATCTCCGTCTTTGTCATCTTGGCGTCGATCCCGATGTTCCCCGGGATCATGGTAACCGGGTTCACGTACTTGATCTTCAGTGTCGGGTCTGTGTGCAGGGCCCCCACGGCTGCGGAGCTCTGCACCAGGGCCACGCTGATCTGGCCGCTGGTGAGCGCGTGCAGCGTTGTGCCGTTCGTGGGGTTGACGACGAGTCCGTTGGCCTTGAGCTTCTCGAAGAAGCGCTTGCCCTTTGTGACCCCTCCGAAATGTGTCATCATGCCGGCGATGAACGGGTAGGTCGGACCCGACTGCGAGGGTGTGTTCATCCCGACCTTGCCCTTCCACTTGGCCGTGAGGAGTGTTGTCCAAGAGGTGGGGGGCCTCGCCACCTTCTTCGCTGTGTAGAGGATGGGGGTCATGAAGGTGATCCCGGTGGGGACGAAGCTCTTGTCCTTGGGGATGACCTGCTTGCCAAGGGTGTTCCACTTGACGTTGGGCTCGAAGCCCTTCACCAGCATGTGCTGGTTGTCGAGCTCGGCAAAGGCTGTCTGCCCGTCCACCCACAGGAGGCCCCAGTGCGGGTTGTTCCTGGATGCCTGGATCTGGGCCAGCAGCGGGCCGGTGGAGTTTGTGTCGAGCTGGGTGGGGATCCCGGTGGCGGCCTGGAAGGCGTGGACGACGGCGTTGTCGTAGCCCTGGGCCGAGTAGACGACGAGCGGGACCTTCTTCTTGGCCGCCAGGGCCGTCCCGGTCGCGACGGTCAGGCCGGCCACCGTCAGGGCGGTCGCACCCAGGCCGGCGCACGCAAGACCGGTGACGACCGTCCGCAGCCTGAGGCGGGCGCGTCCGCGGTGGTTGCGGGCGGCTTCGCGCCGCGCCGGGCGCGGCGAACACGTTGCTGGCACTCGGGTTCCTCCTTGCGCGACCGGGGGTCCGGCGTCGCTCGCAACCTACGGGGGCGCCGTTATCCGACCGCGACGCCTTCGTGACCGCCGCCTTAACTTCTGGCTACATCTGCGCGTCGGGCCGCGTGCGGCGAGATGTCGGTGCGATGACGGCCGGACCCGGTTGCCTCCGGCCACGGCGTCGCGCTCCCGCTCAGGCGGGACGGCGCGCCCTATGGTGAGCAGATGAGCCTCCCGCACCCCGTACCCGCTGACGGCGCGTCCGTGGCGGCGGACCCGCTGCCGCCGCACTCGCCGTCGCCCTCGCGGCGCGGCCCGCTTCCCGCCGGCGTCGGCGTGGCCCTCGTGACCGTCTTCTCTGCCCACGGAGCGGTGGACGTCCCCGCAACGGTGGCCCGGGCCGAAGCCTGCGTGGCGCTCGGCATCGCCTCCGTCCTCGTGTCCGGAACGACGGGGGAGGCCCTGCGCCTGTCCGTAGACGACCGCGTGGCGCTGGTGACGGCGGTCAAGGCCGCGATCCCCCGGACGCCCGTGATCGTGGGGACCGGCAACCCGAGCGCCGGCCGGGGTCTGGAGACCACCCGGGCCGTGGCTTCCGCAAGTGCCCCGGACGCCCTGCTGGTGCTGGCGCCGGGTGACGCCGAGCCGGTCGGCTACTACGCCGAGGCGCGCCGGGCGTCCGGAGGCATCCCGCTGCTCGCCTACCACTTTCCGGCCGTCTCGCCGCCAGGCGTCGAGACGGGGACGGTCCCGGCGCTGGACGTGGACGGGATCAAGGATTCGTCGGGAAGCTCCAACCGGCTGGCCGAGCTGGTGGAGGCCGGGGTGCGGGTCTACGTCGGAAGCCCTACGCACCTGGCGGTGGCCGGGGCATGCGGCGCGGCCGGTGCGCTGCTGGCGCTGGCCAACGTGGCTCCGAGCCTGTGCGTGGCCGCCTGGAACGGCGACATGGGGGCCCAGCGGCGGCTCTTCGCCGTCCACGTCCGTGCGGCCGCGGGGGGCTTGGGCTACCTGAAGGCCACCCCGCCCGACGGCGCCTGAGCGCGTTACGAGCCCAGGACCACGACCGAGCGCAGCACCTCACCGCGCTTCATACGGCCGAACGCCTCCTCCACGTCTCCCAGGGCGATGGTCTCGGACACGAAGCCGTCCAGGTCCAAGCGGCCCGTGCGGTAGAGGTCGACGAGGCGGGGGAAGTCCCGGGTGGGCAGGCAGTCCCCGTACCAGGACGACTTGAGGGCACCGCCCCTGCCGAACATCTCGATCATCGGCAGCTCGACGGTCATGGACGGGTCCGGGACGCCCACCTGGACCAGGGTTCCCGCCAGGTCCCGGGCGAAGAACGCCTGGCGGTACGTCTCAGGCCGGCCTACGGCCTCCACCACGACGTCCGCGCCGTTGCCCTCGGTCAGACCCCGGATGGCCTCCACCGGATCCGTGGTGGACGAGTTGACCGTGTGGGTGGCGCCGAACCGTTTGGCCCACTCGAGCTTGCGGTCGTCCACGTCCACCGCGATGACCATCCGTGCGCCGGCGATGCTCGAGCCGGCGATTGCGGCGTCCCCGACGCCGCCGCAGCCGATCACGGCCACCGTGTCGCCCGTGGACACCCCGCCGGTGTTGACGGCGGCTCCGTAGCCGGCCATGATCCCGCACCCGATCAGCCCGACCGCCTCGGCCCGGGCTCGGGGATCCACCGGAACGGCCTGGCCGGCGGCCACGAGCGTCTTCTCGCAGAAGGCGCCGATGCCGAGGGCCGGGCTCAGCGGGGTGCCGTCCTCCAACGTCATCGGCTGGCGGGCGTTGGCGCTGTCGAAGCAGTACCACGGACGACCCCGGCGGCACGAGCGGCACGCCCCGCAGGGAGCCCGCCAGGCCAGGACCACGAAGTCCCCGGGAGCGAGGTGCGAGACCCCGTCGCCCACGTCTGAGACGTGGCCCGCCGCCTCGTGCCCGAGGAGGAAGGGGAAGCTGTCGTTGATCGCCCCTTCCCGGTAGTGGAGGTCGGTGTGGCACACTCCGCACGCTGCGATGTCCACCACCACCTCGCCCGGGCCCGGGTCGGGGACCACGATGGGTACCACGTCCACCGGCTCGCCCTTGGAGCGGGCGATCACCCCGCGCACCGTTGCTGGCATCGCTGACACCCCTCCTGACTCGCCTCCGCACCGCACGGACTCGCGGCTCCGCTCCGGCTGCCCAGATGCCCGGTCGGCCGATCGCCCGGTTGCACAGCCGTACAGCCGGCCGCTTCCGGGCACCCTATCGAGCCGGTGGCCGACCTGCCGCCCCGCCCGCCGCCATCCCCAGCAGCTGCTCCAGCCGGTCCAGGAACGGCAACTGGCCCCCCAGCAACCTGTCCCGGGCCTCAACGAGACTGAACCACTCGACCCGGTCCACCTCGGGGATCGACAGGGTGCGGCCCGACCGGGGAGGCCACTCGATGTCCACGGTGCCGGGGACCACGGCTGCGGGGTCCAGGTCACCCTCCACCGCGTAGGCGAGCACGTGCTTGCCGCCCGCCTGCACAACTTCTCCCAGGAAGCTGCGGACGCCCGCTGGCGGGGGCACGCCCAGCTCCTCGGAGAACTCGCGCTCGGCTGCGTCCAGCGGCTCCTCCCCGGGGCCGATCTCACCCTTCGGGACCGACCACCATCCGTGGTCGCGGCGGGACCACAAGGGGCCCCCGGGATGAGCGAGCAGCACCTGGATCCCGGCAAGGCGGTCCGGCACGGGTTGGCGGTAGACAAGCAGTCCGGCGCTCCGTCGGCTCACGGCGCCATCTTCGCCCCCCAGCCGAGGCCCGGTGGGCCGAGACCGCTGGGCCAGCCCCGGCGGCCCCGTCACCGGGCCGTCATCGTCCCTGCGTAGGCTAGATGGGTGGGGGCGTCATGAGGGTGCTCGTCGCCGAGGACGACCGGTCGCTGCGATCGGTGCTCGAACGCGGTCTCAAGGAGAACGGCTACGTCGTGGATACCGTGGCCGACGGCGCCGAGGCCGTGAAGTGGCTGCGCGCCTACGACTACGAGGTGGCCGTGCTCGACTGGCGCATGCCGAGCCTGACCGGGCTCGAGGTGATCGAGGCGGTGCGCCAGGCGGGGCTCCGGACGCCGATCCTCATGCTGACGGCGCGCGACACCACGGCTGACCGCGTGGCGGGCCTGCGGACGGGGGCCGACGACTACCTCGTGAAGCCGTTCGACTTCGACGAGCTCCTGGCCCGGCTGGAGGCCCTCCAGCGACGGCCGGCGCTGATGGTGGCTCCCCGCCTGGGGCTGGGCAGCGTCGTGTTCGACCCGGCAACGAGAGAGGTGACGGTGGGGGGGGAGCCCGTGGCCCTCACCGCGACGGAGCTGGGGATCCTCGAGCTCCTCCTGCGGCGCTTCCCCTCGGTCGTCACGCGGCGGACCATCGCCGTGCAGGTGTGGGAGGACGAGGCCGACGCCATCGGCTCCAACACGATCGACGTCCACGTCGGCCGGCTCCGCTCCAAGCTGGGGGACAGCGATGTGGCCGTGCAGGCCGTGCGGGGGACGGGCTACAAGCTGGTGGGTCCGTGAGCCGCCTCCAGAGCACCGAGCCGCTCGGCCGGCGCGCACACGCGGCGCGCGTCGCGTTGGCGACCGCGGCCATCGTTGCCGCCGGCTACACGCTGTGCGCCTTCGGCCTAGGTGAGTTCGTGAACAACCGCCTGGTGACCGAGGCCGACACGAGGCTCCAGCGGGTGCTGACCGACGTGGTGGCCGGCGGGGTGACGCCGGGTGCCATCCACCGGGTTGACGGGGACCAGGACTCGGACAACGAGCGGATCTTCGAGTGGAAGGTGGCCGCAACAGGCGTGGCGCAGCCGTTGACCATCGGCGCGCCGTCACTGCCCCGCCGCTCATGGAGCACGACGCCGGTCACGGTCACGGTGCGGTCCACATCCTTCCGGCTCGACGCCGTGCGCTACCGGTCCTGGTGGGTGGTCGCCGGGCAGAGCGTCAGCACCGTCGGCCGGGTGGACGCCGCGCTGCTGCTGCCGGAGTTCCTTTTCGGGCTGCTGCTGATCGTTGCCGTCTTCACGGGCGCGCTCGTGGTCGGGCTGCGGGCGTCGGCCCCGTTGGAGCAGCTCCGCCGGCGCCAGGCCGAGTTCACCGCGGACGCATCGCACGAGCTGCGCACGCCGCTCAGCGTGGTGGAGGCGGAGGTCGATCTGGCACTCCGGCGGACAAGGAGCCCGAGCGAGTACCAGGTAGTGCTCGAGCGGATCGGCGACGAGGGGCGCCGGCTGCGCCGGATCGTGGACGACCTGCTGTGGCTGGCGCGGGCCGATGCGGGGGGAGTCGACCTGGAACGGAGTGAGCGCGCCGACGTGGCCGAGATCGCCGCCAGCTGCGTGGACCGGTTCCAGGCGCTGGCCGAGCAGCGCGGGGTCACGTTGTGCTTCGACCAGGAAGACGATGGCGCAGCCGCGGTGCAGGTGCCGCCGGTGTGGGTGGACCGCCTGGCCGGCGTTCTCATCGACAACGCCTGCAAGTACGCCGGCGCCGAGGGGTACGCCACCGTGACCGTGTCGACCGGCCAGGGCCGGGTCGTCCTGCGGGTGGACGACAGTGGCCCCGGGATCCCGCCGGCGGAGCGGGCCGCCGTGTTCGACCGGTTTCACCGGGCCACGGCCGAAGCGGGCGGGGCGGGCCTGGGTCTCGCCATCGCGGACTCGGTCGTGCGCCTGTCCGGAGCCAGCTGGACAGTCTCGGACTCACCGCTCGGGGGTGCACGCCTGGCCGTCGCCTGGCGCAGGGCCGCCCGACCCGACGCCGCCGCCCGCCCGGATGG